>NZ_JBNFOM010000022.1:0-69735 GCF_057364785.1 Brevibacterium sp. LAARM2_SD2 | reverse complement strand
CGGGCGACCGGGGTGACGACTCCGGCCCCGAGCCCGAGCACCGGCACGATCTGCAGCGCGCGCCCGAGCAGCGAGGACGCGGCCCCGATGCGACCGCCTCGGCGCAGGTGTTCGAGGTTCTGCGGAGCGAAGACGGTCATCGTCTCCCCCGCACACCAGTCGGCCACGGTGCCGGCGATCGATGCGACGTCCTCGCCGCGCCCGATCCCGGCAGCGGCGACCGCGACGGCCCCGGCGAGTCCCGCCGAGGTGGTGCGCGAGTCGACGACGTCGATGAGCACCGGCTGGTCGGTCGCCGCGGTGACGGCCGAATCGCGGGTGCCCGAGAGCTCCCCGGACATCGTGACGACGATGATCGCCTCGGCGCCGTGGTCGATGAGATCGGCGTACGCGGCGGCGAACCGAGCCGGTGTGGCCATCGAGGTGCTCACCTCGGAGCCGGCGTCCATCGCCGCACACAACCGGTCCGGATCGAGCTCCCCGTCGATGTAGGCGACCCCGTCGATGAGCACGGTGAGGGGGACGACCGCGAAGAGTCCGCCGGTGGTCTCGCGCAGCCGGGCCGCCTCGGCGTCATGGAGCTGGGCGGTCGAATCGGTGACGAGACCGATCCTCATGGCCGGCCCAGCGCCCGATACGTCCACCCCGCCGACCGCCACGTGTGCGGGTCGAGCACATTGCGCCCGTCGACGAGCACCCGCCCGGCCACGAGACCGCCCACGACCTCCGGGTCGAGGTCCCGGTACTCCTGCCACTCGGTCAGCAGCAGCACCGCATCCGCCCCGGTCAGCGCCTCTGTGGTGTCGGTGACGAAGCTGAGCTCGGGAAACGCGCGGGACGCATTCGCCACGGCCTCCGGGTCGGTGACCGTGACGACCCCGCCCTGCGTGCCGATGAGCCGGGCCACCGCCAGCGCCGGGGAGTCGCGGACATCATCGCTGTCGGGTTTGAACGCAGCCCCCAGGATCGTCACCCGCTTGCCGATGAACGACCCGCCGAGCGCATCCCGGGCGATGTCGACCATCCGCACCCGCCGGCGCATGTTGATCGAGTCGATCTCCTTGAGGAACGCCACCGCCTGATCGGCCCCGAGCTCCCCGGCCCGGGCCATGAACGCCCGGATGTCCTTGGGCAGACATCCCCCGCCGAACCCGAGCCCGGCGTTGAGGAACTTCCGCCCGATCCGATCGTCCATCCCGATCGCATCCGCGAGCAGCGTGACATCGGCCCCGGAGGCCTCACAGAGCTCGGCCATCGCGTTGATGAAGGAGATCTTCGTCGCGAGGAACGAGTTCGCCGCGGTCTTCACGAGCTCGGCGGTCGCGAAGTCGGCGACGAGCCGCGGCGTGTCGGCGGAGAGCATCGGCGCGTAGACCTCGTCGAGGGCCGCGGTCGCCGCGACCCCGGCCTCGCCCTCGGCGACCCCGTAGACGAGACGGTTGGGGTGGAGGGTGTCCTCGACGGCGTGTCCCTCACGGAGGAACTCGGGATTCCACATGAGCATCCCCCCGGCCGGTTCGACGAGGGCGGCCAACCGGGCCGCCGTGCCCACCGGCACCGTCGACTTCCCGACGACCACCGCGCCGGGCGCCAGATGCGGCAGGAGCGAGTCGACGGCAGCATCGACGTACGTGACGTCGGCGGCGAACTCCCCGCGCCGCTGCGGGGTGCCCACGCACACGAAGTGGACGCTCGCCTCGGCGGCCCGGGAGACATCCGTCGTGAAGTCGAGGCCGCCCTTCTCCTGCCCCTCGACGAGGAGGTCGGCGAGTCCCGGTTCGAAGAACGGCGGGCGTCCCTCACGCAGAGCCGCGATCTTCGCCTCTCGACGTCGACGCCGACGACCTCGTGACCCAGCGACGCCATGGCCGCCGCATGCACGGCTCCCAGATACCCACAACCGATGACCGAAATCAACACCTGGCACTACCTCGTTTCGTCCGAGCATTTTCACGCACACTATATGCCACCTGCATGCACGATTGCCTACACGATTTACGGAGCCGGAAACAGTAGTCTTGTCCGTGTGAAGCGTTTCCTGGATTTCCTCACCAACTCGACCGCCGCGGTGGTTCTCGCCGTCCTCATCGTCGTCGGCATCGTGCTCTTCGCCATCCCCGCCCTCCACCCGTTCGCGTGGCTCATCGGGATCGTGCTCTGCCTCGGTGCCGCTGCCGCCCTGCTGATCTTCCACGGCGAATGGCGGCGTTCCCAGACCCAGATCGATGCCCTGCGCGGCAGCCTCGCGACCGAACGCGGGCGGATGGATGCGGTGGGCCTGACCCCCGTCGCCGAGGAGGTCGCGCAGATCCCCGACGAGACGCGGGCGCAGCGGATCCTGACTCTCATCCCCGACTCCGACGGCCTCATCCAGTCCCTGCGCCTCGATGCGACGTTCGGCACCCTCGCCGTCGACGAGCTCGCCCCGCTCCACACCTTCCGGGAGGAGTTCGCGAAGTCGAGCTTCGACAACCCGCGCTCCCACACCGCGTTCATGAACCTCTACCGCGCCGCCGAGGCGCTGTCGATCTGGGTGAACGAGGAGACCCGCGTCGTCGCCGACGACGAGACGAAGCGGGAGATCACCCCCGGCGACTCGCGCAAGGGCGGGTGGCGTGAGTACACGGAGGCGCGCAGCCGCGGGGAGAGCCTCGGCGACACGTTCATCACCGCCCGCTGGGAGTTCAAGCAGACCGCGCTCGAGCTCGGACTCACCGCCTGAGGCACGCGCGCGCGGCGCGCCACCCCGTCAGTGCCGGATCCACCAGTTGTCGGTCGGGGTCACCGGGGTGCGGCGCTTGTGCTCGGTCGCCCGGTAGCGGTCGATGAGCCGCTGGGCCGCCTCGGCGTCGATCTCGTTGCCCTCGAGGAAGTCGTCGATCTGCTCGTACGTCAGCCCCAGCGACGATTCGTCGGTCTGACCCGGGTCGTCGTCGAGGAGGTCCGCGGTCGGGGTCTTCGTCGTCAGGTGCTCCGGCGCGCCGAGGTGGCGCAGCAGTTCCCGTCCCTGCCGCTTGCTCAGTCCCGACAGCGGGATGACGTCGGCAGCGCCGTCGCCGAACTTCGTGAAGAAGCCGGTGACCGCCTCGGCGGCATGATCGGTGCCGACGACGAGGAGGCGCTTCTCCCCGGCGATCTCGAACTGCGCGGTCATCCGCATGCGCGCCTTGACGTTGCCCTTGCCGAAGTCGGAGATCGGCTCGCCCATCGCCTCGCGGTACTCCTCGGCGGCGGCGTCCGTGGCCGCGCCGATGTTGAAGACGATCTCGTGGTCGGCGGCAATGAACTTCAGCGCGTCCTGCGCATCGGATTCGTCGGCCTGGACGTGGTAGGGCAGGCGCACCGCGTAGAACTCGGCCTTCTCCCCGCGCCGCCGCAGGGTCTCGACGGCCAGCTGGCAGAGCCGGCCGGCCAGGGTCGAGTCCTGTCCCCCGCTGATGCCGAGGACCAGCCCGCGCACCCCGGTGGTGAGCACGTAGTCGACGAGGAATTCGACACGGCGGATCACCTCGGTGGCGGGATCGATCTGCGGACGCACACCGAGCGCAGTGCGGATCTCATCCTGGACGGCGGCGATGGAGCTCATGGGAGTCAGGGGTCCTTCTCTCAGGTGACCGGGGCCGGTCAGCGGTTCACGCGTCGGGAACGATGTTGACGAGCTTGGGGGCCTTGACGATGACCTTGCGCACCCCGGCGCCGTCGAGCGTACGCTGGACGTTCGGCGAGGCCAGCGCCAGGGCTTCGAGGTCGTCGGCGGTGATGTCGGGGGCGACATCGAGCCGGGCGCGCACCTTGCCTTTGATCTGGACGACCGCGGTGACGGTGTCGGCGACGAGGTAGGCGGGGTCGGCCTCAGGGAAGTCGACGTAGGTGATCGACGACTCGTGTCCGAGCCGCTGCCACAGCTCCTCCGCGAGGTGCGGGGCGAAGGGCGAGAGCATGATCGCCAGCGGCTCGAGGACGTCGACGGTCGCTCCGCCCTGCTTCGTCAGGTGGTTGGTGAGCACGATGAGTTTCGAGATCGCCGTGTTGAAGCGCAGGTGGTCCATGTCGTCGCGGACTCCGGCGATGACCTGGTGCGCGACCTTGAGGGTCTCGGGGTCGGCAGTGCCCGCGGCGACGACGGACTCACCGGTCGCCTCGTCGACGAAGAGGCGCCACACCCGTTGGAGGAAGCGCTGCGCGCCGACGACGGCTCGGGTCTCCCACGGCCGGTCCTGCTCGATCGGTCCCATCGACATCTCGTAGACGCGGAACGTGTCCGCGCCGTAGGCGTCGTACATCTCATCGGGCATGACGGAGTTCTTCAGCGACTTGCCGATCTTGCCGTACTCGCGGTTGACCTGCTCGCCTGCGTACCAGAACGTCGTCTCGCCCGCCTCGTCGGTGCGCTCCTCGACGTCGGCGGCCGGGACGTAGACGCCGCGGGCGTCGGTGTAGGCGTAGGCCTGGATGTAGCCCTGGTTGACGAGCCGGTGGAACGGCTCCGACGAGGAGATGTAGCCGAGGTCGAAGAGCACCTTGTGCCAGAAGCGCGCGTAGAGGAGGTGGAGCACGGCGTGCTCCTGACCGCCGACGTAGAGGTCGGCCCCACCGCGGGGCTTCGAGGCCCGCGGACCCAGCCAGTACTCCTCGTTGACCGGGTCGACGACGGCATCGGAGTTGTGCGGGTCGGCGTAGCGCAGCTGGTACCACGAGGACCCGGCCCAGTTGGGCATCGTGTTCGTCTCGCGGTAGTAGGTGCGCGGTCCGTCGCCGAGGTCGAGTTCGACCTCGACCCAGTCCCGATTGCGCGACAGGGCCGGCTCCGGCTGGGAGTCGGCGTCGTCGGGGGCATAGGTCCGCGGCGCGAAGTCGTCGACCTCGGGCAGCTGGACGGGCAGCTGCTCGTCGGGCAGCGCGATCGGGGTTCCGTGCTCGTCGTAGACGATCGGGAACGGCTCGCCCCAGTAGCGCTGGCGGGAGAACAGCCAGTCGCGCAGTCGGTACTGCGTCGTCTCCTCGGCCAGGCCCAGACCGGCCAGCCATGCGGTGACCGCGGCCTTCGCCTCGGCGATCGGCAGGCCGTTGACGTCGATCGACTCGTTCGCGGAGTTGATCATCACGCCCTCGCCCGTGTACGGCGAGTCCTCGTCGTGGTCCTCCGGGGGCTGCACCGTGCGGACGTAGGGCAGGCCGAACTCCTTCGCGAACTCCCAGTCGCGGGCGTCCTCGGCGGGCACCGCCATGATCGCCCCGGTGCCGTAGCCCATGAGGACGTAGTCGGCGACGAAGATCGGGATCTGCTCACCGGTCGCGGGGTTGAGCGCCGAGGAGCCGGTGAAGATGCCGGTCTTCTCCCGGCTCTGCTGCCGGTCGGCGTCGGTCTTGGCCGCAGCCGCGCGCTGGTAGGCGGCGATCGCCTCGGTGGGGGTGTCGGCTCCCCCGCGCCAGCGCTCGGGCGTGCCGTCCGGCCACGCGTCCGCGGTGAGGTCGGCAACGGCCGGGTGCTCGGGTGAGAGCACGAGGTAGGTCGCGCCGAAGAGCGTGTCCGGGCGCGTCGTGAAGACCTCGATGGACTCCTCGGTCGTCGAATCGGCGTCGGCGGCCGTGGCAGCGGTCGGCACGAGCGGCAGGCGCAGCAGCGCGCCCTTCGACCGTCCGATCCAGTTGACCTGCATCGCGCGGATCGCACTCGGCCAGTCGAGGCCGTCGAGGTCGTCGATGAGGCGGTCGGCGTAGGCCGTGATGCGCATGTTCCACTGGCGCAGGGTGCGCGTGTAGACGGGGAAGTTGCCGCGCTCGGACAGGCCCTCGGCGGTGACCTCCTCGTTCGCGAGCACCGTGCCCAGCCCCGGCGCCCAGTTGACCGGGGACTCCGAGACGTAGGCCAGCCGGTAGCCCTGGAGGACGTCCTCCTGCTCGGCGGTGCTCAGCTGCGCCCAGTCCCGCCCGTCGGGGGTCGGCCGCTGTCCGCTCGCGAACTGCTCGATGAGGGTGGAGATCGGACGGGCGGCACCGGCGGTGTCCTCCCCCGGTGCCTGCGCGTCGGGGTCGTACCACGAGTTGAAGATCTGGAGGAAGATCCACTGCGTCCACTTGACGAAGTCGTCGTCGGTCGTCGCGAAGCTGCGGCGCGCGTCGTGGGCGAGCCCGAGGCGTCGCAGCTGCGCGGTCATGTTCGTGATGTTCGCGTCCGTCGTGATCCGCGGATGCTGGCCCGTCTGCACCGCGTAGAGATCGGCGGGCAGTCCGAAGGCGTCATACGACAGCGCGTGCATGACATTGCGTCCGCGCATCCGCTGATAGCGGCCGAAGACGTCGGTGCCGAGATACCCGAGCGGGTGGCCGACGTGGAGGCCCGCACCCGAGGGGTACGGGAACATGTCCATGATGTAGAGGGACTCCCGCTCGCCGAGGTTGTCCGGCGGCCCGTACGAGGACTCCGCGGCGGAGGCGGCGAGGTCCTGGCTGAGGTCACCGGTCGGGTTGGGGGCGTGGTACGTTCCCGCCTGCTCCCAGGTGCGCTGCCATGACGTCTCGATCTTCTCCGCCAGCTCCGCGTCGTAGCGGAAACCGGTGTCCTCAGGGTTCGTCGACATTACCTTCCTTCGCCAGTGATCGGGTTTGATCCATCGTAGCCTGAACGTTCACGCGCTGAACTGGCTAGACTGCAGACGAGACATGATCACCGGGCAAACGTGATCGATTTCACGGCTGAAGGTTCGCACAGTAAAGTACTTAACGATCGCACAGTAAAGTAACTGGGCAGTAACTTATGTCCCGAAGGAGTACGCATGAGCCCACAGACAATGCCCCAGTCAGCCACTCCGGTCGTCGGGTACGAGGTGGACACGACGTCATCGACGACCGACATCCTTCTCAACCGCCTCGCGACCGCCCCCACCCATCCGGCGCTGGCCAAGGCCGTCGGCGACGACTGGGTCGAGGTGACGACGGCGGAGTTCGTCGATGAGGTCCGCGCCGTCGCCAAGGGTCTCATGGCCTCCGGGGTCGGGTTCGAGGACAAGGTCGGCATCTTCGGCCCCACCTCCTTCGACTGGACGCTGTCGGACTACGCCGTGTGGTTCGCCGGCGCGATCTCCGTGCCCTTCTACGACACCTCCTCGCAGGATCAGCTCGCCTGGATGCTCGAGAACGCCGAGGTCACCGCCGGCCTCGTCGCCACCGAGGAGCATGCCCAGCGCGTCCGCGACGCCGCGGCCGCCGCCGGACTGCCGACACCTGCGCTGTGGATCTGGGACGAGGGCGCCTTCCGCGAGCTCAGCGCCGCGGGCGCATCCGTCAGCGACGCCGACCTCGAGGCCCGCCGCAGCCAGGTCGGCAGCGAGTCGATCGCGACGATCATCTTCACCTCCGGAACGACGGGCAGGCCCAAGGGCTGCGTGCTCACGCATGCGAACTTCGTCCAGACCGCGCAGGCCGCCGAAGAGCAGATCAGCGAGGTCACCGGCGGTGACGCCCGCTGCCTCCTCTTCCTCCCCCAGGCCCACGTCTTCGCCCGCTTCATCGAGGTCCTCTGCGTGAGCACGGGCGGGCTGCTCGCCCACCAGGCCGACCTGACGAAGCTCACCGACGCCCTCGGCAGCTTCAAGCCGACGTTCATCCTCGGCGTGCCCCGGGTCTTCGAGAAGGTCTTCAACTCCGCGCTCGCGAAGGCGCAGGCCGGCGGCAAGGAGAAGATCTTCCGCCGGGCCGAGCAGGTCGCCGTCGCCTATTCGAAGGCCCTCGACGCCGGCAGGGTCCCGCTCACGCTCAAGGCCCAGCACGCGCTCTTCGACACCCTCGTCTACCGCAAGCTGCGGGAGATCATGGGCAACAACGTCAAGTGGGCGGTCTCCGGCGGCGGGCCGCTCGGCACGCACCTCGGCCACTTCTACCGCGGCATCGGCCTCGTCGTCCTCGAGGGCTACGGTCTCACCGAGACGACGGCCCCGATCACGGTCAACGTCCCCGAGAACTCGAAGATCGGCACCGTCGGCGTGCCCCTGCCCGGGGCGACCGTGGCGATCGCCCCCGACGGCGAGATCCTCGCCAAGGGCGTGCCCGTCTTCCGCGAGTACTGGAAGAACCCCGAGGCCACGGCCAAGGAGTTCCACGACGGCTGGTTCGCCACCGGCGACCTCGGGTCGCTCGACGAGGACGGCTACCTCAGCATCGTCGGGCGCAAGAAGGAGCTCATCGTCACCTCGAGCGGCAAGAACATCGCTCCCGCCCCGCTCGAGGACGCCCTGCGCCGCCATCCGATCATCGGCCAGCCGGTGCTCGTCGGCGACAACCGCAAGTACATCACCGCGCTGATCTTCCTCGACCCGGAGATGCTGCCGACGTGGCTTGCCAATCATGATCTGCCGGAGATGACCCTCGCCGAGGCGGCCGAGGACGAGACCGTGCGCCAGACCATCGAGAAGGCGATCGAACGCGTCAATCGGACCGTCTCCCGGGCCGAGGGCATCAAGAAGTTCCGCATCGTGCCCGTCGAGCTCAGCGAGGCCAACGGCTATCTCTCCGCGAAGCAGTCGGTCAAGCGCCACCTGCTCGGCAAGGACTTCGCCGACGAGATCGAAGCGCTCTACGCCGACTGAGGCCGGTGGGGAGACGCGGCGATGGCCGGCTGAGTAAGATGAAGTTTCAACCATCGTGACGACGGTCGCCGCCCGTTCACCGCGGGCGGCCGACCCGCCGCACTCAGTCGCGTGAGAGAGGACATCCCCATGTCGAACGACACCGAGACGACCACGGACACTGACACCACCGGCTCCTATGTCGAGAAGGGCGCGGAGTTCAACCGCGACACGAACTACATCGAGGACCGCATCCTCGACGATCCCGACGCCCAGTGGCCCGTCGAACCCGGTCGCTACCGCCTCATCGCCGCGCGCGCCTGCCCGTGGGCCAACCGCACGGTCATCGTCCGGCGCCTCCTCGGTCTCGAGGACGTCATCTCCCTCGGGATGCCCGGGCCCACTCACGACAAGCGCTCGTGGACCTTCGACCTCGATCCCGAGGGCGTCGATCCGGTGCTCGGGATCGAGAGGCTCCAGGAGGCGTTCTTCAAGCGCTATCCCGACTACCCGCGCGGCATCACGGTGCCCGCGATCGTCGACATCCCCTCCGGTGAGGTCGTGACGAACGACTTCGCGCAGATCACCGAGGACTTCTCGACCCAGTGGACGGCTTACCACCGCGACGGTGCGCCGAACCTGTGGCCGGAGGAGTTGCGGGACGAGATGGAGTCCCTCATGCGGATGATCTACACGGAGATCAACAACGGGGTGTACCGGTCGGGCTTCGCCGGCTCGCAGGAGGCCTATGAGAAGGCCTTCGACCGCCTCTTCACCGCCCTCGACACCGTCGAGGAGCGACTGGCGACCCGGCGCTACCTCATGGGCGAGTCGATCACCGAGGCCGATGTCCGGCTCTTCACGACGCTCGCGCGCTTCGATCCCGTCTACTACGGGCACTTCAAGGCCAATCGCACCGCCCTGCGGGACTTCCCGAACCTCTGGGGCTACGCCCGCGACCTCTATCAGACGCCGGGATTCGGCGACACGATCGACTTCCCGCAGATCAAGGACCACTACTACATCGTCCACAAGGACGTGAATCCCACCGGCATCGTTCCCGTCGGGCCGGACCTCTCCGGGTGGCTGACCCCGCACGGCAGGGAGGAACTCGGCGGCTCGCCCTTCGGCGACGGCACCGCGCCCGGTCCCGTCGCCGCCGGCGAGGAGGTTCCGTTCGAGAGCACCGCGGCGGCCTGGGTGAAGTGAACCCTGCCGACGGTCCATCCCGCCGAGGCGGAGCAGCCGAAGCCCGACCATAGGTCGGGCTTCGGTCATTCACCGCTCAAGGCGTGCCGTCGGGCTCGGCGTCCTGCTCCCGCTCGAAGTCGGAGTCGTGGGTTCCCGTCGCGCGCTGCCGGCGCCGCTTGCGGACCTTGAGCACGACCCATGCGACGACGGCGACCGCGACGACGACGATGACGAGCGTCTGGAAGTACCCGGCGTAGGTTTCGACGATCGACCAGTTCTCACCGAGGTAGAAGCCTGCGACGATGAGGATCGTGTTCCAGATCGTGCTGCCGGCGGCGGTGAGGAGGAGGAACTTGAGCATCGGCATCGCCCGCATGCCCGCCGGGATGGAGATGAGGGAGCGGAAGATCGGGATCATCCGCCCGAAGAAGACGGCCTTGTCACCGTGGCGGTCGAACCACGCGATCGTCTTGTGGACGTCGGCGACGTCGACGAGCGGCATCTTCACGGCGATCCGCACGATCCGGTCGAGTCCGATCCAGCGGCCCACCGCGTAGAGCACGAGGGCTCCGACGACGGATCCGATCGTCGCGAAGACGATGGCGAGGACGAGGCTGAGCTGACCGCGACTCGCCGTGAAGCCGGCCAGCGGCAGCACGAGCTCGCTGGGGATCGGCGGGAAGATGTTGTCGAGGAAGACGAGGAATCCGACGCCGAGAGGTCCGAGCGTCTCCATGATCGCCACCGTCCACGCGGAGAAGCCGCTGAGGTTCTCAGCGGCACCGGAGGCGGAGACCGTGACCAGGGCGGAGGTCGAAGCGGTGAGCGGCATGCTCTGAAGTGTAGAGAACAGGTCGACCTTTCGCTCACAGAGCGCTCCCAGCGGATAGTCTGGGAGACGATCCCCAAGAAGGAGGAGCACCCAGTGACACCAGCGAAGATCCTGGCCTCACGCAGTCCCATGGCCGAAGCCGGTCACCAGGCCATCAACCAGCCGGGCCCGGCGCATCTCGTCCGCGCCGTCCAGCGCTTCATCACGCGTCTGGGCAACCAGTTCGGGGCCGCGATCACGTACTTCCTCGTTCTCGCGGTCATTCCGATCGCGATGTTCACCTTCGCGGGACTCGGCTTCGTCCTCGACGTCGTCCGGCCCGACCTCGTTCCCGTCATCACCCAGCAGATCGAGGACTTCTCCCCCGGCAATTCGACCCTGACCGATCAGCTCGAGGGCTTCCTCAACGACTGGCAGGCCGTCGGCATCTTCGGCATCCTCGCCGGTCTCTACACCGGCCAGGGATTCATCGGCAACCTCGGCGCCGCCGTCCGCGCCCAGCTCCACGACGACTTCGACGACGACGTCAACCAGCCGCTGGTCAAGAAGTTCTTCTCGAACACCGTGACCCTGCTCGGACTCATCGTCGGTCTTCTGCTCACCGCAGGTCTCACGGTCATCGGCACGGGGCTGCGCAGCTTCATCACCGATCTCTTCGACCTCTCCGGATGGATGTCGGGCCTCCTCGTCGTCGTCCCGATGATCATCACCTTCGGGGCATCGTGGCTGATCTTCATGTTCCTCTTCACGATGCTGCCCGAGCATCCGGTCAATCGGCAGGCGAAGGTGCGCGGTTCGCTCATCGGCGCCGTCGCCTTCACGATCCTGCTCAACCTCGCCACCGTCCTCGTCGACCTCTTCTCCGCCGGGAAGGCCGCGGGTGTGTTCGGGTCGATCATCGCGGTGATGCTGACGATGAACGTCTTCGCTCGCATCATCCTCTTCGTCGCCGCCTGGATCGGCACGGCCGTTCCGCCGCCGCTGCCCGAGGACACGACCCCGCACCGTCGGTTCGTCGCGCCCGAGCTTCAGGTCCAGAGCCTCGGCGCCCTCATCACCGGCGTCGGACTCGTCGCGCTCACGCTGCTGGGGTTCAAGCGCTACGACGAACGCCGGTCCAGGAGCGCGGAGTCGACACGGTAGACTTGGGCCGGGAATCGACCACGTGAATATAAGGGGACTCGACCTTTGACTCAAGCAACAGCCGCTCGTCTCGACGAGTGGGAGAAGAAGCAGACTGCCGCGGAAGAACTCATCCCGCTCGTCGGCCGCCTCCACCGCAACAACGACGTGCTGCTCACCCTGTTCGGGCGCTCGCTCCAGGGCAAGTCCGTGACCGGCATGATCAAGGCGCACCGCTACGCCCGCCACTTCCTCGGCGAAGAGCTCGACATCGAGACCACCCTCGAGGTCGTCCGGGCACTCGCCGAGCTCGACCTCAGCGCGGCGCGCATCGACCTCGGTCGCCTCATCGTCAAGCGCGATGAGCAGTCCGCATCGACCGCGGAGTTCCTCGCCGAGGAGCTCGCGTCGGTCATCGGCAGCGAGTCCTCCGCGGCGGAGCCGCGCGACGTCGTCCTCTACGGCTTCGGACGCATCGGACGTCTGCTCGCCCGCATCCTCATCGAGCGCTCCGGCGGCACCGGCATGCGCCTGCGCGCCATCGTCGTGCGCAAGGGCGGGGAGAACGACATCGTCAAGCGCGCCTCCCTGCTGCGCCGCGACTCAGTGCACGGGAAGTTCGACGGCAGCATCGTCGTCGACGAGGAGAACAACACGATCCTCGCCAACGGCACCCTCATCCAGGTCATCTACTCCGATGATCCCTCGACGGTCGACTACACCGAGTACGGCATCGACAACGCGATCATCGTCGACAACACCGGCAAGTGGCGCGACGAAGAGGGCCTGTCGAAGCACCTGCAGTCCAAGGGCGCCGCGAAGGTCATCCTCACCGCTCCCGGTAAGGGCGACATCAAGAACATCGTCTTCGGCGTCAACTCGCATGACATCACCGACGCCGACACGATCCTCTCGGCGGCCTCGTGCACGACGAACGCGATCACCCCGGTGCTCAAGGCGCTCAACGACCGCTTCGGCGTCCGCAACGGCCACGTCGAGACGGTGCACTCGTTCACCAACGATCAGAACCTCATCGACAACTTCCACAAGGGGTCGCGTCGCGGACGTGCGGCGGGTCTGAACATGGTGCTCACGGAGACGGGTGCGGCGAAGGCCGTGGCCAAGGCGCTGCCGGAACTCAAGGGCAAGCTGTCGGGCAACGCGATCCGCGTGCCCACCCCGAACGTGTCGATGGCGATCCTCAACCTCAACCTCGAGAATCCCACGACCGTCGACGAGCTCAACGGGTTCCTCCGCGAGACCTCGATGAACTCGCCGCTGCGCAACCAGGTCGACTACGTCGCCTCCCCCGAGCTCGTCTCGACCGACCTCGTCGGCTCGCGGCGCGCGGGTGTCGTCGACGGTCTGGCCACGATCGTCGACGAGGACCGCGTCGTCGTCTACGTGTGGTACGACAACGAGTTCGGCTACAGCCACCAGGTCATCCGCTGCGTGGCGGAGATGGCCGACGTCGACACCCCGTCGTTCCCCGCGGCAGCGAACTGATCCCGCTGCGCTGAGTCAGCGACCGGCAAGCGCCCCCGACCTCTCGGACGGGGGCGCTTCGTCGTCTGCGGTGCGCAGTGCGCACAGCGCGGTCCGCGGTGCTCAGTGCGCAGTGCGCAGTGGGCGGCGGGCAGTGCGCGGTGGGATCGGGTCCGCGCCGAGGCGGTCGGTCCCTCAGCGGTCCTCGCGGGTTGCGCGTTCGGTCTCCATCGCGTCGTGGAGCCAGATCGGGGTGAATGTCGCGAACCGGGAGGCGAGGTCGTCGTCCTCGGCGAGCATGAACGCGAGACGGTCATCGCCGGTCGAGAGCTCATGGGCCCAGATCGGACCGAGGCACGCGAGCAGCAGGCAGGACAGGACGACGGCACCGGCGAGGATGGGCGTCTCGGGGACGAGCAGGAAGCCGAGCAGGATCCCGAGGACGACGAACGCGATCGCCACCGCCATGCCCCCGCCCTTCGACCGCGGGGCCCGGGTGCTCGCCGGCCGTCTCGCCGCCACGGAGTCGAGGATGTCGCGGCGCAGCCGGGTCCATGCGACGAGCGCGCCGAGGGCGCAGACGATGCCGATCATGATGAGGCTGAACGCCGAGAAGAGCAGCACGGCATCGACCCGCTCCCCCTGGGCCTGCAGAGCCGCGCCGAGGCCCGCGACGAGCATCGCCATCGCCAGCACGAGCATGCTCAGCAGGCGGGCCCGGCGGATCGCGACGAGGTCGGAGAGGGTGCGGGCGAGGAAGGCCCGGTCGTCGGGGACCTCAGCGGTGCTCATCGGACGTACCCTGCTTCCTTGTCGACGGTGTGGGCGAAGGGGCGGCCGGCCCGATAGGTCTCGAAGAGGTCGAGGAACTGATCGAGGAGCCGCTCGCGCCAGCCCTCGGTGTCACCGGACATGTGCGGGGTGATGATGACGCTCGGTGCCTCCCACAGCCGGTGGTCGGCCGGCAGCGGCTCGACATCGACGACGTCGATGCCGGCGCCGGCGATCGCCCCGGTCTCCAGCGCGGTGACGAGGGCATCGGTGTCGACGGTCGCCCCGCGGCCGACGTTGACGAAGAACGCGTGCGGCTCCATCGCCGCGAACACCTCGGCGTCGAAGAGACCCGCGGTGCGGTCGGTGAGCGGGGCGACGTCGATGACCCAGTCGACCCCGGTCAGATGCGCGGCGAGGTCGGCGGAGTCGATGACGTCGCCGAAGTCGGCATCTCCGGTGCGCGCACGACTGCCCGCCCCGCTGACGTCGACGCCGAGGGCGCGCAGCACGCGGGCGATCTCCCGACCGATCGACCCGGTGCCGACGATGAGGGCCCGCGTGCCGGCGAGGTCACGGGTCGAGCGCCGGTTCCACCGGTGCTCCCGCTGGTCGGCGAGCGAGCCGAGCGCCGACTTCGCGTGCATGAGGACGAAGCTGAGGACGAACTCGGCGATCGGCCGGTCGAAGACTCCGCGGGCGTTCGTGACGACGACCTCGGAGGCGATGAGCTCGTCGAAGAGGAGCGCATCGACACCGGCGGCCGCGACATGGATCCAGCGCAGCTCGTCGGCTGCGTCGAAGACCTCGGTGAGCGCGGTGGAGAAGTAGTCCCAGAGGAGGAGCACCTCGGTGCCGGGCAGGGCCTCGCCGAGGCGGTCGGCCGTGACGATGCGGACGTCGACGTCGTCACGGCGGCCGAGCTCAGTGAGCCGGTCGGGAACCGGGCTGCCTGGCGGGTTGAGAATCGTCAGTGTCGTCATCCGTGGAGTCCTTCGTGGTCAGCGGCACAGCCAGACTATCGGATGGCTCCCGCAGCGAGGAATCGGCGTCGACGGGCACCTCGGCGGCGTGTTCGTGGGTGACGACATGCTCACGGGCGGCGGCATCCTGGCTCTTCAGCGTCGACGCCAGCGGCGTGTTCGGCAGGAAGAGGAGGATGACGAAGCCGAGGAACGCCAGCGGCGCGACCCAGAGGAAGAGCGGGACGAGCGCGTCGTTGTACGCGGTGATGATGAGCGTGTGGATCGGTTCGGGCAGGTCGCCGACGATCTGCGGGGTCAGCCCGGTCGACGAGATCTGCGGCAGCTCGACGTTCGGGTTCGAGGCGGCGAGGCTGCGGATGCCGGACTCGATGTTCTCGAGCAGGCGCTGGGTGAACACCGAGCCGATGAACGCCATGCCGAGCGTCGCGCCCACCTGGCGGAAGTAGTTGTTCGACGCCGTCGCCGTGCCGACCATCTCGACGGGGAAGGCGTTCTGGACGACGAGGACGAGGATCTGCATGCTCAGTCCCAGACCGAGGCCGAGCAGGGCGAGTCCGACCATCGGCTCCCACACCGGGCTGTCGGCTTCGAGCGTCGAGAGCAGGATGAGCGAGACTCCGATGAGGAGGATGCCGGTGAGCGGGTAGCGCTTGTACTTGCCGGTGCGGGCGACGACGAAGCCGGTCAGCGTCGAGGAGATGAGCATCGTGCCCATCATCGGGACCATCATGAGTCCGGCGACGGTCGCGTCGATGCCGTGGACCATCTGCAGGTAGGTCGGCATGTAGGACAGGACGCCGAACATGCTCACGCCGATGAAGAGACCGGCGATCGTCGAGAGGAGGAAGTCGCGGTTCCTGAACAGCCACAGCGGGATGACCGGTTCGCTCACCTTCGCCTCGACGATGACGAACGCGATGATCGCGAGCGCCCCGACGACGATGAGGCCGTTGATCTGCCACGAGCCCCACGCGTAGTCGTGTCCGCCCCACGCGGAGACGAGGACGATGCACGAGGTGATGACGGAGATGAGCGCCATGCCGCCGACGTCGATCTTCGGCCGCGGACCGTGGGTCTGCTTGGGGATCTTGAGGAAGACGGCAGCGGCGATGAGGGCGATGATCCCGAGCGGGAAGTTGATCGCGAACGCCCAGCGCCAGCCGGGGCCCTCCGTCAGCCACCCGCCGATGAGGGGGCCGGCGACCGAGGACACCGCGAAGGCCGAGCCCATGATGCCCATGTACTTGCCGCGCTCGCGCGGAGGGACGACGGAGGCGATGATCGACTGCGAGAGGATCATCATGCCCCCGCCGCCGATGCCTTGGAGGACCCGGCCGAAGATCAGCAGCGACATGTCCTGGGCGAGGAGGGCGAAGACGGAGCCGGCGAGGAAGCAGCTGATCGCGAACATGAACAGCGGCTTGCGGCCGAAGAGGTCGCCGACCTTGCCGTAGATCGGCATCATGATCGTCGAGGCGAGCATGAAGGCCGTCGACACCCACAGCATCTGGTCGACGCCGTCGAGTTCGCCGACGATCGTCGGCAGGGCCGTGGCGAGCACGGTCTGGTTGAGGGAGAACATGAACATCGCGATCATCAATCCCACGAAGAGGAGAATGATCGCCGAGGTCGTCATCGGGGCGGCGTCATTGGTGTGGTTCTCAGGTTCTGCGGCTGTCTGTGTCATGTCCTGGCTCTCGGCCCTCATTCTTCCCTCATCTGTTCTCTCAGCGCAATGGTCTCCGTCGTCGGCGCCTCCGTGACCGCGGTGCGGCGTCATGCCCTCATCGCAGCCTCTCGAGCACCTTGAGGAAGAGCCCGAGGGAATCGTCGTAGATCCTCTGGGTGCTCTCCTCGTCGACGACGAGTTCCGGTGAGTGCTTGACGACGCGGATCGCATGGTGGAGCGGCACCATGCACATCTGGGTGAGCATCCGGGCGCTGCGCCATGCCGAGTCCTCGGTCGAGAACTCCTGTCCGAGGAACCGGAGCCGGGCGAGCACGTATTCGGACACCCGCTCCTCGAGCGCCTCGACCTGGTCGAAGCGTCGGCCCACGAGCTCCGGATAGGCGACGAAGAGCTCGCGCCTGCGACTCGAGAGTCCGGGTTCGGTGCCGATGAGGAGTGCTTCGCGCACGAAGTTCGCCGTGTCCTCGGCGAGCGTGTCGAAGCCGGAGTCGGATTCGACGTAGTCGGCGACGAGCTGGTCGTCGATGTTCGCGACGTCGAGGCCGACGATCGCGTCTTCCTTCGTCGCGTAGTAGTTGAAGAACGTCCGCGGGGACACGCCGGCGTCGGCGGCGATGTTCGCCACCGTCGTCGCTTCGAGTCCCTCGTCGAGGACGCGCGTGAGCGCCGCCTCATGGATGGCGGTGCGGGTCTCGCGCGCTTTCCGCGTCCGCAGCGATTCGTTCTCGGCCATGCGAATAATTCTGCACTAGATGCAACTTTTCATCAACTGCAAAATTGCATCTGTGCAGTATTTCACTCCCGAGGCTGACCCGCCAGGTTCCGCCGCCTCGGCGGGGCGGGACCTCAGGTCATGAGTTCGCGCAGCCGCACACGATGCTGCTCGAGGACCTGGAGCTGGCGCAGCAGCGCGGTCTGCGCCTCGGCATCGCCTGCGCTCTGACGCTGCAGGCGCGAGTGGAGCTCCTTGGCGATGCGCTCGAGGTCGTAGTCGAAGAGCTTCGCGACGATTCCCTGCGCGAACTTCTCCGCGCTCACCCCTTCGGACACCGGCAGCGGCGTGACGAGGAGGCGGGCGACGTCGGGTCCGAGGTCGTCGCCGGCGGCCTCCATGACGGTCTCGCCACCGGCCGGGGGCCGCGGCGGCCGCGCGCAGACCGCCGGCCTGCTTGAGCGCCGCCTGGATCTGACGGTGGCCGGGATGGTCGAAGGCCTTCTCCGACAGGGAGTCGAAGAGCTTGGCATTGACGAACTCGGGGTGCTGGAGAGCGACCATGAGGGCGCCCTTCTCCGTCTTCAGCCGCGTCGGGGTGATCGGTGCGGAGAGATCGGAGACGTCGGGACGCTCGTCGTAGACGTACTCGATGCCCGCATCGTCAGCGGTCGGGTTCGCCTGCTGCCGTCCACCGCCGGTGGGACGGCCCTCGCCGGCGGGCGGGGGCGCCTGCTCGCGCCGCTGCCCGGGGTGGGACTGGCGCCCTGGGCCCGCAGCCTGGCCGCGACCCGGGCCCGCACCCTGACCCTGGCGCGGTCCGGCGGTCTGTCCGGGCCCCTGGGTCGAACGGCCGCGGTCGGCTCCGGTCGCGCGCGGATTCCTCCGAGCGGTCTTCACGGCCGCCTCGACCTCGTCGATGTCGACGCCGATGCGCCCGGCGACGAACCGGTGGTAGTGGCTGAGACTGTTGCGATCGCGGATCCCCGCGAGCACCTCGGCGCTGGCCTTGACCGCAGCGATCCGCCCCTCGACGGTGTCGAGGTCGAACTGCCCGATCGCGGTGGTGATGACGAACTCGAAGAGCGGTTTGCGGCCCTCGATGAGCTCGCGGATCGCGCCGTCGCCCTTCTCCAGCCGCAGATCGTTGGGGTCGAGACCCGAGGGTTCGACGGCGACGAAGGTCTGCGCGGTGAACTCGGACTCGAATTCGAACGCCTTGAGCGCCGCCTTCTGCCCGGCCTCGTCGCCGTCGAAGGTGAAGATCACCTGCCCGCTGGGGTCGTCGCCCAAGAGCCGACGGACGATCTTGACGTGCTCGGCGCCGAAGGCGGTGCCGCACGTCGCCACCGCTTGGGTGACGCCGGAGAGCTGAGCGGCCATGACGTCGGTGTAGCCCTCGACGATGACGACGCGCTTGGTCTTCGCGATGTCGCGCTTGGCGAGATCGAGGCCGTAGAGCACCTGGTTCTTGTGGTAGAGCGCGGTCTCCGGGGTGTTGAGGTACTTCGGCCCCTGATCGTCGTCGAAGAGCCGGCGGGCCCCGAAGCCGATCGTCCGTCCCGTCATGTCCCTGATCGGCCACATCACGCGTCCGCGGAACCGGTCGTAGATGCCGCGGCTGCCCTCGCTGGCCAGGCCCGCGGCGAGGATCTCCTCATCGCTGAAGCCGGCCCGGCGCAGATGACCGGTCAGGGCATCCCACGACTTCGGAGCGAAGCCGACGCCGAAGCGGGGGTGCTCACCGGGAGGGAAGCCCTTCGCGGCGAGGAAGTCGCGCGCGATCTGCCCGGCCTTCTCGGACAGCGCTGTGGCGAAGAACCGCTCGGCGACCTCGTGCATCTCGAGGAGGCGCTGCCGCCTGCTCGCCTGCTCCCGGTCGGGTCCCTTGCCGTCCTCGTAGCGCAGGTGCATGCCGATGCGGCCGGCGAGCATCTCGACGGCCTCGACGAAGCTGAGCTGTTCGACCTTCTGGAGGAAGGTGAAGACGTCGCCGGACTCCCCGCAGCCGAAGCAGTGGTACATGCCGACCTGCGGGCGGACATGGAACGACGGGGTCTTCTCGTCGTGGAAGGGGCACAGTCCCTTGAGGGAGCCGATGCCCGCGGTCTTGAGCGTGACGAACTCTCCGACGACCTCGTCGATGCGCGTGCGCGAGCGCAGTTCGTCGATGTCCTCGCGCTTGATGAGTCCCGCCATGGTCTAGAGCCGGTCCCCCGCCCCCGCCTGGATCCGATGGTAGAGCGTCCACGCCGAATGGTCGGTCAGCGAGGCGATCTGGTCGGCGATGACCCGCAGCCGGGCCGCGTCGTCGGCGGCCTCGGCGTGGTCGGCGGCGAACATCGGGTCGAGCCCGTCGGGGTGGGCGTCGTACCAGTCGGCGAGGCTCGTGATGACGGTGTCCTGGATGTCGTGGAGGCGCAGGCGGTCCTCGGCGACCATGACGGTCAGCGTCGCCATGCCCTTGAGCACGGCGATCTCGACGGCCGTGGACTCGGGCACGACGAGGGAGGCGGCGTAGCGGTTGAGCGGCTCCCAGCCGTACTCCTCACGGGTGGCCGCCTCCGCGGCCCCGACGAAGCGGCCGATGAGCTGGCTCGTCATGTGCTTGAGCGCCGCCTGGGCCCGGCGTGACCCGTCGAAGTCCTCGTCCGGCCAGTACGCGGCGGCCTGCAGTCGGGTGAGCGCCTTGTCCATCTCCGCGTCGTCGGTCTCGGGCAGGTACCACTGGCGGGTGATCTCGAAGAGCTCGAGGCGGCGGACCTCGTCGGCGAACTCGCCGAGGCGGAGGTGCCCGGCGACGACGGCGTCCTCGACGTCGTGGACGGAGTACGAGATGTCGTCGGCCAAGTCCATGACCTGCGCTTCGAGGCAGCGGCGGCCGTTGTCGACCCCGTCCCGGTAGAAGTCGAAGACGGCGAGGTCGTCGTCGTAGACGCCGAACTTCCGCACCCCGGAGTCGCGTCGCCCCGCCGCGGCCTCGGCGCGCGGCCACGGATACTTCGTCAGCGCATCGAGGCTGGCCCGGGTGAGGTTGAGTCCGGCCGGGCGGCCGTCGGGGGCGATGACCTTCGGTTCGATCCGGGTGACGAGGCGCAGGGTCTGCGCGTTGCCCTCGAACCCGCCGATGTCGGCGCAGAGCCGGTCGAGGATCGTCTCACCGTGGTGGCCGAAGGGCGGATGCCCGAGGTCGTGGCTCAGGCAGGCGGTGTCGACGATGTCGGGATCGCAGCCGAGGTAGCGGGCGAGTTCGCGTCCGACCTGCGCGACTTCGAGGGAGTGGGTGAGCCGGGTGCGGACGAAGTCGTCGGTGCCGGGCGAGACGACCTGCGTCTTCGCTCCGAGGCGGCGCAGCCCCGAGGAGTGGAGGACCCGCGCCCGATCACGCTGGAAGGCCGAGCGGCGCGGGTTCTTCGCCGGTTCGATGACCCAGCGCTCCTCGTCGCGCGGCGAGTAGTCCGCGACGCTGCCCGAGGCCCGGGCGATGCGTGCGGAGGTGTCGGTGGGCATCCTCATCCTCCCGAGACGTCGAGTTCGGCCTCGGCGAGGTCGGCGGAGCCGCTCTCGTCGAAGACGCGGGAGTCGAGCCAGCCCTCGGGCAGGTGGGGGCGCTTGGGGCGGGTGGTCCGCCCGCGCGAGCCCTCGGCGGCCTCGCCCGGGTAGGGGGCGTCGTCGAGTTCGGCGAGCAGTGCGTCGAGTTCGGCGAGTGAGGAGACCATGGCCAGCCGGCTGCGCAGGTCGCCGCCGACAGGGTAGCCCTTGAAGTACCACGCGATGTGCTTGCGCAGGTCGCGCACCCCGTAGAACTCCTCGCCGTAGTAGTCGACGAGGTATTCGCCGTGGAGACGGACCGCACGGGCCACCTCGGCGAGTCCGGGACGATGACGATCGGCACTGCCGTTGAGAGCGTTCGCAAGATCGCCGAACAGCCACGGCCGGCCCTGGCATCCGCGGCCGATGACGACCCCGTCGCAGCCGGTCGTGCGCATCATCTCGAGCGCATCCTCGGCGGAGAAGATATCGCCGTTGCCGAGCACGGGAACGGTGTCGCCGAGGTGGTCCTTGAGTCGGGCGATCGAGTCCCAGTCCGCGGTCCCGGAGTAGAGGTCGGCAGTCGTGCGCCCGTGGAGCGCGATCGCGGCGACCCCGGCGTTGCGCGCGGTCTCCCCGGCGTCGAGGTAGGTGTGGTGGTCGGCGTCGATGCCCTTGCGCATCTTCACCGTCAGCGGGATGCCGCCGCGGTCGGCCTCCTCGACGGCGGTCGTGACGATCGCTTCGAAGAGGTCCTTCTTCCACGGCAGGGCCGAGCCGCCGCCCTTGCGGGTGACCTTGGGGACCGGGCAGCCGAAGTTGAGGTCGATGTGGTCGGCGCGGTCCTCGTCGACGAGCATCCGCACGGCCTGCCCGATCGTCACCGGGTCGACGCCGTAGAGCTGCACGGAGCGCGGAGTCTCGTACGGCTCGTGGTGGATGATGCGCATGCTCTTGGGGCTGCGCTCGACGAGCGCGCGGGAGGTGACCATCTCGGTGACGTAGAGCCCTGCCCCGTACTCGCGGCACAGCCGCCGGAACGCGGTGTTCGTGATCCCCGCCATCGGTGCGAGCACGACCGGGGAGGACAGCTCGATGGGACCGATGCGCAGCGGCTTGACGGTCTGGGCGGTGGATTCTGGGCTGGGGCTGATGACACTCACCATGCCATTATCCCAAAGCCTGCCAAATCGAGCATCGTACCCTTGCTCACAGACCCGCAACACCGAGGTGGTGCGGCATATTCCCTGGTCACCGGTCGTCCTCCCCGCGCAGGTCCCGCACGTCCCAGACGGCGTCGAGGCGGAGTTCGGCGGCGAGGCGGTCGTCGTGGGTGACGACGAGCATCGCTCCCCCGTATCCCTCGAGCGCCGAGGTGAGCGCCCGCTGCGAGGACACGTCGAGGTTGTTGCCGGGTTCGTCGAGGATGAGCAGCTGCGGGGCCGGGTCGGAGAGCAGGGTCGCGGCCAGCGCGACACGGAAGCGCTCCCCACCCGAGAGCGTGCCGCACAGCTGCGCGGTCCGCTCGGCGCGCAGGCCCATGGCGGCGAGCACCTCGTGGACGCGGTGCTTCTCAAGCCCGGGGTTCGGCCGGCGCACCGCCTCCATGACGCTGACCTCGGCGGGCAGGCGGTACTGCTGGTCGAGGTGGCCGATCGGCACGGACACCTGCACACTGAGGCCGGGGAAGAGCGCGTCGACAAGGCCACCGCTCCCCGAGCCGCCGCTGCCCAACCGGCCGCGGTCTCCGTGGTCGCTCCCCACGCGACCGGCGGCGCTGCCACCGGTCTGCGCGGTGCCGCGGACGGCGGCGAGGAGAGTCGACTTCCCCGCGCCGTTGGGCCCGGTGAGCCGAATCCGCTCCGGTCCGACGATCTCCCGCGGCCGCTCGAGAGCGCTCGGGCGCACCTCGAGGACGCGCCTGCTCGGATGGACCTCGGTCTCGGGCAGGTGGAGGGTGATCGAGGAGTCCCGGCGCAGGGCGTCCTTCGCGGTCTGCACGGCAGCGGCGGCCGCAGCCTCGTCGGCGGCCTTGTCCCCGCGCCGTTTGGCCGCCGACTTCTGCGCGAAGTCGGTGAGGCCGTTCATGACGATCTTCGGTCGGCGTTTGCTCGCCTTGTCCTTCGCGGCCTTCCGGTCGGCACGCGCCAGGGTGGTCTCGAGGTCGATGCGCTGGCGCTTCTCGATCGCGTGGGCCTTCTTCGCGTCGGTCAGCCGCGCCTGTTTCGCCTCCTCCTCGGCGGCGACCATCTCCTCGTATGCGGTGTAGTTCCCGCCGTAGACGCGCAGCTGGTCGGTCATCTCGACGATCGTCGTCATCGAGTCGAGGAGCTCGCGGTCGTGGGAGATGACGAGGGTGGGCCCGGACCGCCGCGCGAGCAGCTCGGTGAGCAGGGCCCGGCCCGCCGCGTCGAGGTTGTTGCTCGGCTCGTCGAGGATGAGCCATGAGGACCCGACCATCGCCGCGCGGGCGAGACCGATCCGCATCGCCTCCCCGCCGGAGAACGTCGCAGCCTGCCGGTCGAGGTCGTCCGCGGAGAGGGTGAGCCCCACCTCGGCGAGGGCGGACAGGGCCCGCTCCTCGATGTCCCAGTCCTCCCCGATGATGTCGAAGTCGGCTGGTCCGGCCTCGCCGTGCAGCGCGCGATGCAGGCTCGTGCGGATGCCGGCGATGCCGAGGATCGCGTCGACGCGGTCGTCGGTGTGCGGCAGCAGCTGGTCGATGTGGACGGCGCCGGCGGCACCGGTGACGGTCCCCGTGGTGGGGGCGAGCGCGCCGGTGAGAAGCCGGGCGAGAGTGGATTTGCCGATCCCGTTGTCACCGACGAGGCCGGTGAGTCCCAGTGGGATCGTGGCGGTGAGGTGGGTGAGGATCTCGGTATCGTCGCCGAGGCGGTATCCGAGTCCGGACAGGGTGATGGCAGAGGGCATCAGTGATCTCATTTCGTGCACGCGGTGCGGTGCGGGTCCGAATCACCCGCGGGTGCGGAAATGAGGTGTCACTTCATTCTCAGGCGCTGCCTTCACTCGACTGTGGGACCTCACAAGGATGCCCGAGTCGCCTCCGGTGCGTCAAGGTCGCCGAGGCGGTCGACCGGTCCCGGCCGACAGCTGCGGTGAAGACTCGGTGCGACTGAGGACCCGGCTCAGGTGATGATGAGCATGAGCTCTGCCGACCGGTCGCTGGGGTTGGCGAGCTGGTGGGGCACATCGCCAGGGGCCTGTGCGCAGTCGCCGGCGCGCAGGATCGTGCGGCGGTCGATCGTGACGATCTCGACGGTGCCGGCGAGGACGAAGAAGGTCTCCCGGGATCCCGAGCGGTGGGCGGCGAACGGCGAGGTCTCGCTGCGGGGTTCGAGCGAGTAGTGGATGACCTCGATGTTCTCACTCGGCGAGGGCAGGTCGCGGCGCCAGGTGCCGGGACCGTACGTCGCGTGCGGGACGATCGCATCGGCCGGGGTGACGAGCACCTCGGGTTCGGCGAGGAGCTCGCCGACGTCGACGCCGAGCGCGCGGGAGAGCCCCATGGCGTTGGACACCGAGGTGTCCTGCTCACCGCGTTCGATCTTCGACAGTGCGGCGCGGGAGATGCCGGCGCGGATCGCGAGCTCGTTGAGGGTGAGGTTGCTGTATTTGCGGCGAGCCCGGATGCGCGCCCCGAACACCCGCGCCCCGGGATCCTCTGACTTCGCCATGATGACATCCTAATGTAATCTCAGATAGTAGATCTCAATCCATTAAAAGTGATTATGACCGGTCTCCTCGCGTTCGTCCCCATTCTCCTCGCCGTCGCGCTCCTCGCCTTCCGCGCGCCGACGTGGGTCTCCGCGGTGGCCGGACTCGCCGGTGCCGGCCTCTGTGCGGTCCTCGCCTTCCCCACTCCCCTCCCCGTCATCACCCAGGCCGCCGGCGACTACTTCCCCCTCATCGCCGAGGTGGTGCTCATCCTCCTCTTCGGGATGATGCTCGCCGGGATCCTCGAGGCCACGGGCGCGATGCGGACGATCTCCGCGAGTGTCGAGTCGATGGTGCCCAGCCGGTCCCTCGGCGTCGCCCTCGTCGTCTTCGGCCTCGTCCCCTTCGCCGAATCCGTCACGGGCTTCGGCATCGGCGTGACGATCGGTGTGCCGATCCTCCGGCATCTCGGCTGTTCGCTGCGGCATTCGGCGCTCCTCGGGCTCCTCGGTCTCGTCGCGGTCCCGTGGGGTGCGCTCGGACCGGGCACGACGGTGGCGGCGGCGCTCGCCGGCTTCGACGTCGATGCGCTCGGTCTGTCGACGGCCTGGGTGAACGCGATCCCGGTGGCCGTGGTCCTCTGCTCGGTTCTCGTCCTCATGCGTCCCCGCCTCGGCAGCGCACTCGGGATGATCGGTGCCGCCGGTCTGCTGTGGGGCGGAATCCTCCTCGCCAACCGTCTTCTCGGCATGGCGCCGGCCGGCATCATCGGGTCCCTCGTCGTCATCGTCGGCCTCGGCGTGCCCCTGGCGGTCCGCGCCCGCTTCGCCGCAGTCACCGCGGCGCTCGGGCGCGCGGTCCTGCCCTACGGCGTTCTCACCCTCGGCATCCTCGCCGCGCGGGAGCTTCTCGCCGTGTTCCCGTCTCCGCTCATGGAGAGTCTCGCCTCTCCCCCGTTCTGGCTGGCCGTCGCCTGCCTCGTCGCTGCGCTCTCGCGGACCCGCGGGGCGAAGAATGGGCAGAGGGGTGCCGGATCGACGGATAGTCCCAGGGTCGACGAATCGACGGATGAGCGCAGCGACGGTGCGTCATCTCCCCCGCCGCTGCGCCCGGTCATCGTCCGCGCGGTGCGCGCATGGGTGCCGATCGGGGCGGCGACGGCGGCGTTCATGCTCATGGGCTGGGTGATGACGACCTCGGGGATGAGCACGGCGTTCGGGGACCTGCTGCCCACGGGGCTCCTCGTGCTCGCTCCGTGGCTGTCGACGATCGGCGCCGTGCTCACCGGGTCGAACACGGGCAGCAACGCGATGTTCGCGAGCACCCTCGCCGTCGCCGGTGAGGGAACGGCAGCGGGGCCGCTGACCGCCGTCGCCGCAGGCAACGCCGCGGGATCGCTGGCGGCGCTCGCCGCTCCGCCGCGGGTCGCGATGGCCGTCCAGCTCTCCGGCGCCGGGGCCGCCGATGCTCGGGACGGGTCGTGGGTGCTCAGCCGGGCGTTCCTCATCGTCGGCCTCAACACCCTCGCCATCGGCCTCTGGCTCCAGTTCCTCGCGTAAGCGGGGCAACCGCCTCGGCGCCGGCTACCCGGGCCTGCCCGACTGCCACATCACCCCCGCGCCACCCTCAGCCCCACACACCACCCTCAGCCCCACCCACAACCCGAGGCGCCGACAGGCACCCGGAGCTGCGTATCCCCACCGCGGAGCGCCGAAAACTACCCGTGCACGGTGGTCATTATGGCTCAAGGGGCCGGTCGACTCCGCCGCTCGAGGTGCCGGTCGACGTTGAGGTGCCTGTCGGCAGCGAGGGATCGCGTGCGGGCATCGATGACCAGTGCACAGCTCTCCGCCGAGGTGGTCCGCCGGTCCCTCGCCGAGGTGGTCCGGCAGATCGTCGACCTCGCCGGTCCGATGCCCCCGCGGGATCGGCCGCCTCGGCGCTCCGGCACTGAACCGTCAGAGGAGCCCTGACCGATCAGGTGCGGCACTCACCCATCAGGTGCGCCTCGGACCGATCAGAGGCGCAGCTGACCGATCAGAGGCGGATGAGCTCGCGCGGGAACGCGGTGAACGTGTCAGCACCGGAGTCGGTGATGAGGATCGATTCGGAGAGCTCGTAGCCGTAGCCGTTCATCCACATGCCGCAGATGAGGTGGAAGGCCATCCCCGCTTCGAGGATCTGATCGTCCTCGGTGCGGATCGAGATCGTCCGCTCGCCCCAGTCCGGCGGGTAGCCGATGCCGATCGAATAGCCGAGGCGGCTCGGCTTCTCGAGTCCGTGCAGAGCCAGCGACCGATTCCAGGTCCGTGCGAGTTCCGCGGTGGGCACCCCGGGTCGGGCGACATCGAGGACGGCTGCCAGCGCCTCGGCGACGACCCCCTCGAGACGGACGAGCTCCTGCTTCGGACGGCCGACGACCGCTGTCCGGGCGAGCGGGACATGGTAGCGGCGGTGGACTCCGGCGAGCTCGATGCTCACGGACTCATCCGTTGCGAACACTCTGTCGGTCCACGTCAGGTGCGGGGTGTCGGCGCTCTCTCCGGTGGGCATGAGGGGCACGATCGCCGGGTAGTCACCCCAGGCGGCATCGTTGCCGCGGATCTGCGCGGCGGCGATCGCGGCGGCGACCTCGTGCTGGCCCACGCCCTCGGCGATCGACTCGAGGGCCGCGGTCATCGCCGCGGTCGTCACCTCGGCGGCCCGGTGCATGAGCGCGAGTTCGGCCGGGGATTTGATCGCCCGGATCCAGTTGACGAGTTCGAACGAATCGACGAGGCGCCATTCGGGGACCCCGTTGACGAGTGCGCGGAAGGCCCGCGGGGAGAAGAAGTGCGAGTCCATCTCGACGCCGACGGGCGAGGTGGAAGCGCGGGCGACCTCCCACCGCTGGCGCAGGGCGAAGGCGACCCAGTCGAAGGGGTGGATGTGCGGACGCTGCACATAGCGCTCGGGGTAGCCGACGATGTCCTCCGGCGGCAGCCACGAGGTGTGCGTGGCCCCACGGGCGTCCATATCGCGCATGAAGAGCGTGAGCGGACCCGAGGAGGGGACGAAGAGCAGCTGCGGAGTGTAGAACGACCACGCGTTGTAGCCGGTGAGGTAGTAGATGTTCGCCGGATCGGTGACGATGAGCGCCGACAGGCCCTGGTCGCTCATCCGCCCGCGCACCGCTGCGATGCGAGCGAGGTACTCCTCGGGGGCGAACCCGAGATGCTTCGCACCGATCGTGTCGACCTCTCCGGGATAGGGCTGCGGACGCGACCGGACCTCGGCCCCCGCACCTCCCTGCTCGGCGCCCGGACGCATCCCCTGCACATCGGCGCGCCGGTCGGCGCGACCGGAGAACAGCTCACCCTCATTCATGCGCCCAGTCTGGTGATCCGCCTCACACGGTGTCAATGAGGCGCGCGCGGACCGGCACCGAGGCGGCCGGTGCCCGGTCCCGCCGGCACCCGAGCACGAGCCAGCCCGTCACCACGCCCGCCTGCTTCCCGTTCATGACGGATACAGAATGAAAGTTCAAGAAAATCAACTGAATCCGCAAACAGGACTACGCATTCCGACTGAATCGATGGTAGGTTGGTCTGAGACTCACATCACGGAGGTGAAGAATGACCCACTCGCTGCCGAGCGTCAGCAGTCACCGCCTGGGCAACCTCGACGAGAAGTCCAAGGCGATCATCGTCGAACTCCAGCACGACGGACGCAAGTCCTACTCTGCCATCGGCAAGTCCGTCGGACTCTCCGAGGCGGCCGTGCGGCAGCGGGTGTCACGGCTCATCGAATCCGGCGTGATGGAGATCGTGGCCGTGACCGACCCGCTCAGTCTCGGCTTCGCCCGACAGGCCATGGTGGGCGTGAAGGTCCGCGGGGACATCTCGAAGGTCGCCGACAGGCTGCACGGGTATGACGAGATCGACTATCTCGTCGTCACCGCGGGGTCGTTCGACCTCCTTGTGGAGATCGTCTGCGAATCGGACCGACACCTCATCGATTTCGTCAACCGAGAACTCCGGTCGATCGACGCCGTCGTCGACACGGAGCTCTTCATGTACCTCTCACTCGAAAAGCAAAAATACAATTGGGGGACACGATGACAGACAATGTCACCAGAGCCGGCACTCCGTATCAGGAAGCCGTGCGCAACAACGTGTGGATGCACATGGCACCGCACCAGGCCCTGTTCAACGGCGGACAGGCACCGATCATCACCCGCGGCGAAGGCCACCACATCTTCGACGACAAGGGCAAGAAGTACCTCGACGGCCTCGCCGGTCTCTTCACCGTCCAGGTCGGGCACGGTCGTGAGGAGATCGCCAAGGCGATGTACGACCAGACGATGCAGCTGCCCTTCATGCCGCTGTGGTCGTTCGCGCACCCGCAGGCCATCGAGCTCTCCGAGCGTCTCGCGAGCTACGCCCCCGGCGACCTCAACCGCGTGTTCCTCACCTCCGGCGGCGGCGACTCCGTCGAATCGGCGATGAAGCTCGCGAAGAACTACTTCAAGCTCACCGGCAAGCCCGGCAAGCACAAGATCATCTCCCGTGCCACCGCCTACCACGGCACCCCGCACGGCGCGCTGTCGGTGACGTCCCTGCCGGGCCTGCGCGAGCAGTTCGCCCCGCTCGTCCCCGGTGCCCACAAGGTCCCGAACACGAACTTCTACCGTGCGCCCGAGCCGTACGCGCACGATGAGAAGGCCTTCGGCCGCTGGGCGGCCGACCGCATCGCCGAGGCGATCGAGTTCGAAGGCGCCGACTCCGTGGCAGCCGTCTTCCTCGAGCCCGTGCAGAACTCCGGTGGCTGCTTCCCGCCGCCTCCCGGATACTTCGAGCGGGTGCGCGAGATCTGCGACGAGAACGACGTCCTCCTCGTCTCCGACGAGACGATCTGCGCCTACGGCCGCATCGGCGACATGTTCGCGTGCAACGACTTCG
Source organism: Brevibacterium sp. LAARM2_SD2 (assembly GCF_057364785.1). Lineage (NCBI taxonomy): Bacteria > Bacillati > Actinomycetota > Actinomycetes > Micrococcales > Brevibacteriaceae > Brevibacterium > Brevibacterium sp. LAARM2_SD2. The sequence continues at coordinate 40,236 of NZ_JBNFOM010000022.1, read as the reverse complement.
GCTACGTCCCCGACATCATCACCTCGGCGAAGGGCATCACCTCCGGGTACGCCCCGCTCGGTGCGATGATCGCCTCGGACCGTCTCTTCGAGCCCTTCGGCCCCGACGGCGACGCGACGTTCTACCACGGCTACACCTTCGGCGGACACCCCGTCGCCTGTGCCGCCGCGATGGCGAACTTCGACGTGTTCGAGAAGGAGAAGCTCAACGACCACGTGCACGAGAACGCCGGTGCGTTCAAGTTCACGCTCGAGAAGCTCAAGGACCTCCCGATCGTCGGCGACGTCCGCGGTGAGGGCTTCTTCTACGGCATCGAACTCGTCAAGGACAAGGACACGAAGGAGTCCTTCACCGAAGAGGAGTCCGAGCGCATCCTCAAGAACTTCGTCTCGGCGAAGATGTACGAGAACGGCCTCTACTGCCGTGCCGACGACCGCGGCGACCCGGTCATCCAGCTCTCGCCCCCGCTGACCGTCGGTCAGAAGGAGTTCGACGAGATGGAATCGATCATCCGCAGCGTCCTCAAGGAAGCGTGGACGATGTTCTGATCGCCCACCTCGGCGCGTGACGCAGCGACAGCGGCCCCGACACCATGACCAGGTGTCGGGGCCGCTGTCGCTGCCGGTGGGGCGGGTGAGATCATCGATCGCCGAGGCGGACGGGCAGGGGCCTGGGACCGTGCCCGTCCGCTGACGCTGAAGTCTCAGTCGCCGTTGGGTCTCAGACGCCGATGGGTCTCAGACGCCGAGGTGCTCAGCGAGGTAGGCCTCGACCTGGTCGAGGCTCACGCGCTCCTGGCTCATGTCGTCGCGTTTGCGGATCGTCACCGCGCCGTCGTCGAGGGAGTCGAAGTCGTACGTGATGCACAGGGGCGTGCCGATCTCGTCCTGGCGACGGTAGCGGCGGCCGATGGCCCCGGCGTCGTCGAAGTCGATGTTCCAGCGCTTGCGCAGCTGTGCGGCGAGCTCCTTGGCCTGCGGGGTGAGCTTCTCGTTGCGGCTCAGCGGCAGCACCGCCGCCTTGACCGGGGCCAGGCGCGGGTCGAGGCGGAGGACGATGCGGGTGTCCGTGCCGCCCTTCGTGTTCGGCGCCTCGTCCTCGGTGTAGGCGTCGACGAGGAACGCCATCATCGACCGGGTGAGACCGAACGCGGGTTCGATGACGTACGGGGTGTAGCGCTCCCCGCTGGCCTGATCGAAGTACTGCAGCTTCGCGCCCGAGGCCTCGGAATGGGTGCCGAGGTCGTAGTCGGTGCGGTTGGCCACGCCCATGAGCTCGCCCCATTCCGACCCCTGGAAGCCGAAGCGGTACTCGATGTCGATCGTGCCCGCCGAGTAGTGGGCGCGCTCGTCCTCGGGGACGTCGAACCGGCGCATGTTCGCCTCGTCGATGCCGAGCCCGATGAACCAGTTCCAGCAGTCCTCGACCCAGGTGGAGAAGAACGAGTCGGCCTCGTCGGGGTGGACGAAGTACTCGAGTTCCATCTGCTCGAACTCGCGGGTGCGGAAGATGAAGTTGCCGGGCGTGATCTCGTTGCGGAAGGACTTGCCGATCTGGCCGATGCCGAACGGCGGCTTCTTCCGGGCAGCGGTGACGACGTTGTTGAAGTTGACGAAGATGCCCTGCGCGGTCTCCGGGCGCAGGTAGTGGAGGCCCGCCTCGGACTCGACGGGACCGAGGTAGGTCTTGACGAGCCCGGAGAACTGCTGCGGCTCGGTCCACTGACCGCGGGTGCCGCAGTCGGGGCAGACGATGTCGGCCATGCCGTTGGCCGGTGCCTTGCCGTGTTTGGCCTCGTAGGCCTCGACGAGGTGGTCCTCCCGGTGCCGGTGGTGGCAGTGGAGGCATTCGACGAGGGGGTCGACGAAGGTCTCGACGTGGCCCGAGGCCTCCCACACGCGCTTGGGCAGGATGATCGAGGAGTCGAGGCCGACGACGTCCTCACGTCCGCGGACGAAGGTCTGCCACCACTGCGACTTGATGTTGTCCTTGAGTTCGACACCGAGCGGACCGTAGTCCCATGACGACCGGGTACCGCCGTAGATCTCTCCGGCTTGGAAGACGAAGCCCCGGCGCTTGGCGAGGGCGATGACGGCATCCAGCTTGGACTGTGCCACGATTGACTCTCCTTGGTCTCCTTGCCGCCGACGGCCGGCTGCCGTGGCGCACGACTCCCCAGCCTATCGGTTCGCGCCCCGCCGCGGACACAGGCCGCTGGCGATGGAACTCACACTTTCTCTGCCCACTGGGGACCGCCTCGGCGCGGGACGGCAAGGTAGACTGGGGGCACACCCAAACCTATCTTCCGTACCGACGGCTGTGCATCGGCACAAGCCCTGGAGAATGACGCGTACGGTTCCGGCCCGGATTGCCAGACATGATCGCACAAGCGGCCGCAGGGTAGATCGCCACTTCAGTCATCTGCGATCAAGTGTGTGCCGCAAGTGAGAGTGAGACCTCATGTCCGAACAGTCCGCCGAATCCACCCCGACCTTCTCCGAACTCGGCCTCCACCCGGAGGTGCTGCGCGCCGTCGATGCGCTCGGCTACGAGTCCCCCTCCCCCATCCAGGCCGCGACCATCCCCGCCCTCGTCGACGGCCGCGACGTCATCGGCCTCGCCCAGACCGGAACGGGCAAGACCGCGGCGTTCGCGCTGCCGGTCCTCTCCCACCTCGCCGAGGCGGGGCGCGCCGAGGACGGCCCGTTCGCCCTCGTGCTCACCCCCACCCGTGAGCTCGCGCTCCAGGTCGCCGAGGCGTTCACCTCGTATGCGACGAACCTCGACGACTTCTCCGTGCTCCCGATCTACGGCGGGCAGTCCTACGGCCCCCAGCTGGCCGGGCTCAAGCGCGGTGCGCAGGTCGTCGTCGGCACGCCCGGGCGCGTCATCGACCACCTCAAGCGGGGTTCCCTCAAGCTCCAGAACCTCCAGCACCTCGTGCTCGACGAGGCCGATGAGATGCTCAAGATGGGCTTCGCCGAGGACATCGAGGAGATCTTCAACGCCACCGGCGACTCCCGCCAGGTCGCCCTCTTCTCCGCGACGATGCCGACCTCGATCCACCGCCTCACCGGCAAGTACCTCAACGATCCCGAAGAAGTCAGGGTCGCGGCGAAGTCGCAGACCGGGTCGAACATCCGCCAGCGCTACCTCATGGTCCAGCACTCCCACAAGCTCGACGCCCTCACCCGGATCCTCGAGGTCGAGGAGTACGACGGCATCATCATGTTCGTGCGCACGAAGCAGGCCACCGAGGAGCTCGCGGAGAAGCTGCGGGCCCGCGGGTTCAAGGCCTCGGCGATCAACGGCGACATCCCGCAACAGGCGCGTGAGCGCACCGTCGAGATGCTGCGCGAGGGCAAGATCGACATCCTCGTCGCCACCGACGTCGCCGCGCGCGGTCTCGACGTCGAGCGCATCTCGCTCGTCGTCAACTACGACATCCCGCACGACACGGAGTCCTACGTCCACCGCATCGGCCGCACCGGTCGTGCCGGCCGCTCCGGCGAGGCGATCCTCTTCATCACCCCGCGTGAGCAGCGTCTGCTCGGTTCGATCGAGCGCGCGACGAAGCAGAAGGTCGAACCGCTGACGCTGCCAAGCGTCGAGGAGCTGACGAACACGCGCGTCGAGAAGTTCACCAAGCGCATCGACGACGCCCTGGCGACGACCGAGCTCAGCGAGCTCGCGACCGTCATCGAGCAGTACGAGCTCAGCCGCAACGTGCCGGCCACGGACATCGCGGCCGCGCTGGCCGCGCTCCTCCTCGAGTCGAACTCGCTCAAGGCCGAGCCGATGCCCGAGCCCACCCGCGGCAAGCAGGGCCGTGACCGCGATCGCGACGGCAAGCCGGCCGGGAGCGCGGGGCGCGCAGCCGCGAGGGCATGGTCACCTACCGTCTCGCAGTCGGGCGCAACGAGCGCGTGCAGCCGGGGTCGATCGTCGGTGCGATCGCGAACGAGGGCGGCATCACCTCGAAGCAGATCGGCCACATCGACATCCGGTCGAACCACACGCTCGTCGACCTGCCGCAGGATCTCGATCCGGGCGTGCTCAAGAAGCTCGCGCACACCGAGATCCAGGGTCGGCCGATCGACATCCGTCCCGATTCGGGTCGTCCGGGCCGCCCGTTCAAGAAGCGCAACTTCGACAAGCAGCCCGGCGACAACCGCAACTTCCGCGGCGACCGTCGTGGCGGCGGCAAGAAGTTCGGCGGGCGTGACCGCGATCGTTCGCGCGACCGCTACTGAGATTCGACCTCGAAGGGCCCGCAGCAACTGTGCTGCGGGCCCTTCGGGCATTCTGGAGGCGATTGCCTCGTCGACCGTCCGTTCGACATTCCGGCCCGACCGCCGTCCGTCCGACGCTCCGGCCCGAACGCCGTCCTCGCACTATCGGTTGCAGCACAGGTGAGTTTCGGGGGCTCAGTTCGTGAACAGGGCCCTCGACACCAGGGTGAGCCCGAACGGCCGGCCGGCAGCGAGCACCGGCCCGAGTCGACTCCCAGCACCGTCCCGACCGGGTTTGCGCCAGTCTGATCCGAGATGGCCAATGCAGGAACTGGCCATCTCGGCTCGAACTGGCGCAAAACGCAGAACCGCTGGTCTATGACGCGCCGGGTGCCTCGTAGCACCTCGGCCCGAACGCCGTCCGCGCACTATTGGTTGCGGCTCAGGTGAGTTTCGAGGGCTCAGCTCGTAAACAGAGCCGTGGAAACCAGGGTGAGCCCGAAACGTCGGCCGGCAGCGAGCACCTGCCCGAGTCGACTGTTCGAGTCCCCACAACGCCCTCCAAGCAGGATACGCCCCGCCCTCAGGCTCCCGCGGCCCCTCCTGGGCGGTCGATGGCGCCGCCGAAGCGCCGGTCGCGTCGTGCGTACTCCTCGATCGCCGTCCACAGGGTGCGCCGGTCGACATCAGGCCAGAGCACGTCCTGGAACACCATCTCGGCGTAGGCGGACTGCCAGAGGAGGAAGTTCGAGGTCCGCTGCTCCCCCGACGACCGGACGAAGAGGTCGACGTCGGGCACCTGCGGCGCGTAGAGCCGGGCGCGCAGGGTCTTCTCGCTCACCTTGCCGGGCTTGAGCCGGCCGGCGGCCACCTCGGCGGTGATCTCGTTGACGGCGTCGACGATCTCCGAGCGTCCGCCGTAATTCACGCAGAACTGGAGGGTCAGGCCCGTGTTGTGCTTCGTCATCTCGGCGGCGGTCTCGAGTTCGTCGATGACCGAGCGCCACAGACGCCCCCGCCGCCCCGACCACACGATGCGCACGCCCAGGGCGTTGAGCTCGTCCCGGCGCCGGCGGATGACATCGCGGTTGAAGCCCATGAGGAAGCGCACCTCCTCGGGTGAGCGCTTCCAGTTCTCCGTCGAGAACGCGTACGCCGACAGGTAGTCGACGCCGATCTCGATGGCGCCGTGGATGACGTCGAGGAGGGACGCCTCGCCGGCCTTGTGTCCCTCGGTCCGCGGCAGTCCGCGCTCGTTGGCCCAACGGCCGTTGCCGTCCATGACGACGGCGACGTGGCGGGGAACGAACTTCTCGTCGAGGCGCGGCGGCGTCGCCCCGCTCGGATGGGCGGGTGGGGCGGGATAGCTCACGTGCGCTCCAGGACTCTCAAGGATCGGATGTTGCGTTCGAGGTGCCACGACACCCAGTCGGAGACGAGCTTCGACCCGTCCATCTGGTCGTGGAGGTCTGAGGCCTCGGCGTGCGCCCAGTCCCCGGTGAGGAGGGCCGCGAGGTGGTCGAGGGCGTCGGTGTCGGGCAGCGCGGCACCGCTGGGCCGGCAGCCCGAGCAGACGGCCCCGCCGAGGGCCGCGGAGAACGCCCGGTGCGGTCCGGGCGCCCCGCACTGGGCGCAGTCGGCGAGGCTCGGGGCCCACCCGGCCACCGACATCGCCCGCAGCAGGTAGGCGTCGAGGGCCAGGCGCGGCGGGTGCTCGCCCTTGCACAGGGAGCGGATCGCTGCGACGAGGAGGAGGAACTGCGCCCGGGAGACGGGTTCGGCTTCCGTGATCCTGCTCGCCGTCTCCGCCATCACCGAGGCGGCCGAATAGGCATCGTAGTCCGCGCCGATGCCGCGGGCGAAGGGTTCGATGAGCTCGACCTGGGTGACGATGTCGAGGTTGCGCCCGACGTGGCATTGGACGTCGATGAGCATGAACGGCTCGAGGCGGGAGCCGAACCGGGACTTCGTGCGCCGCACCCCCTTGGCCACCGCGCGGACGAGTCCGTGGCTGCGGGTGAGCACGGTGACGATGCGGTCGGCTTCACCGAGCTTGTGGCCCGAGAGGACGATGCCCTCATCACGATAGTTGTGCACCGCACCATTATCGCAGAGCGCACCGTCAACCGCGCCGAGGCGGCCCGTGTCGCCCGCACTCCCGTGCCCGAGGCGGCCCGTGTCGCCCGTACTCCCGTGCCCGAGGCGGCCCGGCCGAATGCGAGGGGCACAGCCCACCACGCCCCACCGACCGGCCTGACCAGCCGGTCGACTGACGGTCAGTCGACCGGCTGACGGTCAGCAGATCGGCGAGAGGGTCAGCGGTCGGACTCGGCGTCGCGCGCGGCGCGGTTGACCGCGGAGATGACGGCCTTGAGCGAGGCCTTTGTGATGTTCGGGTGGAGACCTGCGCCCCAGCGCACCCGGTCCTCGATGGCGAGTTCGACGTAGGCGGCGGCCATCGTGTCCGCGCCCGAGCCGATCGCGTGCTCCGTGTAGTCCTGGAGACGCATGTCGATGTCGAAGTTGTCGTTGAGGACGCGGACGAGGGCGTCGATCGGGCCCTTGCCGCGGCCTTCGTAGGTCCGCTCCTGACCGTCCACGATGAGGTCGACCTCGATGCGCTCGGAGGCGCTCGTGTCGTCGACGGCGCCGGATTCGGTGCGCAGGCCCACGATCTGGAAGCGACCCCACGTGGCGTCGGGGTCGTCGCTCGGCAGGTACTCGTGGTTGAAGATGCGGCGGATCTCCTCGGCGGTGACCTCACCGCCGGCCTCAGTGTGCTGCTGGACGGCCTTGGAGAACTCCACCTGCATGCGGCGCGGCAGATCGAGACCGTACTCGCTCTTGAGCAGGTACGTCACTCCGCCCTTTCCCGACTGCGAGTTGACGCGGATGATCGCCTCGTACGAGCGTCCCAGGTCCTTCGGGTCGACGGGCAGGTAGGGCATGTCCCATTCCATGAGGTCGACGGGCACGCCGTCGGCCTTGGCGTTGCGCTCCCGGTCGGCGAAGGCCTTGTTGATCGCATCCTGATGCGACCCGGAAAACGAGGTGAACACGAGGTCACCGCCGTAGGGGTGACGCTCGTGGACGCCGATCTGGTTGCACTCGGTGACGGTGTGGATGACCTCGTCGATGTCGGAGAAGTCGAGTTCGGGGTCGACGCCCTGGGTGTAGAGGTTGAGGGCGACGGTGACGAGGTCGAGATTGCCGGTGCGCTCACCGTTGCCGAAGAGGCAGCCCTCGATCCGGTCGGCCCCGGCCATGATGCCGAGTTCGGCGGCCGCGACGCCGGTGCCGCGGTCGTTGTGCGGGTGGAGGGAGACGGCCACCTCGTCGCGGTAGGGCATGTTGCGGCAGAACCATTCGATCTGGTCCGCGTACGTGTTCGGGGTGCCGCGCTCGACGGTGGCGGGGAGGTTGACGACGGTTTCGCGACCCGCGCCGGGCTGCCACATGTCGAGGACGCTGCCGACGATGTCGAGGGCGAACTCCGGTTCGGTGTCGACGAAGATCTCCGGCGAGTACTGGTACCCGAAGTCCGAGCCGGACAGCAGCGTCTCGGCGTGCTTCATCACCGCCTGCGTGCCCTGCAGGGCGATGTCGCGGGTCTGGTCGAAGCCGTCGCCGTCGAACCCGAAGACGACCTTGCGGAAGACGGGGGCTGTCGCGTTGTAGAGGTGGACGGTCGGCATCTTCGCCCCGACGAGGGACTCGACGGTCCGCTCGATGAGATCCTCACGGGCCTGCGTGAGCACGGAGATGCGCACGTCGTCGGGGATCGCGTCGTCCTCGATGATCGAGCGCACGAAGTCGAAGTCGACCTGGCTGGCGGCGGGGAAGCCCACCTCGATCTCCTTGAAGCCGAGCTTGACGAGGAGATCGAACATCCGCCGCTTGCGGTCGGGGGTCATCGGGTCGATGAGCGCCTGGTTGCCGTCGCGCAGGTCGGTGCTCAGCCAGCGCGGGGCCTTCCGGATGACCTGGTCAGGCCAGGTGCGATCGTGCATGTCGAGCACGATCCGATCCTGGAACGACTTGTACTTCGTGAATGGCATGGGGGTCGGCTGCTGCAGGTTCATCATTCCTCATCATCTGTCGTCGGGGTTTACAGCATGAGAGCCTCCGCGACGAGGGCGCTGTCCGAATCAGGACTCGTCGCGGCACGGAAGGAGGAGGAACCTGTGAGCCACGCCTCCACCGTAGACCGTGATGAGCCGCAGGCGGACACGTTGTCCACATCTCAAGACAGGGACCCGGCGGTCGCAGACAGCGGAGACCACCCCGCGCAGGCGGTGGTCTCAATCGCCGAGGCGGTGCGCTCAATCGCCGAGGAAGTCGACCGAGGCCCGTCGCATCGTGAAGCCGACACCGGTGTCGTCGGCGGTGCACGTCATGCCGTCCTCGGCCGAGGTGCACGTCATCCCCGATGCGGAGATCGACTCACCGTAGCCGAGCACGCGCGCCGGGCCCGAGCTCGCCGGGGCCTCCCGGCACGAGAAGCCCGCGCCCTCGCCGTTGGCGACGACGACGGAGCCCCAGTTGTCCATCTGACAGTCCTCGGGCCTCTCCGGGGGCGTGTAGTCGAACGAGGCGATGACGCACCGCGCCCGGTCGGCGTCGATCGTGCATTCGATGTTGCCCGACGGCGACGCGAACGTCTCCACGGCCGCCGGCGGGCTCGAGGTCTCCGACCCCTGGCTCTCCGTCGGCGCGGGCGTGGGCTGGAGGGAGGGTGATTCCGGCGCCGAGGCGGTCTCCTCCGTGCTCTGCATCGAATCCCAGACGATGTAGCCGACGATCCCGATCGCGAGCACGAGGGCGATCGACGCGAGCACCCACAGCCAGGCGGGGACCTTCGCCGTCTCCGGTTCGCGCCGGTACGGTCCGCCCGGCCCGCCCGCGGAACCGGGCCCGCCGGGTCCTCCCGGTCCGGTCGGCCCGCCGGCCCCGCCGGTCCACCGGGTCCCGGGTATCCGCCGTTCTGGTATCCCGCGGCGTACGCGGCTCCGGCCGGTGCCGGAGTCCCCCCGCGCGGAGTCCCACCGCGCGGTTGCCCCTGCTGGCTCACCTGCGGGGAGAACTGGCCGGGCGCCGCGGCGCCGAAGCCCTCAGCAGGTCGCGTTACGCCTTCGGAACCGCCGTAGTGCGGGGTGCCCTGCGGGTTCCACTGGCGGGGTGCCGCCGCTGCCTCGGCTTCGGCGAGGTCCGAGGAGTTGACCTTCCGGGGTGCCGCTGCGGGCTCATCGACCTCCGGGTCACCGCCTTCGGCGGCCGCGATGGCGCGGAGCTCCTCGAGACTGAGGACCTCGGTCGCCGCGGCGCCGTCGGCGGAGACCATCGACTTCAACCGGTCGATCTCCTCGGCGCTGAGCGCCTGCGTCGAGCCGTCGGCCTGCGGCGACTTGTCCTGGCCGATGAAGAGCTGCGTGGTGATCGAATCCGGAGTCTCCTCGGCCGGTTTCCGGCGCCCGGGGCGCGGAGGATGATTCGGCACGGGTGGAATACTCATGAGCGCCATTTTCTCACAGCCCCCGGCCTCCCCCTTTTCAGGTTCGTGAGAGGATGACCTCATGTTCAGTCGTCGCACCCGCGCAGGCGCGGGCCTCGTCGGACTCGCCGTCACCGTCTCCCTGGCGTCGTGCGGCCGCAGACGACTCCCCCGACCGCGCGATCGCGGCACCCGCTCAACAGGGTCCGACCGGTGACTTCGCCGTTCCGGTCCAGCACGACCCCGGGACCGCCTCGGCGACGAGATCCGGGGAACGGGAAGGGGAGGCATCCGGACAGGACCCGGCTCCGGCGCTGCCGGGACTCGGACCGGAGACCTCGGCCCAGATCCCGGCCGAAACGACTCAGGCGCTCGTCGTCGCCAGCCCGTACGCGGACTCCGAGTCCGGGGAGCTGCGCGTCTACCGGCGCACCGGCGACGAATGGGAGAAGGTGAAGACCTTCGCCACGCACAACGGGTCGGCGGGATGGCTGGCCGACCGCCGCGAAGGGGACAAGACGAGCCCGATCGGCGTCTTCACCCTCAGCGATGCCGGCGGCTATGCCGAGAATCCCGGCACCAAGCTGCCGTACACGCGGGACAAGGGCCTCTCCGCCTCGGCGAGCGTCGCGTACGGACCCGAGTACGAACGGGTCTTCGACTACGTCATCGCCATCGACTACAACCGCACGCCCGGCACTCCCCCGACCGATCGCACGCGTCCGCTGGGCAAGGACCGGGGCGGCGGGATCTGGCTCCATCTCGACCATGATTCGGGGACGAACGGCTGCGTCACCCTGAAGAAGGACGATCTCGTGTGGCTGCTGGAGAACCTCGACCCGGAGGCGCATCCGCGGATCGCGATGGGTCCGGCCGCAGAACTGGCGAAATAGGAGGCGAGCGCATGCGAGAGGTCATCATCTCCCTCGTGCAGTCGATCAACGGCGCATATGCCCAGGACGGGTGGTCGACGGGGGTGTCGACGCCCACGGACTTCACCTACTTCGTCGGCCTGCGGAGGCGGGCCGGGGCGATCCTCATCGATCGCCGCACGGCGCTCAACCCGCAGCTGCCGATGATCAACGCGCCCGGCAAGGTGCTCGAGCACACCCCCGTCTACGTGCTCACGGAATCCGACGCTGAGGTCCTGTCCCAGCAGCTCGCGGAGCGCGGCCTCGACTACCGTGCCGTCCACTTCACCCCCGACACCCTGCCCGAGGTGATCGCGGGACTCGAGACGACCGGCGACATGCTCCTCTGCGAATCCGGCCCCAACCTCGCCTACCGTCTCCTCGACCACGGCCCGGGCGTCGAACTGCATCTGAGCATCTCCCCGCGCTACCTCAAGGATGCCGGCACGCACTTCTCCGCCCTCGACGCCGACATCCCGCTGCGAGTCCGCGGCGTCGAACAGCGCGACGACCAGGTCATCATCCGCTACGTGCGCGCGTGACCTCGGCGTCGTCCATGGAGTGACCCCGCCGAGGCGGTCGGTCGTCCCGTCCGCGCCGACGCAGTCGACACACGCCACCGGGCGCGCGATCACCGCCCCGGTGAGAGGAAGGTGACGATCTCCTCGCCACCCGACGAATCCGCGCTTGCCGACGAGCCCTCTCCTCCCGGCGAACCCGTGCGCCCGGACTCATCGGAGGCGATCCCGCCACGCTCGAGGATCGCTGCCGCGGCGGCGCTCACCTCGGCGATGTCGATCGTCTCCACTCCCCCGGTGAGGTCGTTGCGGTCATCACCGGAGACGGGGGCGAGGATCGTCAGCTCCCGGAACCGGACGTCGGCGGTCTCGGCATCGGCGACGCGGATGAGCATCGACTGGGCGGCGCCGAAGACGCTGATCGCCCCCGATCCGCTCAGGGCCTCGATGCTCGCGACCCCGTTGAGGGCGAGATGCGTCCCCACGCCCAGGTCGGCCGAGATCTTCGCAGCGGTGAAGTGTCCGCGCAGGTGAGAGGCATAATCCTCGTCGAACGCGGCCAGCCCGCGGGCGAGCACCGGGTCACCGACGGACCAGCCGCCGATCGCCGCGATCACGGCGTCCGCCTCAGCGCCGAGGTCGGCCAGCCCCGCCTTGACGGTCTCGGGATGATCGACCCAGTCCGGGCACACGAGCGGGGTGTAGGCGACGGGACCGTCGGGCAGCGAGCGGACGACGCCGATGATCTCGTGCGCGGCGCCGAGGTGGGCGGACAGATGCGTGCCGACCCAACCGGAGGCACCGAAGAGGAGGATGCGCATCGGCCCAGTCTATGACCCCGGCGCACCGAGACGACTGCGCGGACACGACCGCCCAGACACGACTGTCCAGCGACGATCGCGCAGGCCGCGCCGAATCGGAGACCCGACCGCGCCCCGCTCAGTTCGAGTAGAAGACGCGCACGCCCTCGCTCGCGGTGAACGTCATGTACCCGCCTTCGAAGTTCTGGCGGGTCTTGCCGCCGGAGGAGAACTCGCCGGTCGTCGGCAGTCCGAGCCGGCTGCGCTCCCACCCGAGTTCCTTCCACTTGCTCAGCATCCCGTAGCTGAGCGGCTGGCCCTTCGTCGCCGCCGAGTACGTGATGATGCCGTGCTCGAACCCCTGGTAGACGGCATCGGAGCGGTACGTGAACGTCACCTCGTCGGTCGTGGGGAATCCGAGCAGCCCCTTCTCGTACTTCAGCGCCGCGTACGCGGAGCGGATGCCGCCCTTGTTGAGGTGGGCGCCGGTCGACTTCGACCAGTAGACGACGCCCTTCTGGAAGAACTGGTACGCCCCGTCGGGGTTCGACAGGGACCGCTCGGGGCCCGTGGGCTCACCGGTGGCGGCCTTGTTGGCGCGGTAGTACGACCCGATCGCCCCGCCGACGGAGTAGCCGAGGTCGTCCTGGAGCGCCGCGGCATTCGTTCTCATCGCCCCGAGCCGGGAGTAGAACGCCCCGCCCGGACAGTCCGTGTAGCTCGTGTCCCGATGCCCGGAGACGGTCTTGAGCGTGACCTTCTGCCCTGCCGGGTACTTGGCCGTCCCGCCTCCGCCGGAGGTCAGGGTCATCGATCCGGTCGGGGAGAATCCGTACGTGTTCGCCTTCCACGCGATGACGCGCTCGACGGCCTTCTGCGCGGCCGAGCTCGGCGCCGATCCCGTGTACGTGCCGAGCACGCTCACCCCGATCGTCGAGGAGTTGAACCCGGACGCGTGCGCTCCGGTGATCGCCTTGTCGATGCTGCCGGCCCGGCCTTCGTAGATGTTGCCGAACCGGTCGACGAGGAAGTTGTAGCCGATGTCGCACCAGCCCCGCGACTGCGTGTGGTAGGCGAGATAGCCGCGGATGATGCCCGGCGCCTCGGCCTCGGAGTACGAGTTCGACCCGGCGGTGTGGTGGACGAAGACGCCCTTCGCGCTCGACGTCTGATCCGACTGGCAGCGCACGAGGCTCTCATCCGCACCCCATTCGGCGCGGGTGATGATGTTGGCCTTGAGCCCCTCGTTGTACTTCTGCGGGGACAGGCCCGACGGCGATCCCGGATCGGGTCGCTTCGCCAGCGATTCGTCGGCGTCGGTGACCGGGGTCGCGGCGGTCGTGATCGTCAGATCCGTCGTCGCCGCACCGGCGGCGGAGGCGCGGACCTCGACCGCGGTCGAGTCGAGGACGGGAACGGCCTCGGACTCCCCGGCCGCGTCGGTGGACTGTGCGGCCTCCGGCGAGGACTCATCGGGGCCCGGGTCATCTGCGGCCGGCAGGTCCTCCCAGCCGGTCCAGGCTCCGTTCGTCTCCGAACGGAACTCGAGTCCGGGGTCCTCACCGTTCCAGCGGGCGCCGAGGATCGTCACCTCGGCGGGGTCGAGGGCGATCCGTTCGACGTCGCTGACGGCAGCGGAGTACGTGTCGACGGCCGTTCCCCCGCCTGCCGTGGAGCCGGTGGAGGAGTCCGGGGAGGATGCATCCGGCGCCGAGGCGGGCGCCGAGGACGGCGCGGATGTGGGGTCGGGAGATGGCGCGGAGTCGTCCTCGCCGCCCGCCGGAGCACTGCTCGGCGGCGCACTGCTCGACGGCGCGGAGCCGAGTCCGGGATCGGGGGCGTCGGCGGCGAGCGCCGGCACGCCGATCGACGCGGCGATGAGGGTGGTGGTCACGGCGGTCACGGTCAGGGAGAGAGCTCTCATGGGCATCCTGCTTCCTCGCTCGGTCACGGCTGCGACGATACCTCAGCTGAGAGTGACTTGTGAACCCTCTCACACCGAATCCGCGCAGGTTCGCCGCCCGAAATGACCGCGCGGTAGGCTTCTGTGGTCCCCTCCCGCCCGATCCGTGAGAGTCCTCCATGCCCCAGCCCAGCGACCCTCAGCGCAGTCGTGAGCTCACGCGGCTCGAAGCGCTCCTCGACACCGTCGCCAATCGCTGGCTCATCCGTGTCCCGCGGGCTGCGCGAGTTCCTCGCCTTCGGGATCAAGCAGGCCTGGGCGTGTCTCTTCGGGGCGCTCATGCTGACCGCCATCATCCTCACCTCGTGGTGGTATCCCGCCGATGCGCCGGTCGCCCGCAACGACGTCCTCGTCATCATCGCCGTGCTCATCCAGATCGGGATGCTCGCCTTCCGGCTCGAGACCGGTCGCGAGTTCCTCGTCATCGTCCTCTTCCACATCTTCGGCACGGTCATGGAGCTCTTCAAGACCGCGGTGGGCTCGTGGAACTACGCCCCCGGCGGCGTCCTCCACATCGGCGCGGTGCCGCTGTTCACGGGGTTCATGTACGCGGCCGTCGGCTCCTACATCGTCCGCGTGTACCGGCTCTTCGACCTCCGGTTCAGCCACTACCCGCCGAGGTGGATCACCGCTCTCATCGCCGTGGCCATCTACGTCAACTTCTTCGCCCACCACTTCGTCATCGACATCCGCCTGTTCCTCGTCGCGGCCACCGTCATCGTCTACTTCCGCTGCGTCATGCACTTCCGCGTCCACACCCGCACCCTGCGCATGCCGATCCTCCTCGCCTTCGTCCTCGTCGCGTTCTTCATCTGGATCGCGGAGAACATCGGCACCGCGGCCGGCGCGTGGCTCTACCCCTCGCAGGCCGAGGGCTGGGAGCTCGTGCCCGTGACGAAGCTCGTCGCGTGGTTCCTCCTCATGATGATCTCCGTCGTCCTCGTCACGTTCGTCTACCCGCCCCGGCCCCCGGAGACGACGGCGCACCGCGGTTCCGCCGACCGCCCCTCCTGATCAGCGCCGCCGGCCCGGTGAGCACCTATACTCGGGACCAACGACGTCGAAGGGGACTTCATGGCTGCCGCGGAACCGGACGCGCCGAGCGCACTCGAATCGGCCATGCGCCCGCCGTCGGGCACCTATCTTCACCTGAGCAGGAGAATCGTCCTCCGCGTCCTCGCCGGTCTCGTCGTCCTCGCCCTCCTCGCCGTCCTCCTCGGCATCGTCGTCGTCCGCCGTTCCTTTCCCACGACCGACGGTGAGATCAGCCTGCCGGGTCTCGACGCGCAGGTCACCGTGACCCGCGACGCAGCGGCATCCCGACGATCGAGGCCTCGACCTCCCACGACCTCTTCCTCGCCCAGGGATTCGTCCACGCCCAGGACCGGTTCTGGGAGATGGACTTCCGTCGCAAGGTCACGGCGGGGCGGCTCTCGGAGTACTTCGGTCCCTCGCAGTACGGCACGGATGCCTTCATCCGCACGCTCGGCTGGCGCAAGGTCGCCGAGGAGGAGGTCGCCCAGCTCGATGCGACGACGCTCGGCTATTACGAGGCCTACGCCGAGGGGGTCAACGCCTACCTCAAGGATCGCTCCCCCACCGAGGTCTCCCTCGAATACGGGATCCTCGGTCTCCAGGCCGGACCGATCGAGATCGAGGAGTGGACCCCGGCCGACAGCGTCGCCTGGCTCAAGGCGATGGCGTGGGACCTGCGGTCGAACCTCGAGGACGAGATCGACCGGGCGATCACCAGCGCGGCGCTCACCGAGGAGCAGATGGCCGACATCTACCCTGACTACCCGTACGACGAGCGACCGACGATCATCGACGGCCCGCCCGGTGACGCCCCGGCGGCCCCCGCCGACGATCCCCCCGACGGCCAGTCCGCAACCGGCGGGACCACAGACTCCGGCGACGACCCAGCCACCACCTCGGCGGGACGATCCGGGGACCCGACCACCACCTCGGCGGGACGATCCGGGGACCCGACCACCACCTCGGCGGGGAGATCCGACGACCCGGCCACCACCTCGGCGGGAAACGACAGCGCCCCGAAGGCCGGCGGGTCCCTCACCCCTGACAGCGGGCCCAACGCCGGCCCCGCGTCCAACGGCCCCGCGTCCAACGGCACCCTGCCGGAGGACCTCGGCGAACTCGATGCCCGCCTGCGGGAGATCCCGGGCCTGCTGGGGATGAACAGCCGCGACATCGGATCGAACTCGTGGGTGGTCTCCGGTGCGCTCACGGACACGGGTGCGCCCCTGCTCGCCAACGATCCGCACCTGTCCCCGGCGATGCCCTCGGTCTGGTACCAGGTCGGGCTGAGGTGCTCCCAGGTCACGCCCGCGTGCCCGTTCGACGTCTCGGGATTCTCGTTCTCGGGTCTGCCCGGGGTCGTCATCGGGCACAATCAGTCGATCGCGTGGGGCATGACGAATCTCGGCCCCGATGTCACGGACCTCGTCGTCGAGAAGATCGACGACGCCGACGCGATCTACGACGATGAGAGGGAGCGCGTCGTCACGCGACAGGAGACGATCCGGATCGCGAAGGAGGAGCCGCGGACGATGACGATCTGGGAGACGAAGCACGGCCCGATCGTCTCCGGCCTCGACGACACTTATCGCACGGTCCTCGACTCGACGACCGGAGCGGAGTCCCCGTCGGCCGACAGCGGGTTGGCCGGTGCCCGCTACCAGCTCGCCCTCGAATGGACGGCGCTCACCCCCGGCCGCACCGCCTCGGCGATCTTCGCGCTCAACAAGGCGACGAACTGGGAGGAGTTCCGGGCCGCCGCCGAACTCTTCGACGTGCCCTCCCAGAACCTCGTCTACGCCGACGTCGAAGGCAACATCGGTTACCAGGCGCCGGGGAAGATCCCCCGCCGCGGCACCGCCGACGGCATGCTCCCCCGCCAGGGGTGGGACTCGGACCAGGACTGGCAGGGCTGGATCGGCTTCGACGAGCTGCCCTCGGCCCTCAACCCCGAGCGCGGGTGGATCGTCACCGCGAACAACCCCGTCACCCGACCGGGCGAATCCGTGCGCCTCGGCGACGACTACGACGACGGGGACCGGGCGACCCGGATCACCGATCTCCTCACCGAGGCGATCGCGGCGGGCCCGGTGAGCGCCGACGACTTCGCGGCGATCCAGGGCGATGATCGCAATCCCCTCGCCGACACGCTCGTGCCCCGGCTGCTCGCGCTCGAGGCGAACGGCGACCCCGACATCGAAGCCG
Organism: Brevibacterium sp. LAARM2_SD2; assembly: GCF_057364785.1. Classification (NCBI taxonomy): domain Bacteria; kingdom Bacillati; phylum Actinomycetota; class Actinomycetes; order Micrococcales; family Brevibacteriaceae; genus Brevibacterium; species Brevibacterium sp. LAARM2_SD2. The sequence goes on along the minus strand of NZ_JBNFOM010000022.1, from coordinate 23,081 downwards.
CCCAGGAGATGCTGCGGACCTGGGACGGCCGGGATTCCGCAGACAGCGCGGGGGCCGCGTACTTCAACGTCGTCGTCTCGACGATCCTCGCCGAGGTGTTCGCCCCAAAGCTGCCGGCGGAGGTCCGTCCCTCCGGGGGCAGCCGCTGGTATCTCGTCATCGACGATCTGCTCGCCGAACCGGAGTCGCCGTGGTGGACGGACGCCGACGTCACCGGCCGGGACGAAGCGCTCACCCGGGCGCTCGGGTCGGCGTGGACCCGGACCGCCGACCTCCTCGGGCCCGAACCGGTGACCTGGCGATGGGGCACCCTGCACGAGCTGACGATCAAGAACGCCAGCCTCGGCGAATCGGGGATCACCGCGGTGGAGAAGCTCTTCAACCGCGGGCCCTTCGAGGTCTCCGGCGGCTCGGGCGTCGTCAACGCCACCGGGTGGGACGCCGCGGTCGGCTTCGAGACGGACTGGGTGCCGTCGATGCGGCAGATCATCGACGTCGGGGACTTCGACCGCTCGCGGTGGATCAATCTCACCGGGGCCTCGGGTCATGCCTTCAACCCGAACTACGCCGATCAGACGGAGGACTGGGCGGCGAATCGGACCCGGCGGTGGGCGTACTCACCGGCGGCGGTGGCCGCAGCCGCGGAGGACACGCTCGTCCTCACGCCGTGACGGGTGCCGGTGAGGTGCCCCCAGTCGTGGCCCTCAGTCGTGCGGGAGGACCTTCGTCTCGAGGAAGTTCGCGACATCGTCCTCCCAGCGGACGGGGTCGACGTTCCATTCCTTCGTGTGCCGGGCCTTGACGTACGGGGGCATCGTCACGAGGTCGCGCCGGACGGAGGCGAGGGCGTGCGAGGGTGAGGACGGAACGAACTCGTCGTCGTCGGAGTGGATGAGGAGGACGGGCACATCGAGTTCCGCGGCCCGGGTCACCCAGTCCATCCGCCCGAGGTCGAGCGGAGTCTCGAGGCCGGTGATCGGGCGCGCCCACGGCTGAGTGATCATCTCGAGCGTGAGCTTCGCGACCGGGGTCGGGAGCATGTTCTTCTTCGCCTGGCCGTCGAGGACGTTGATCCAGTCGACGACGGGACCGTCGAGGACGAGGGCGGCGATGTGCTCGCGGTTGCGTCCGCGCGAGGCCGCCTGGAAGGCGATCGCCCCGCCCATCGACCAGCCGAAGAGGACGACGTTGCGGGCGCCGTGGGCGAGCGCGAAGTCGATCGCGGCGTCGACGTCGATCCATTCGGTGTCGCCGAGGCCGTAGCGCGAGGAGGACTCGATGCGCACCTCGGCGTCGTTGCGGTAGGACATCGCGATCGCCGGCACGCCGAGCGTGTTGAGCACGGGGGCCGCCCGCAGGCCCTCGGCGCGCGTGCTTGCGCGCCCGTGGATGAGGATCGCCCACGTGTCGCGGGGTTCGGGATGGTCGGTGGGAAGGTGCCAGGCCGGCAGCGTCCCGGCGTCGGATTCGAGGTCGATGTCCTCGAACTTCACCCCCGCCGCGAGCGGGTCCGGGTAGACGACGCCCGTCCAGCGGCCGTGCCGGGCGCGGCGGATGTCGCCCTTGGTCACGCTGACGACCTCACGGGAGACGGTGCGCGAGCGCGGATCGTATTCGACGATGTCGCCGATCACCGCGTGCCCGGCCCCCTGGTTGAAGTAGAGGCCGTAGAGGCCCGGCACCGTCGTCTCCTCGTCGGCCGGGAGGTGGATGCGCATGTTCGGGGAGAAGCCGTCGATGTGGAGGATGTCGAGCTCTTCGGGGGCGTTCTCGGGAACGACGATGCGACGGGCGAAGTACGCGGCGAGTCCCGAGGAAGCCACTGAGATCACAGCGCCGATGCCGGCGCCGACGCCGACTGCGGCCAGCAGCAGGCGCGTGGGGAACTGAGAGTCGCGTGCCATGGTGTCATTCTCTCCCACGGAATGAGATCTCTCCAAACGCTGTTGACCTCATGGAAGAGTCGTGGGCGCCGCAGCGTCGGGCCCGGACCGTCCCGGTGGTGGGACAATGGACACCACCGCACCGAGCAATGAGACCGGAGGTCACCATGAGCCACACTCCCACCCCCGCCGCTGACGGCACCGAGGAGGTCCGCTGGCAGGACGTGCTCACCCCCGAGGAGTTCGCCGTCCTCCGTCAGGGTGCCACGGAGCGTCCGTTCACCGGCGAGTACAACGACACGACGACGGTGGGCATGTACCAGTGTCGGGCGTGCGGGGCCGACCTGTTCCCCTCGGACACGAAGTTCGCCTCGCACTGCGGGTGGCCCTCGTTCTACGCTCCGCTCGCCGAGGATCGGGTCCGCTACATCAGGGACACCTCGATGGGCATGGAGCGCGTCGAGGTCCGCTGCGCGAACTGCGACTCCCACTTGGGCCACGTGTTCTCCGGTGAGGGCTACGACACCCCCACCGATCAGCGCTACTGCATCAACTCGATCTCGCTGCGGCTCAACGAGGACGCGCAGGACGCGTAAGTGAGCGGGCTCGTCATCAAGCCGTTCGCGGAGCTGACGACGGCCGAGCTCTACGGCATCCTCCAGCTGCGCTCCCAGGTCTTCGTCGTCGAGCAGGACTGCGTGTTCCTCGACCTCGACGGGGTCGACACCCTGCCGGGCACGCTCCATGCGTTCCATCCCGGCGACGGCGGGACGGTCCCCGACTCCCACGGCGCCGAGGCGGGGGTGAGCCTGATGCCGCGCGCGTACGCCCGCATCCTCCCGGAGGGATTCGCCGACGGGCCGGCCGCGGTGCCGGGGGCGCGCAGCATCGGCCGGGTCGTCACGGATCCGGCCGCCCGCGGTCAGGGGTGGGGCAGGCGGCTCATCGCCGAGGTGGTCGCCGAGTTCGCGCATCTGCCGCTCACGCTCAACGCCCAGTCCCATCTCGAGGGGTTCTACACCGAGTTCGGCTTCGCCCCGAACGGTCCCCGCTTCGACGAGGACGGCATCGAGCACACGCCGATGTCGCGGCCTCAGACCCCGGCTCACTGACGGTTCGTCGCCCTGGGGCCCTGGACCGCCCGGGCCGGAAGTCTACGAGGCCGCTGAGGAATCCCTCGCGTTCGAGGCGTCGACGGCGGCGATGATCCGGGTCATCGTCGCATGGAGATCGCGCACCCCCGCCTCGTCGATGTCGAGCTTGGCCATCATCTGGCCGGGAATCGCCTCGGCGGCCCGGCGCAGATCGGCACCGGTCGGGGTGAGCGTGACCTCGACGACGCGCTCGTCGCTGGCGCTGCGCGCACGCGTGACGTAGTCGAGGGCCTCGAGTCGCTTGACGAGCGGTGAGACCGTCGCCGGTTCGAGGCGGAGCAGCTCGGCGATGCGGCGGACCGGCAAGCTGCCGTGCTGCCAGAGGGCGAGCATGACGAGGTACTGCGGGTGGGTGAGGCGCAGCGGCTCGAGCACCGACCGATACGCGGAGATCACCCCGCGCGAGGCGACGGCGAGTGCGAAGCAGATCTGGCTCTCGAGAGCCAGCGGATCGTCCAGGTCCATGAGTGTCCTCCCACAATTAGTTAGCGCACTAATCTTCAGTGTACTATTGAGTTATCAGTTTCGTCGCATCCACCGGGACCGTCCCGGCGCGATCCTGTCGAGGAGGACCTCCATGACCGAGCACCACGATCCCCAGCGCCGCGTCGCCTGGCTCAACTCCTTCTTCCGCCGCATCGTCGGCCCTGCGCAGTCGACAGCTCGCGCCCCGGCGGGTACTTCGAGGACGAGCACCTGCGCCATGAGCGCCTCGACGCCCTCGGCCTCGAGATGCGCACCGACGCCGCCGGTCACTCCTACGTCGTCGCGAAGACCCCGCAGCCGCCGACCGACGACTGAGGCCCGGCTCCCCCGCCAGCCCGGCGCGCACACGGCGCCGCTCCCCGCCTCGCCCCCGCGCCCAACGCTCCCCCGCACCGACGCGCATAAGCGCTCAAGCAAACAAGCGCACAAACACCGACGCGCATGAGGCCGACACTCCTATCGAGTGTCGGCCTCATGCGCGTCTGCGGTGCTCAGCGCCAGTCGGTGATGATGTCGACGAGCTCGCGGCGCGGTCCCGTGTAGAACGGGATCTCCTCGCGCACGTGCCGCCGCGCCTCGGTGTTGCGCAGGTCGCGCATGAGGTCGACGATGCGGTGGAGCTCCTCGGCCTCGAAGGAGAGCAGCCATTCGTAGTCGCCGAGGGCGAAGGCCGAGATCGTGTTCGCCTTGATGTCCTTGTAGCCGGCCGCCGCGATCCCGTGGTCGCGCAGCATCGTCGACCGCTCGCCCGGGTCGAGGAGGTACCAGTCGTAGGACCGGACGAACGGGTAGACGCAGATGTAGGAGCCGGGCTGGTCGTCGGTGAGGAGGGCCGGCAGGTGGGCCTTGTTGAACTCGGCGGGACGGTGGAGTCCGACGACCGACCACACGGGTTCGAGGATCCCGCCGAGCAGGGTCCGGCGGATCGCCGAGTACGCGGCCTGGATGAGCTCGATCGTCGGGGCGTGGTACCAGAACATGACGTCGGCGTCGGCGCGCAGGGCGGAGACGTCGTAGACGCCGCGGACGACGAGCCCCTGCTCGATGAGCGGGGCGAGCGCCTCGTCGACCTCGGCGGCCAGCGGCGCCCGGTCGGCGTCGCCGAGCTCACCGGCGGCGGCGAAGACCGAGTACGCGATGTAGCGGATCTCCTGGTTGGCCTGCTCGATCTGTTCCTCGGTGGGTTGCGTGTAGTCGCTCACAGCGTCTCCTTCGTCTCGGTTGGGTGGTGGTCTGCTGGCCGGCTCAGCCTCTGCGCGACGGTCTCGGCGCGGGCGAGGCAGGCGGGGATGCCGACTCCGGCGTACGTCGAGCCGACGACTTCGAGGCCGGGGATCGTCCCGATATCGGCGTCGAGGTCCGCCATCGCGCCGAGGTGGCCCGGCAGGTACTGCGGCAGCGCATCGTCCCAGCGCTGCACCTGGCTGACGATGATCCGATCGCCGGAGCGTCCGGTGATCTCCTGCCAGTCGGCGAAGGCGCGGTCGCGCAGCGCCGTGTCGTCGAGCTCCTGCCACGTGCCGGGGGCGTCGCCGAAGCGTCCGACGCTCATCCGGATGAGCGCGGTGCCCTCGGGGAGGCGGTCGGCGAGCCACGGCCATTTGTTCGACGCGAACGTCGAGGCCTTGATGAACGTGTCCGCCGCCGCCGGCACGAGGAATCCCGAGCCCGTCAGCGGTCCGTCGCCGAGGTCGAGGAGGGCGACGACGAGCGCGGTCGAGGCGTAGGGCACCGCACGGAGCCGGCGGGCGGGACCGGGGGCCGCCTCGGCGAGCAGTCCGGCCGTGACCGGCGCGGGCGTGGCGAGGACGACGGTGTCGGCGGTGTGTGCACCGTCCGGTGTCGTCACCGTCCAGGTCCCGTCGTCGCGGCGCTCCACGGCGGTGACCGGGGAGTGCGTGCGGATCCGCCCGCCGGCCGCGGTGATCGCAGACTCGAGGGCGGGGATGAGGCGGCTGATGCCGCCGACGAGGGACATGAACACCGGTGCGGCGGCGTCGGACGCCGCGGCCTGCTCGTCGCGGGCGGCAAGCAGGGCGGTGACGAGATCGAGCACCGAGGTGCCCGCGGCGGCCGCGGGCAGGAGCGCGGGCACCGTGGCGGCCAGCGACAGGTCGCGGCACCGGCCGGCATAGACCCCGCTGAGCAGCGGATCGACGAGCGTGTCGACGAGGTCGTCGCCGAGGCGGGCGGCGAGGAACTCCCCCACCGAGGTGTCGGGGTCGGCCAGCGCGGGGGTGAGAACTTCGGCGGCGATGCGCGCGGTGGCGGCGTCGCCGAGGAGGTCGCGGACGACCTCGGGGTCACCGGGCACGCCCATGATCGTGCGCTTCGGGATCGCCTGGAGGCGACCGGCGGCGAGCACCTGCGAGGAGTGGTGGGGCGAGGGGAACTCGAGGTCGAGGCCGAGTTCGGCGGCGAGCTCCCGGGTCTCGGGACGGCGGACGAGGCTCGCCTCGGCGCCGAGGTCGAGACCGACCCCGACGTGGCCGCCGAGCGTCGTCGACTTCAGGCATCCGCCGAGGCGGTCGCCGGCCTCGAGCACGGTGACCTCATGTGCGGCGGCAAGGCGGTGAGCGACGGCGAGCCCGGAGATGCCCCCGCCGACGATCGTCATCCTGCTCATCGGGTGCCTGCCGCCTCCTCGGCGATGAGCTGCTGCGAGAGACGGTGCACCTCGGCGACGATCCGACCGGGCACCTCCGGGTCGGTGTCGGGCAGGACCCCGTGCCCGAGGTTGAAGACGAAGCCCGCATCGTGGGCGAGACCGGCGCGGACGATGTCCTCGACCCGCGGGGCCAGGGCCTCCCACGGAGCGAAGAGCAGCGCCGGGTCGAGGTTGCCCTGGAGGGCCTGGCCGGGACGCACCCGGGTCGCGGCATCGGCGAGGTCGACGCGGAAGTCGACGCCCATCGCACTCGACCCGGCCTCGGCCATCGAGGAGAGCAGCTCACCGGTCTGGACGCCGAAGTGGATGCTCGGGACCTCGTGGGCGGCCAGGGCGGAGAACACTGCGGTCGAGTGCTCGAGGACGTGGTCGACGTAGTCGCGGCGGCTGAGGTAGCCCGCCCACGAGTCGAAGAGCTGGAAGGCACTGGCCCCGGCGGACAGCTGGACGTCGATGAACGTCGCGGAGATGCGGGCGAGCTTCTCCAGCAGCCGGGAGAACGTCTCCGGGTCGGAGATCATCAGCGACTTCGTCTTCTCATGGTTCTTGCTCGGGCCGCCCTCGATGAGATAGCTCGCGAGAGTGAAGGGGGCGCCGGCGAAACCGATGAGCGGCGTCGCCTCCCCGAGTTCGGCGGTGATGCGCCCGATCGATTCGGCGATGTCGGGAATGTCGGCCGGATCGAGCTCCGGCAGCGCGTCGACATCGGCGCGCGAACGGATCGGCGAGGCGAGGACGGGCCCGCGCCCGGCGACGATCTCGACGTCGACGCCGGCGGCCTGGAGCGGCACGACGATGTCGGAGAAGAAGATCGCGGCGTCGACTCCGTGCCGGCGCACCGGCTGCAGCGTGATCTCCGTGACGAGTTCCGGGTCGCGGCACGAGGCGAGCATCGAGGTGCCCTGGCGCAGCTCACGGTACTCGGGCAGCGACCGCCCGGCCTGACGCATGAACCAGACGGGGGTGTGGTCGACAGGCTCTCCCCGGAGAGCGGCGAGCAAGGTTGAGGTCATGGGCCCATCCTCCCATTCCCGTGCCCCGCACGCCCAACCGGGAACGGTTTCAAGACGGCGCGTCTTGCGGATTCTTCGCCGCCTGCGCGGCGTGGATGATTCCCCCACAGCATCCGCTGTTCTATCGTGACCAGTGTGGTCAACACCTCACCTCTCAACCGGATTCCGGCGGAGTTCTCCGCCGTGACAGCGGTCCTGCGCGAAGCGCGGAACACGAACAACGTCTCGATCTCGGAGATCCCCGCGCCGGCGAAGCTCGCGCCGTACTCGTACGCCCTCGGCGCCGAGGTCACCGCCGATGAGACCTTCCTCTCCGCGAGCGGGGAGTCCATCGAGGAGCTTGCGACCGGACGCATCGTCGTCCTCTTCGATCCCGAGTCCCCCGCGGAATGGGAAGGCAAGTTCCGGATCGTGTCCTACATCCGGGCGGAGCTCGAACACGAACTCGGCAATGAGACGATGCTCGGCCATGTCGCCTGGTCATGGCTCGAGGACGCGCTCGATTCCAATGACTGCGAGGTCGTCGCGGCGGGCGGGACGACGACGCGAGTGCTCTCGGAGAGCTTCGGCACCCTGGCGACGAGGCCGGCGACGATAGACTTGGAGCTGCGCGCCTCGTGGACCCCGATCATCGGCCGCCCCGATGAGATCGGCAACCACCTCGAGGCGTGGATCGATCTGCTGTGCACAGTCGCCGGACTGCCGCCTCTGCCTGAAGGAGTATCAGCCCTGCCCGGGCGCCGTCGATGACTACCGAACCACCGCTCCTGACCGCCCCCGCCCACGGGGTCCCCCCGCTCACCGACACCGCCGCGGGACTCGCCGATGCCGCGACCGCGCTGTCAGCGGTGACCGGGCCGATCGCCATCGACGCCGAACGCGCCTCGGGGATCCGCTACGGCCAGCGCGCCTTCCTCGTCCAGCTGCGCCGCGAGGGTGCGGGCACGTTCCTCCTCGACTCCGAGGTCCTCGGCGACCTCTCCTCGCTCAACCCCGCGCTCGGATCCGATGAGTGGGTCATCCACTCCGTCACCCAGGATCTGCCGTGCCTCCAGGAGCGGGGCATGGTGCCCGCCGCCCTCTTCGACACCGAGCTCGCCGCCCGTCTCCTCGGGTGGGAGAAGTTCGGCCTCGCCGCGGTCGCCGAGGCCACCCTGGGGATCCGGTTGGCCAAGGAGCACTCCGCGGCGGACTGGTCGACGCGCCCTTTGCCGGAGGAATGGCTCAACTACGCCGCCCTCGATGTCGAGGTGCTCGTGCCGATCCGCGACATCCTCGCCGAGGAGCTGCGGCAGGCGGGCAAGTGGGAGTTCGCGCAGCAGGAGTTCGCACACCTGCTGTCGTTCACGCCGAAGGTCCACGCCGAGCCGTGGCGGCGCACGAGCGGCGTCGCGAAGCTGGGGTCCCGGGCGGAGCTCGCGAAGGTGCGCGCCCTCTGGGAGGCCCGGGACGCGATGGCCGCCGAGACCGATCTCGCCCCGTCGAAGGTGCTCCGCGACCGTGAGCTCATCGATCTCGCACGGGCGCGGGTGCGCTCGAGCGATGACATCCTCGACCGCTGGCCGCGCCTGTCCCGCACGGAGTCGGTGCGCCTCTTCCGCGCGCTGCGCCGGGCCGGACAGCTGACCCCGGAGGAGCTGCCGCCGAAGCGGGAGCGGAGCAGCCTGCCGCGTTCGCCGTTCAGCCACACGGAGCTCAAGGAGCGCACCGCCGCCCTGCGGACCGCTGTCGCCGAGGTGGCCGCGGCACACACGATGCCCCACGAGGTGCTCCTCCAGCCGGCGATCGTCAAGTCGCTCGCGGCCTCGGGCCGCACCGACGTCGCGGAGTTCCTCACGGAGCACGGGGCGCGGCCGTGGCAGGTCGAGCTGACGACTCCCGCGCTGAGCGCGGCGCTCGCAGCGCTTCCGCTGCCGTGAGCGCACCCGAGCTCGTCCTCATGGTCGGGCAGGTCGGGGCCGGGAAGACGACACGGGCCAAGGAGCTCGCGGCGGCGCTGCCGGCGGTGCGGCTGACCCCCGATGAGTGGATGCGACCGCTCTTCGGCGACCCGGAGGCCGACGGGATGCGCACCGTCGTCGAAGGCCGACTCATCACCACGGCCGTCGAGATCCTGCGCGCCGGGGCCTCCGTCGTCCTCGACTTCGGACTGTGGACCCGTGACGAGCGGATCGCGCTGAGCTGGCTTGCCGGCACCGTCGGGGCACGGACTCGCACGGAGTACCTCGCCATCGATCCCGCGCAGCAGGCGGCCCGCGTCGCGGAGCGCGGCAGGAGCGACAGCACCGCGTGGCCGGTCACGCAGGACGCGCTCGATGAGTGGCGGACTCTGCTCGAGGAGCCCACCCCGGCCGAGGCCGCCGGCGATTTCGGACCGCGGGCGACAGCGGACTGGGGCGACTGGATCGCCCGGAAGTGGCCGAGCGCCCTCGCCGAGGTCTAGCGGGTCGGCTCACGCGCCTCGGCGGGTGCCCCGTTCTGCCCGACTGCGCACCTCGGCGGGGAGGATGTTGACGATCTCGGCGACCATCGAATCGACGTCGAGGCCGACGTATTCGAGGATCTCGTCGCGGGTGCCCTGCGGCAGGAATTCGTCCGGGGCCCCGAGTTCGACGACGCCGATCCGGGAGTCCGCAGCCCGCAGGTCGCTGCGGATGCGGGAGCCGATGCCGCCGAGGCGCACTCCGTCCTCGATGACGGCGACCTGGGAGTGCTCCATCGCGAGGTCGATGACGTCGGTGGGCACCGGCAGGACCCAGCGGGGGTCGATGATCGTCGCGGTGATGCCCTCGGCGGCCAGCGCCTCGGCGACCTCATGGGCGCGGGAGGCGAAGGGGCCGACGGAGACGATGAGGACGTCCTTGGGCTCGCCCTCGGGGATCTCGCGGAGGACGTCGACGCCGCCTGTGGTCCGGCGCACCGCGGGCACGTCGGCGCCGACGCTGCCGCGGGGGAAGCGGATGACGGTCGGTGCGTCGGAGACGGCGACGGCTTCGCGCAGCTCCTCGGTCAGCCGGGCGCCGTCGCGGGGGGCGGCGAGCTGGAGGCCGGGGACGATGCGCAGCATCGCCATGTCCCACACCCCGTGGTGGCTCGCCCCGTCGGGTCCGGTGATGCCGGCCCGGTCGAGGACAAAGGTCACGCCCTGTCCGTGGAGGGCGACGTCCATGAGGATCTGGTCGAAGGCGCGGTTGAGGAACGTCGCGTAGATGCAGACGATGGGGTGGAGTCCGCCGTACGCGAGTCCCGCCGCCGAGGTGACGGCGTGCTGTTCGGCGATCCCGACGTCGAAGACGCGCTCGGGGTAGGTTTCGGCGAACTTCGCGAGTCCCACCGGCAGGAGCATCGCGGCGGTGACGGCGACGACGTCGTCGCGGTCGCGGGCGATCTCGAGGACCTCGTCACCGAAGACGGAGGTCCACGAGGTCTGCTTCGACGGGGTCGAGCGGCCGGTCACGGGATCGATGACCCCGACGGAGTGGAACTGGTCGGCGTCGTCGTTGACGGCCGGGTCGTAGCCCTGCCCCTTCTGCGTGATCATATGGACGATGACGGGACCGCCCTCGTACTGCTTGGCCCGGGCCAGGGCCTTCTCGACGCCGGCGAGGTCGTGACCGTCGACGGGGCCGAGGTATTTGATGCCGAGTTCGTCGAACATGCCCGTCTGCTCGGCGCTGACCATGTCCTTGAGGCCGCGCTTGACGCCGTGGATCGCGGAGTAGGCGGCGCGGCCGGGTGCACCGGACTGCTGGAGCGTCGACTTGCCCCACGAGAGGAGCTTCTCGTAGCTCGTCATCGTCCGCAGGTCGTCGAGGTGGGCGGCGAATCCGCCGACGGTCGGGGCGTAGGAGCGCCCGTTGTCGTTGACGACGATGATGAGCTTGCGCGGCGGCGTCGAGGTGTCGGCGGCGATCGTGTTGAGCGCCTCCCAGGCCATGCCGCCGGTCAGGGCCCCGTCGCCGATGACGGCGACGACGTGGCGGTCGCTCTCCCCCTTGAGCTGGTGGGCCTTGGCGATGCCGTCGGCCCACGACAGGGACGCCGAGGCGTGGGAGTTCTCGATGACGTCGTGGTCGCTCTCGGCACGGCTCGGGTACCCGGAGAGGCCGTGCCGCTGGCGCAGCGTGCCGAAGTCGGCCATCCGGCCGGTGAGCAGCTTGTGGACGTACGTCTGGTGGCCGACGTCGAAGAGGATCGTGTCGCGCGGGGAGTCGAAGACCCGGTGCAGTCCCATCGTGAGTTCGACGACGCCGAGGTTGGGGCCGAGATGGCCTCCCGTGCCGGCGACCGTGGTGACGAGGAAGTCCCGGATCTCCTTCGCGAGCACCTCGCACTCGGCCGCATCGAGTCCGCGCAGATCCGCAGGACTCTCGATCGACTCAAGGAATGTCATGCGGCCTCGCTTTTGGGATGTGACGACGGACGATGCGCATCGTCCGCCGAGGGTACGGCTGTTTCCACTCGGAACATTTTAGCGCGTTCCCAAGCCGCAACCCAGCTTGTGGGTGAGGATGTTCCGTCGGTCACAGCTCTCGACGCGAACGTCCCCCGTCACGACTCCGAGAAGGAGTCGGGACGGGGGACGCTGCCAGCGGACAGATCAGGCCGTCGCGAGCTGCCGCAGCACGTACTGCAGGATGCCGCCGTTGCGGTAGTAGTCGGCCTCACCCGGGGTGTCGATGCGGACCACGGCGTCGAAGTCGACGGTCGTGCCGTCGTCCTTCGTCGCGGTGACCTTGACTGTCTTCGGGGTGGTGCCCTCGTTGAGCTCGGTGACACCGGAGATCGAGAACGTCTCGGTGCCGTCGAGGCCCAGCGAGTCCGCGGACTCTCCGGCGGGGAACTGGAGCGGGAGGACGCCCATGCCGATGAGGTTCGAGCGGTGGATGCGTTCGAAGCTCTCGGCGATGACCGCGCGGACGCCGAGCAGCTTCGTGCCCTTGGCCGCCCAGTCGCGCGAGGATCCCGAACCGTACTCCTTGCCGCCGAGGACGACGAGCGGAATGCCGGCATTCTGGTAGTTGACCGACGCGTCGTAGATCGTCGTCTGCGGGGCGCCCTCCTGCGTGAAGTCACGCGTGAAGCCGCCCTGGACGCCGTCGAGGAGCTGGTTGGCCAGGCGGATGTTCGCGAACGTGCCGCGGATCATCACCTCGTGGTTGCCGCGGCGCGAGCCGTAGGAGTTGAAGTCCTTGCGCTCGACGCCGTGGTCGATGAGGTACTTGCCGGCCGGGGTGTCGGCCTTGAAGGAGCCGGCGGGCGAGATGTGGTCGGTCGTCACCGAGTCGCCGAGCTTCGCGAGCACCCGGGCGCCCTCGATGTCGGTGACCGGCACGGTCTCGAGCGTCATGCCGTCGAAGTAGTTCGGCTTGCGCACGTAGGTCGACTTCTCGTCCCATTCGAAGATCGCGCCCTCGGGCGTCTGCAGCGCCTGCCAGCGCTCGTCGCCGTCGAAGATCCGCCCGTACTCGGTGTCGAACATATCGGTCGAGATCGAGGAGTCGATGACCGCCTGGACCTCTTCCGGCGAGGGCCAGAGATCCTTGAGGTAGACGTCGACGCCGTCCTTGTCTTGGCCCAGGGGCTGGTTCTCGAAGTCGAAGTCCATCGTCCCGGCCAGCGCGTAGGCGATGACGAGCGGCGGCGAGGCGAGGTAGTTCATCTTCACATCGGGGCTGATGCGGCCCTCGAAGTTGCGGTTGCCCGAGAGCACCGCGGTGACGGCGAGGTCGTTGTCCTGGATGCTCTCGGAGATCTCGGCATCGAGGGGGCCCGAGTTGCCGATGCACGTCGTGCAGCCGTAGCCGACGACGAAGAAGTTGAGCGCCTCGAGGTCCTCGATGAGCCCGGCCTTCGTGTAGTAGTCGGTGACGACCTTCGAGCCCGGGGCGATCGACGTCTTCACCCACGGCTTCGAGTTGAGTCCGCGCTCCCGGGCGTTGCGGGCGAGCAGACCCGCGGCGAGCATGACCGAGGGGTTCGAGGTGTTCGTGCACGAGGTGATCGAGGCGATCGCCACGGCGCCGTTGGCAAGTTCGAAGTTCCGTCCGTCGCCGGTCGACACGGGAGCCGACTTCGACTCCTCGCCGGGAGCGGCGTAGTTGTGGATGTCCTTGGCGAACTGGCTCTTGGCGTCGGAGAGCTCGATGCGGTCCTGCGGGCGCTTCGGACCCGAGATCGAGGGCACGACGGTGGAGAGGTCGAGCTCGAGGTACTCGGAGTAGGCGACCTCGTTGGCCGGATCGTGCCAGAGTCCCTGGGTCTTCGCGTAGTCCTCGACGAGCTGGATCTGCTCGGGCGAGCGACCCGTGAGCTTGAGGTAGTCGATCGTCACGTCGTCGATCGGGAAGATCGCGGCGGTTGAGCCGAACTCGGGGCTCATGTTGCCGATCGTCGCACGGTTGGCCAGCGGCACCGAGGCCACGCCCTCACCGTAGAACTCGACGAACTTGCCGACGACACCGTGCTGGCGGAGCATGTCGGTGATCGTGAGGACGACGTCGGTGGCGGTCACGCCCGAGGGGATCTCCCCGGTGAGCTTGAAGCCGACGACGCGGGGGATGAGCATCGAGACGGGCTGGCCGAGCATGGCCGCCTCGGCCTCGATGCCGCCGACGCCCCAGCCGAGGACGCCGAGGCCGTTGACCATCGTCGTGTGCGAGTCGGTGCCGACGAGCGTGTCGGGGTAGGCGCGCAGCACCCCGCCGACCTCACGCGGCATGACGACGCGGGCGAGGTATTCGATGTTGACCTGGTGGACGATGCCCATGCCGGGGGGAACGACCTTGAAGTCGTCGAACGCGGTCTGGCCCCAGCGGAGGAACTGGTAGCGCTCGCCGTTGCGCTGGTATTCGATGTCCATGTTGCGCTCGATCGAATCGGCGGTGCCGAACGAGTCGATCTGGACGGAGTGGTCGATGACGAGTTCGGCCGGGGCGAGCGGGTTGACCTTGTCCGGGTCTCCGCCGAGCTCGGCGACCTTCTCGCGCATCGTGGCGAGGTCGACGATGCAGGGCACACCGGTGAAGTCCTGCATGACGACGCGGGCGGGGGTGAACTGGATCTCCGTGCTCGGATCGGCGCCCGGATCCCAGCTCGCGAGGGCCTTGATGTGGTCCTCGGTGATGTTGGCACCGTCTTCGGTGCGCAGCAGGTTCTCGAGCAGCACCTTGAGGCTGAAGGGAAGCTTCTCCGAGCCCTCGACCTGATCGAGGCGATAGATCTCGTAGTCCGTATCGCCCACGGTCAGGGTGCTCTTCGATTTGAACGTATCGACGTTGCTCATCGTGATTCTCCTGTTTCATTCGACACTCATCCAAGAAACCGGGCGTTCGGCCCTGCGCGCGCACCGATTTACGCGACACAAAATGTTTCCAAAAGTATCTTGACGTCAAGATAAATTCTAGCGCATTCGACCGCGCTTGACCACCACCGCGACACCCCACCGCCTCGGGTTTTCCACCCGTCGGTCTCCGGTTGGCACCACAGCGCCGCGGACGTCCGCGATCCTATTCTGGAGGCGGACATCACCCATCTCCGCGCCTGTCGCGGACCACGTCAAGGAGTCCCCATGGACCCGTTCACACTGGGCGCCGGCTTCGGCTTCGGCGCGCTCCTCGTCGGCATCATCTTCGCCGTCATCTGCAATGCGCTGGCGAAGGAGAAGGGCCGCTCCGCCGGCTGGTGGGGCCTGCTCGGCTTCCTCACGACCTTCCTCGCCCTCATCGTCCTCGTCCTCCTGCCCGCGAGGACCCGGATCGCCTGAACCGCGCCGAGGCGGTCGCTCGGTGCCGCTGTGAGCACCGTCTGCTCAGCGCCGGAGCACCGTGACGGTCTCGACGTGCGCGGTGAGCGGGAAGAGGTCGTGACCGACGAGGCTCTCGATCGCGTAGCCGCCGGCGCTCAGCTGCCCGAGATCGCGGGCGAGCGTCCCGGCATCGCACGAGACGTAGACGATCGTCTCGGGACCGTCGGCGATGAGCCGGTCGGTCACCGCCTTCCCGGCGCCGGCGCGCGGCGGGTCGAGGAGGAGGACATCGGAGCTCGGGAAGTCGGCCGTATCGACGCGACCGGCGACGAACTGCGCGTCGATGCCGGCGGCGTTGATCCGGGCGTTCTCGATAGCCGGACCGACTCCTTCGACGCCGAAGAGCCTCGCCCCGGTCGCCTCGGCGGCCGTGATGCCGAGCAGCCCGACCCCGCAGTAGAGGTCGGTGAGCGTGCGCGCATCGGCCGGCACGGCCGCCCGCACCGCCTCGGTGAGGACGTCCGGCGCGTGAGCGTGCACCTGCCAGAAGCCGTCGGCGGCGACGCGGAAGTCCCGTCCCGCCGCGGTCTGGAGAAGATGGTCGGTCCCCCGGATGACCTCGAGCACCGGCGCCGAGGCGGTCGACCGTCCCGCACCCCGGTGACGGCGGCCTCCCCTCCCCTGGCCCCGGCCGTTTCCACCGCGACCGGCACCGGACCGACCCGTGGGGCGGGCAGGTGCAGCGGGGCCGGCGAGGATCGACCACTGCTCGGGCAGGGACTCGGCGAGTGCGTCGAGTCCGGCTCGGTCGGTCTCCCCGCGGACGATGACCGCGCCGGTGCTGCCCGCCCACGCGAACTCCACCCGTTCGGCACCGGGCAGGCGCAGGGACCTCAGGTCCGCCTCGGCGATCGCGGGCACGGCGAGCGGGGCACGGGTGACGGGGATGACGTCGTGGCTGCGGGAGCGCAGCATCCCGAGCTCGCCGGTGCCGCTCACCGCGAGCTGGATGCGGGTGCGCCACTCGAGCCCGGTCTCCTCCCCCGGTGCGGCGGTGACGGCGACGTCCCGGTCGATGCGGCCGATGCGGGAGAGCTGATCGGCGATGACCTCGGCCTTGAGTTCGCGGCAGTGGGCGAGGTCGACGTGGGCGTACTCCATGCCGCCGAAGAGCCCGTCGTCCGTTTCGGCGAGGAAGCCGGTGCGCCGGTCGGGCACGCGGTGCACCGACGGCTCGAGCACCTCGGTGACTTCGGCGCGCAGGACCTTCCCGGTCTCGGTGAGCCGGGCGCGGACCAGCTCACCGGGCAGGGCGCCGGCGACGAAGACGACGCGACCGTCGAGGCGGGCCACGAAGGTCCCACCCGCGGCCGGTCCGGCGATGCGCAGCTCGACCGAGTCACCGGGGGCGAGCGAACCGGACGTCATGGCTTCGGCACCTGACCGTAGAGCGGGGCCTCCGAGTCCGGGCCGTCACCGCTGTGGGCGCGCGAGTACGAGCGCAGCCGCCACGGGACGGAGACGACGACGACGTTGGGAACGAGGAGCAGGCGGGTGCGCAGCTTGATCGCGATCTGATTGTGGAGAAGGTGCTCCCACCAGCGTCCGACGATGTACTGCGGGATGTAGACGATGACGAGGTCGCGCGGTGAGCGCCGCCGGATCGCGAGGACGTGGGCGATGAGCGGGCGGACGAGTTCGCGGTAGGGCGAGGCGAGGACCGTGAGCGGGACGGGCAGCTCCATCTCGTTCCACCGCTTCTGCAGCTTCTCCGCCGCCTCCTCGTCGACGGCGACGGTGACGGCTTCGAGCTGGGTCGACCGGGCCACCCGCGCATACGACAGCGCCCGCAGGGTCGGCTTGTTGATCTCGTTGACGACGACGATCGCGTGCGTGTTCGACGGGATCGTCCGCGAGTCGACGTTGGCCTCGGGGGCGAGTTCGCTCGCGACCCGCGAATAGTGGCGGTGGATGGCACCCATGACGAGGAAGAGCCCGGCCATCGCCGCCACCGCGATCCACGCCCCGGCGAGGAACTTCGAGACGATGACGACGATGAGGACACCGGCGGCGATGACGCAGCCGACGGTGTTGACCGCCCGGTTGAAGCGCATCCGCATCCGCGCCTTGGGGTCGATGACGAGCCGCAGGCGCTTGTTCCAGTGGAGCACCATGCCGAGCTGGCCGACGACGAAGCTCGCGAAGACGCCGACGAGGTAGAGCTGGATGAGGGTCGTCGCCGAGGCGTTCGTCGCGACGACGAGGACGATCGCGGCGACGGCGAGGAGGAGGATGCCGTTGGAGAACGTCAGCCTGTCGCCCTTCGTCGCGAGCTGCCGGGGCAGGAAGCCGTCGCGGGCGAGCCGGGAGGCGAGTCCCGGGAAGCCCTCGACCGCGGTGTTCGCGGCGACGATGAGGACGAGGGCGGCGACGAGGACGACGAGGAAGAACATCAGGGGCGTGTCGGCGAAGATCGTGTGGGCGAGCTGCCCGAGGACCGGCTCCTGCTCGTATTCGGCCGAGACGGGACTGCCGTCGGGGCGGACGAGGTAGAGGTGCGGGTCGTCGACGTACTTCACTCCGGTCACCGAGGCGAGATACGTCAGTCCGGTGAGCATGACGGCGGCGAGCAGTCCGGAGAGGACGAGCGTGTTGCCGGCGTTCTTCCCGCGCGGCTTCTTGAAGGCCGGCACCGCGGTGGCCACGGTCTGGACGCCGGCGAGGGCAACCGACCCGGAGGAGAACGCGCGGAGGACGATGAGCACGGTCGCGAGCCCGAGCGTCGCCTGATCCGTCACCGCATCGTGGACGATCGTGTAGTTCGCGGTCTCCGCCTGCGGGATGTCCCCGAGTCCGACCTGGACGAGGCCGACGATCATCGTGAGGAACACCGCGCCGAGGAAGAGGTACGTCGGGATCGCCAGGAGCACCGGGGTGGCCCGGGACCCGCGCAGACCCGCGAGGCAGATGACGAGGATGCCGACGATCGCAACAGGCACCCGGTAGGGCGCGAGCAGGGGGAACGCCGTCGTGATGTAGGCGGCGAAGACCGTCATCGACACGGCCAGAGTCAGGACGTAGTCGACGAGGAGGGCGGCGGCGACGATGAGGCCGGCACGAGGGCCGAGGTTCTTCGACGCGACCTCGTAGTCGCCGCCTCCGGATGGGTAGGCGCGCACGTTGAGGCGGTAGCACGCGACGATGACGAGGATGACCGCGCCGACGGCCGCGCCGATCCACGGGGCGGCGGTGATCGAGACGAGAGTCGTCAGGGACAGGGCCAGGAGGATCTCGTCCGGGGCGTACGCCACGGAGGAGAGCATGTCCGAGGCGAACACGGGCATCGCGATGCGCTTCTTCAGCGCAGGGGCACGCCTGTCCTCACTGCGGAACGGCCGTCCAACGAGTAGTCTTTTGACGGCATCAGAAAAACTGCTGGCCACGAGCACCAATGGTAGAGCAAATGTCGGAAGGGATGACCATGCACTTCGTCATCATGGGCTGCGGCCGAGTCGGAGCGACCCTGGCCAGGGCACTTGATGCCAACGGCCATTCCGTCGCCGTCGTCGACCGGGACCCCGATGCCTTCCTCAAGCTCGGGCCGGACTTCACCGGATCGACGATCACCGGCCTCGGATTCGACCGGGAGACCCTCACGCAGGCCCGCACCGCCGACGCGTTCGCGTTCGCCGCGGTCTCGAGCGGAGACAATTCCAACATCCTCGCCGCGCGTGTCGCCCGGGAGACCTTCGGTGTGCCCAATGTCGCGGCCCGCATCTACGATCCCGATCGGGCGCAGGTCTTCGAGCGCCTCGGCATTCCGACGGTGCCGACCGTGCGGTGGACGGCCGAGCAGGTGATGCGCAAACTCGTCCCGCAGGGGTCGATCACGGAGTACCGGGAGCCCTCGGGCAACCTCGTCCTCGCCGAGGTGCACCTCGATCCCAGCTGGGTGGCCCGTCCGATCGCGGAGATCGAGGAGGCCACGCAGGCCCGCGTCGCGTATGTCACGCGACTCTCGGAGGGCATCGTCGCCACCGACGACCTCCTCCTCCAGGACGGCGACCTCGTCCACCTCATGTGCCCCGTCGACCGCCTCGACGAGATCGCGCGCATCCTCGACAAGCCCGTGACCTCCAGGGAGGAAGAAGAATGAGAGTCGTCATCGCCGGAGCCGGGTCCGTGGGCCGTTCGGTGGCCAGGGAGCTGCTCGACAAGAACCACTCCGTCCTCCTCATCGACCAGAGCAAGGAGGCGCTCGCGCACGAGAAGATCCCCGGCGCCCAGTGGCTGCTCTCCGATGCGTGCGAACTCGCCGGCCTCGGAGAGGCGAAGCTCGAGGAGGCCGACGTCGTCGTCGCCGCCACCGGCGACGACAAGACGAACCTCGTCCTCTCCCTCCTTGCGAAGACGGAGTTCGGGGTGCCCCGCACGGTCTCGCGGGTCAACAATCCGAAGAACGAATGGCTCTTCGACGACAACTGGGGCGTCGACGTCGCGGTGTCGACGCCGCGGCTGATGACCGCGCTCGTCGAGGAGGCCGTCGAGGTCGGCGGTCTCGTCCACCTCATGAGCTTCGAACGCGGTCAGGCCGGGCTCATGGAGTTCACCGTCAACGAGTCCTCGGACCTCGTGGCGTCCCGGATCGGGAACATCGCGTTCCCCGTCGACACCGTGCTCGTCGCGATCATCCGCAACGCCCGCGCCTTCGCGCCGAGCGCCGATGACGTCATCGAGGGCGGGGACGAGCTCTTCTTCCTCTCCTCCCCCGATCAGGAGGGGGCGCTGCTCAGCCTGCTCCAGGCCGCGGCCAAGGCCGACAGCGCGGACTGAGCGCTCTCACGCGGTGGAAACCGAGCGCTTACGACCAGTGCGCGCTCACTCGCGGTGGCGCAGATCGCTCACTCGTGCTCGTCCTTGGGGGCGACGAGTTCGTAGACGGGGTTGTGGGCGGCGAGCACACCGTCGCGGTCGCAGAACCGGCCTTCGAGGACGAGAAGCGCGCCGGGTCTGATGCCGCTGATCTCGCGGCGGCCGAGGAACTGCGCCTCGACGTCGCCGGTGCCGTCGGAGACGGTGATCGTCAGGCGCGGGTTGTCAGCGTTCGTCGACCGCGTCACGGCGCTGACGACCCCGGCGATGCGGACCATCGCCCGCGGGGCGACGTCGCCGATGCTCACGACGCCGGGAATCCGGCTGGCCATCCGCAGGTCCTCGCGGGCGTCGTCGTCGCGGGAGCCGAGGCTCTGCGTGAGCCGGCTGAGAAGATCGAGCATGGCGATCAGCGGACCTCGGTGATCTCGGGTCCGCGGGCGAACGGGTTGATGTCCTCGGTCTCGTCCTCGGGCTCGGGAGCCGCATCGACCTCGGGGGCGGTGAGGGCGATGAGCTCGCGAGGAGCCATCGCCTCGTCGCCGCGGTCGACGACGACACCGCGCACGAGCGCACTGAGCTCTGCGCGCACCTCGGCGTCGGTGACGGCCTTGCCGGAGAACACGGCGCGGACGAACCAGCGCGGACCGTCGACGCCGGCGAACCGCATCGCGCGCTTGCCGGGACGTCCGTCTTCGGTCTTCGCGGGCACCTCGACGGCGAGCTCGCGGCCGAGCCCGGTGTGGAGCTCGGTGCACTCCCCGCCCTGGGATTCGACGGATTCGGTGAGCTGCCGGCGCACCGTGTTCCACAGCCCCTCGGATCGCGGGGTGGCGAACGCCTGGAGCTGGACTCCCCCACCGTCGTGGATGAGGGTCACGGCGAGCACGCGCTGCGAGTCGTCGTCGGTGTCGAGGCGGATCTGCATGCCGTCGACGACGGGCACCTTGAGCGCACCGAGGTCGAGGCGGTTGAGCTCGGGGTAGTCCTCGGCCGCGTCGAAAGGGCCCTTCTCCGCCCGGTCGAGCGGTGCGGACTTCTCCAGGACCGCTTCGTCGTCGAGGTCCTCGGTCTCCGCCTCGGTCTCGGCGACCGCCTCGGCGTCGTCATCGCTGTCATGATCGTCAGCGACGTCCTCGTCAACGAGTTCGTCGTCGACGATCTCCTCGTCGGTGCTGCGGTCGGTCGCGGACTCCTCGTCCGCGGCCGCTGACTTCTTCGAAAAAACGTGAGAACAGTCCCATTGTCCTTCACTCCACTTCTGCGTTGAGACCGGAGACGACTCCGCCGGTGGAGCCGAATCCGCCGGTGCCGCGGTCGCTGTCGTCGAGGGTGTCGACGACGGTGAACGCGGCCTGTCGGATCTCCTGAATGATGAGCTGGGCGATCCGGTCACCGCGGGTGATGCGCAGCGGCACGGTCGGGTCGAGGTTGATGAGCGGCACCTTGATCTCGCCGCGGTATCCGGAGTCGATCGTCCCCGGGGCGTTGACGACGGTGACGCCGTGCCTGCTCGAGAGTCCCGAGCGGGGGTGGACGAAACCGGCGTGGCCGGGCGGGAGGGCGATCGCGATCCCGGTGGGCACGGTGCGCCGTTCGAACGGTTCGAGGGTGAAGTCGATCGCCGAGCACAGGTCCGCGCCGGCGTCGGACGCGTGGGCGTAGCTCGGCGGGGCCATTCCGTCGTCGACGAGGGTGATTTCGATGCGCAAGCCTTCTGTCACAAGGTTGCACTCTAGTGCCCAAGCCTGAGCGCTTCAAACATGCGCGCTGTGGGAGAATGGAGGACATGGCTCAGACTCATACCGATTCGCAGGTGACCTACCGGGAGAAGGTCAGCCCCTCGCCCGCCATGTGGGTGCTCATCGCGGTCGCCGCCGTCTCGACGGCGGCCATGGTCCTCCCCGTCTGGACGCTCGGCGCCTTCATCCTGCCCGTCGTCACCTTCGCCCTGCTCGCATGGTGGCTGCGCTCGCTGGGGATCACGATCATCGTCACCGGCCGCCAGCTCTTCGTCGGCGACGCCCACATCGATCGGGCATTCCTCGGCGGCGTCGAGGCCCTCGGCATCGAGGCGGCCCGCGAGGCCCGCGGCACCGGGCTCGACGCCCGCGCCTTCCTCGTGCTCCGCCCCTGGGTGAAGACCGCAGTGCGCATCGACATCGACGATGCCTCCGACCCCACCCCGTACTGGCTCGTCTCGAGCCGGCACCCCGAGGAGCTCGCCGCCGCCCTGCGCGCCTGAGCACGACCCCGCCCGACGCCGGCCGCAGCGCCCGACTCCGGGCCCAGCGCCAGACGCCGAGCAACGAAAAACGCGCCCTCGAAGGGGCGCGTTCGTCTTGGTGGGGATGTCGCGACGCTCAGCCTGCGCAGTCCGTGCAGATGAGGATTCCGCCCTCATCGCTCGCCAGCTGCGAACGGTGACGGACGAGGAAGCACTCCATGCAGGTGAATTCGTCGTTCTGCTTCGGAAGCACGCGCACCGAGAGCTCTTCGTTCGACAGGTCGGCGCCGGGAAGTTCGAACCCTTCGGCCGCTGCCGTCTCGTCCTCGTCGATCTTGCTGGCCTGCGCCTGCGAGCGCTGCGCCTTGAGCTGCTCGATCGAGTCGCTCTTGATTTCGTCGTCGTGCTTGCGAGGTGCGTCGTAGTCGGTTGCCATATGGCCTCATCGCTCTCTGTCGGGTGTGCTGAAAAGGAGTTTCAGCCCCTGTCGCCTATCGTGCCCCCAGCATTGTGCACTGCCCAGTACCCTTTGGCAAGAGCAGATGGTACCCTGTCACGGTGATTCTCGTCACGATGACGAAGGACACACATACGACTCTCGAAAAGCTCTGCGAGAATGCAGGAGACGATGCTGAGCGAGCATGCCGGCCTCGGAGAGAAACGACCACACGTCGGCGATGACTCGACCTCATCCCCGGCGGCCTATTGTCGGAAGGACGGATGCACGATGAGTGAATTCGCAGATCAGCTCGATAACAGAATCGACGATGTCCGTCATCGCTTACACGACGCCAGGGATGCCGGCGACGACTTCCTCGTCGAGAGCCTCATCGACGACCTCGAGAACCTCCTCGAACTCGCCGACCGCAACGACGTCGACACCGGCCCGATCGCCGAGGTCATCAAGGCCGAGACCGGCGCCATCCCGGTCATCCCCGAACCCAGAGAATCCTGACCCGAGCAGCCTCGCCTCAAGCACACAGACCTCAGACACACGGACGCGGCCCTCCCGAATCGGCTTCGGGAGGGGC
>NZ_JBNFOM010000021.1:0-71611 GCF_057364785.1 Brevibacterium sp. LAARM2_SD2 | reverse complement strand
TTGAGACTGAGATGGCCAAGGCAGCCTTGGCCATCTCAGACTCAACTGGCGCAAAGCTGTTCGGGCTCACTCCAGTTTCGGGGGCTCAGGTCCTTATGTGTGCCCTCGAAACTGCGGTGAGCCCGAGTCCCGGGCCGAGGGGCGTCCGGACAATGGGAGCGCGAGGAACCAGTTGGGGAGCGCGAAGGGCCGGCCGCACACCTCGAAAAGTGTGCGACCGGCCCTTGTGCGCTGGGAGTCAGGGGTCCGTCAGACCTGGACCGCCGCCTCGGCGATCATCCAGGCCCCAGCCGACGGGTCACTGACCGTTCTTGATCATCTCCGCGAGCTTCTCGCCCATCATCATCACGGTGATGTTCGGGTTGACGGTGGTGATCTCGGGCATCGCCGAGGCATCGACGACGCGCAGGCGATTGACGCCCTTGACGCGCAGCTGCGGGTCAAGCGGTGCGGAGTCGTCGTCGGCAGCACCCATCTTCACTGTGCCCACCGGGTGGTAGACGGTGTTGTGGGTGCGGACGATGTAGTCCTCGAGCTCCTCGTCGGTCTGCGCCTCGGTGCCGGGGAACAGCTCACGACCCGCCCAGTCCTTCATCGCGTCCTGGGAGACGATCTCGCGGGCCTTGCGGATGCCGGCGATCATCACGCGCATGTCGTGACCATCGGGATCGGTGAAGTAGCGCGGGTCGACGAAGGGCTTGTCACGGAAGTCGCACGACCGCAGCCGCACCGTGCCGCGCGAGCGGGCATGCGTGACGTTCGGGGTCAGGCAGAACGTGTTCTCCGCGGTCGGGTAGCCCTGCCGGACCGTGTGCATGTCGAAGGGCACCGACCCGTAGTGCATCATGAGGTCGGGGCGGTCGAGTCCGTCCTCGGTGGGGGAGAAGATGCCGATCTCCCACCACTGGGTCGAATCCTCGACCATCGGCTGCTTGGCCTCCCAGCTGATGACGCCCTCGGGGTGATCCTGGAGGTTCTCCCCGACTCCCGGCGCATCGACGCGGGCCTCGATCCCCACCTCGGCGAGGTGGTCCTTCGGGCCGATGCCCGAGAGCATGAGCAGCTGCGGGGTGTTGATCGCACCGGCGGAGACGATGACCTCCTTCGTCGCCTCGATCCGGTGGGTCTTGCCGAAGGCGTTGTTGACGACGAGGACGGCGACGGCGTTGCCCTCGTCGTCGAACTCGATCTCCTTGGCCTGGGTGTCGGTGAGGATCGTGAGGTTCTCACGGTCGAGGATCGGGTGGAGATAGGACACCGAGGAGGACGACCGGGTGCCGTCATCCTTGCGGTTGACCTGGAAGAAGTTCGCCCCGTTGATGACGGTCTCGCCCTCGTTGAACTGGACGCGGGGGATGCCCGCCTCCTCGCACGCCTCGAGGAGGGCGACGCCGCACGGATCGACGGGCGGGACATTCATCAGGCGCACGGGACCGTCGTGGCCGTGATGGTCACCGGGCAGCTCGTTGTTCTCGAGCTTCTTGTAGAGGCTGAAGGTCTCCGCCGAACCCCAGCCGGCGGCGCCGTACTTCGACTCCCACTCGTCGAGATCCTCCTTCGGGGCCCAGAAGGCGATGCACGAGTTGTGCGAGGAGCAGCCGCCGAGGACCTTCGCGCGGGCATGGCGCATGAACGAGTTGCCGTGCTCCTGCTTCTCGATCGGGTAGTCCCAGTCGAAGCCGGATTCGAGAAGCTCCATCCACCGGTTGAGGCGGAGGATGACGTCTTCGTCGACGTCGGTGGGGCCCGCCTCGAGGAGGCCGACGGTGACGTTCGGGTCCTCGCTCAGGCGAGCGGCGACGGCAGCGCCGGCCGATCCGCCGCCGACGACGACATAGTCAAAGCTGTGCGTGGTATCCACGGGAACTCTCCTCATTCGCTTTCGGTGTGGACGGGGAACCAGCCGGTGACGGCGGGCTCGAGGTTGTGGTAGATGTGCTTGGCCTCCTGGTATTCGGCCATGCCCGTCGGGCCCAGCTCACGGCCGAAGCCGGACTGCTTGAAGCCGCCCCACTCGGCCTGAGGCAGGTAGGGGTGGAAGTCGTTGATCCAGATCGTGCCGTGGCGCAGCTTCGCCGCGACCTCCTGGCACTTGCCGGCATCCTGCGTCCACACGGCACCCGCGAGACCGTAGATCGTGTCGTTGGCGGTCTCGACCGCCTCGTCGACGGACGAGAACGTCTCGACGGTGACGACGGGTCCGAAGGCCTCATCGGAGACGACCGACATGCCGCGTTCGACGTTGTCGAGGACCGTCGGCAGGTAGTAGTAGCCGTTCTCGAGGTCGCCTTCGCCCCACTTGCCGCCACAGCGCACGCGGGCGCCCTCGGCGACACCCTTCTCCACGTACTTCGTCACCTTGTCGCGGTGCGCGGCGGAGATGAGCGGGCCGGTCTCGGCGTCGGGATCGAAGGGCCCACCGAGGCGGATCTGGGAGGCGCGTTCGACGAGCTTGTCGACGAACTCCTCGGCGATCGAATCCTCGACGATGAGACGGGCACCGGCCGAGCAGACCTGGCCGGAGTGGACGAACGCGCCGTTGAGGGCGTTGTCGAGGGCGGCATCGAGGTCGGCATCGGCGAAGACGACATTGGGGTTCTTGCCGCCGAGTTCGAGCGCGACCTTCTTCACCGTCGCCGCGGCGTTGGCGGCGAGCAGACGACCGGTGACGAGTCCGCCGGTGAACGAGACCATGTCGACGTCCTCGCTCGTCGACAGCGGCGCACCCGCATCGGCTCCGGCGCCGAGGATGAGGTTGCCGACGCCGGCCGGCAGCCCGAGCTCCTCCATGACCTGCATCGTCATGATCGCCGTGTGCGGGGTGAGCTCGGCGGGCTTGAGGATGAAGGTGTTGCCGGCAGCCAGGCACGGCGCGATCTTCCACGCCGCCTGGAGCAGCGGGTAGTTCCACGGGGTGATGAGCGCGCACACGCCCACCGGTTCGTAGGAGATGCGGCTGACGACCGAGTCGGCACCGGCGTCGACGATGCGGCCGGCGTCATTGGCGGCGAGCTTGCCGAAGTAGTCGAAGCAGTTCGCGATGTCGTCCATGTCGATGCGCGACTCGACGATCCGCTTCCCGGTGTCGAGCGACTCGGCGACGGCGAACTCCTCCTTGCGCTCGCGCAGAGCGGCGGCGAAGCGCAGCAGGAAGTCGCCGCGCTCGCTTGCCGGCACGCTCGACCACACGCCGGAGTCGAAGGCGCGGCGGGCCGCGGCGATCGCGAGTTCGGTGTCGGCTGGGCTGGCTTCGTCGACGACGGCCACGAGGCTGTCGTCGGCAGGATTGTGGATCTCCCGGGTTCCGCCGTCCTGGGCCGAGACCCACTGTCCATCGATGAAGAGTGTATTGGGCACGATGTCTCCTGTTCCTGATTCGAATCCGTGGGCTGCGATCAGCGGCGCCGACGACCTGGGGCGGTGTGGGCAGACGCTATGAGTGGGTGTCCTCGTGTCGTTGTCCTGGGCCCCTGCCGGCGGTCACTCCGACCGGCCCGGAGGAGGGGATGATGGATCGCGAACTGGTTCCCGCACGGGGGTGGATTCCGATGCCCCGAGTTCGGCTGCCAGTGCATTCGTCCCGCGATGGCGAGAGTGATGTGAAACCGTGTGCAGGCTCGCAGCTGTCGGTGTGCCTGCGGCCATGAATACCCCACTGTCTGCATGCGCATGGGTGGATGCCCCGGAATCGGGGCGCACTGATCGGTTCGCGAGAGAGTCTAACAGAGCGGGCACCGCGTACCACCTGGTAGGTCTGAGTTTTTCAACCCGCTTTCACTGAACGGAAAACGGCATTCCGACCTGCTCTGACGTGTTCGCGACCACAGGGTGCCGCGACCGGTCGTGGACTAGAATGGATCGGAATCATTGAAAAGTCTTTATAGGGAGAATCGTGGCCCAAGGGGATTCGCGAGACAGCCAGCACAACCGCCGCTCGGGCGACGACAACCGCGGAGGCAGTCGCAATCGTCGACAGGTCTCCCCGTCGTCGCGAGGAGCCCGCGGGCCACGTCAGTCCGATCGCAGAGATGACCGCCGAGGCGGCTACCAAGGCAATCGCCGTGACGACGATCGTCAGGGTGGATTCCGCGGCGGCCGATCCAACGATGGTGAACGTCGTGGCGGCTACCAGGGCAACCGTCGGAACGACGATGATCGCCGAGGTGGCTTCGGCGGAGGTCGTTCCAACGACGGTGAACGTCGGGGCGGCTACCAGGGACAACCGTCGCGACGACGACCGTCGCGGAGGCGTACCAGGGGAACCGCCGGAATGATGATGACCGCCGAGGTGGTTTCGGCGGAGGTCGTTCGAACGACGGTGAACGCCGAGGTGGCTACCAGGCACCACGCCGCGATGACGATCGTCGAGGTGGCTACCAGGGCAACCGCCGTGACGACGACCGCCGGGGTGGCTACCGCGAAGACCGCCGAGACGACGATCGACGGGGCGGCTACCAGGGCAACCGCCGAGACGACGATCGACGGGGCGGCTACCGCGGAGACCGCCGTGACGATGACCGTCGCGGTTCCTACCACGGTGACCGCCGCAACGATCGCGGCGGACACGGCCGCAACTCGAACGATCGCCGCGCCTCCCGGGCCACCGACACGGGCGACTACGCACGCGAACAGCGCGCTCGCCGCCCCCGCGTCGAGGAACCCGAGATTCCCGAGGGCATCACCGGTCAGGAACTCGACAAGGAGATCCGCGGTCAGCTGCGCTCGCTCGACAAGGAGAACGCGGAGACCGTTGCGAAGCACCTCGTCGCCACCGGCGCGTTCCTCGACACCGACCCCGAACGCGCTTACGAACACGCGAAAGCCGCCATGGCCCGCGCCGGCCGGGTCGGCCTCGTCCGCGAAGCCCTCGGCATCGCGGCCTACCACGTCGAGAAGTACGACGAGGCCGTCCGCGAACTGCGCACACACCGCCGCATCTCCGGGTCCAACGAGAACATCGCGCTGATCGCCGACGCCGAACGCGGCCGCGGCAAGCCGGAGAAGGCCCTCGAACTCCTCGACTGGGCCAAGGATGCCGACCTCGACAACGACACCCGCACGGAACTCGTCATCGTCGCCGCCGGCGCGAAGTCCGACCAGGGCGACCTCGCCGCCGCCCGCCGACTCATCGAAGCCGAGGACTTCACGCAGCGTCCGACCGGCGCTCTCGTGCGCCTCATGGCCGCCTACGCCGACGTCCTCCGTCTCCACGGCGAGACCGAACTCGCCGATAAGTACGAGGAGCTCTCCCGCCGCACGGCCAAGGCCACGGGAACGCTCTTCGGCGACGAGGAGCCCGACCCGAACTTCGGCGTCGAGATCGAGACCATCGAAGAGATCCCCGACGAAGAGCTCGCCGAGGCGGACGGCGACGCCGCCGCTGAGGACACCGCTGCCGCCGAGGAGGCCCCGGAATCCGACGACAGCGCGGACC
Source organism: Brevibacterium sp. LAARM2_SD2 (assembly GCF_057364785.1). Lineage (NCBI taxonomy): Bacteria > Bacillati > Actinomycetota > Actinomycetes > Micrococcales > Brevibacteriaceae > Brevibacterium > Brevibacterium sp. LAARM2_SD2. Next base: position 66,177 of record NZ_JBNFOM010000021.1, on the reverse strand, counting down.
CGGCCGCGACGGTCACTCCCGACGACGCCGGCGCTCCGGCCCCGGCCGACGCGACATCGGCAGACGACGCTGAAGGCACTGAGCCGACGCAAGCCGACGATGCGACAGCCACCGAGGCGGCTCCGAAGTCGAAGACCCATGTGTCGGAGAAGGAACTGAAGAAGGTCAAGGTCTCCGACGACGAGATCGAAGCCGAACTCGACGAGATCCTCGCCGACGCTGAATCCGACAGTGCTGACGCAGACAGCGAAAGTGCAGAGTCCGACGCAACCGGCACTGACGCAGCCGACATCGCCGATGAATCCCTGGGATCGGATTCGGCGAACGGAGACCGGTGACACCGGCGGTCGACGTCGCCGGTGAGGTCGGCGTCCCGCGGGACGCCGATCGACGGCGTGCTCTTCGACCTCGACGGCGTCGTCTACCACGGCCCCGACGCCATCCCGGGTGCCGTCGACGGTATCGCTGACCTGCACGAACGCGACATCCCCGTCGGCTACGTGACGAACAACGCCACCCGCACCGCCGAGGTCGTCGCCGACCACATCTCCGCTCTCGGCATCCCGACCGCGACTACGGTGGTCATCACCTCGGCGCAAGTGCTCGCGGCACGCCTGTCCGAGGAATTCGGCACCGGCGCACCCATCCTCCTCGTCGGCACCACCGGCCTGCGAGAGGCCCTCGAATCCGAGGGCCTCAAGATCGTCGGCTCACTCGACGACTCACCCGTCGCCCTCGCGCAGGGACTCGACCCCCACATCGACTACGCGGGCATCGTGCGCGCCGCCGAAGCGATCACCGCCGGACTCGACTGGTGGGCGACCAACCCCGACTTCTCGATGGTCGGCCCCGCGAGCCGAGTCCCCGGCAACGGCGCCTTCGTCGACATGCTCGCGCAGTTGACCGGCCGAACCCCGCACATCGTCGGCAAACCCTCACCGGACGTCATGACGCACGCAGGCCACCGCCTCGGCGCGCGTCGCCCCCTCATGGTCGGCGATCGCCTCGACACGGACATCGAAGGCGCAAATCGCGCGGGATTCGACTCCGCGCTCGTCCTCACCGGCGTCCACGACCTCCACGATGCGCTCGCCGCCGACCCGATCCGCCGACCCGCATTCGTGCTGCCGACACTTGCCGGCCTGCCGCGCGTCCTCGAGGCCGCCGTTTGTGGTCACAGAACCGAGGTCGGCGGGCCGAATCCGGCGAATCCGCTCGGTTCGGTGACCACAAACAGGGCAGAGCGCACCGCCGAGCCAGGCCCGGGGACTCACGCTGCCGGCAGGCGAGTGCAGATCGTCGACGGGAAGCTCCAGCTCGCCGAGGCGGCGCTGACGTCCCCGGAGGCGATCGAGGCCGCACTGCGCCTCGCCTGGGCAGCCATCGACTCCGGTGAGAGGATTGCGCCGGGGAACCTGCCGAGGAGGATCGATGACTGACGCCGAGCACGCGACGACGCCGGAACCGCCCACACAAGGTTCCCCGACACCTATCCCGACCGCGGGCACACCAAAGCCGACCCTGGGCGCTCCGAGGCCCACCCCGGGCACCGTCAACAAGGATGTGCCGTCCGAGGCGTGGCGTGCGAACCTCACCGCGACCGCCCACGCCCCGGCCGCGGACCGTCACGCCCGGATCTCCGAGCTCCTCGACGACCTCGAGGGTCAGGTGGGCTCCCTGTGAGCCGACTCGACCGCGAACTCGTCGCCCGCGGTCTCCTCGCCTCCCGCTCCCGCGCGGCGCGTGAGATCGCCGCGGGTCGAGTGAGCGTCAACGGCACCACCGTGACGAAGCCCGCCGCCGAGGTGGCAGCGACCGACACGCTCACCGTGGACGACCCCGACCCGTGGGTCGCCCGCAGCGCCCACAAACTCCTCGGCGCCCTCGACGACTTCGGCATCGAGCGCCTCGACGGCATCCGCGCCCTCGACGCGGGAGCCTCGACCGGCGGGTTCACGCAGGTCCTCCTCAGCAGGGGCGCGGCCGAGGTCTGGGCCGTCGACGTCGGCCACGACCAGCTCGCCCCGACCCTCCGGACCGACCCGCGCGTCCACGTCCGCGAAGGCCTCAACCTCCGCGACCTCGCCGACTCAGACGTCCCCGCCGTCGACCTCGTCGTCGCCGACGTCTCCTTCATCTCCCTGCGCCTCCTCCTCGAGCCGCTGCTGCGCACCGTCCGTCCCGGCGGCGAGCTCCTCCTCATGGTCAAACCCCAGTTCGAACTCGCCCGCTCCGTCCTCGACAAGCACGGCGTCGTCACCCGCACAGCCGACCGGCGGCGCGCGCTCGACTCCGTCCTCACCGCGCTCACCGCCACCGGCGCACACGTCACCGGCATCGCCGCCTCGGCGCTTCCCGGTCCCAGCGGAAACCGCGAGTACTTCCTGCGTGTTCGACCCGAATCGAGTGCACCCCAGTCCGCTAGGCTCGACGAGGCGGCCATCACCGCCCGCCTCGATGAGATCATGGAAGGAGAGTCGTGAGCCGCTACATCATGGTGCTGCTCCACCCCCAGCGCGAGGACTCCGCCGTCGCCGCCGTCCAGGTGTGTCAGGCCCTCCTCGACGCCGGCATCACGCCGGTCGTCCTCGACGAGGAGATCCTCGACATCGCCTCCCGCAGCTCCTATCCCGCGGTTCACCAGGAACTCCTCTCCCGCTGCGTCATCATCAACGCCAGCGACCTGCCCGAATGGCGTGCGAAGTGCGAACTCGTCATCGTCCTCGGCGGTGACGGCACGATCCTCCGCGCCGCCGAGCGCTTCCACGGCTCCGGCGTCCCCCTCATGGGCATCAACCTGGGCCACGTCGGATTCCTCGCCGAGAGCGAGAAGGAGGACCTCGACGAGGCGGTCCACCGTGCCGCAGCGCGTGACTACCTCGTCGAGGAGCGACTCGCCCTCGACGTCGCCGTCTGGCACGAGGGCGAAATCATCTACGAGGCGTGGGCGCTCAACGAGGTGACCGTCGAGAAGACCTCGAAGGCGCGGATGATCGACGTCGTCCTCGGCGTCGACTCCCGACCCGTGTCCTCCTTCGGCTGCGACGGCGTCATCCTCGCCACCCCGACCGGATCGACCGCGTACTCGTTCTCCGCCGGCGGCCCGATCGTGTGGCCCGACGTCGAAGCCCTCCTCCTCGTCCCCATCTCCGCCCACGCCCTCTTCACCGAACCGCTCGTCGTCAACCCCAACTCCCGCCTCGGCGTCGAGATCACCCCGTCCAACCCCGACTTCGCCGCCGTCCTCTGGAGCGACGGACGCCGCGGTCTCGAACTGCCCGCCGGCTCCCGCGTCGAGGCGAAGCGTTCGGAATCCCCGATCAAGCTCGCCCGCCTCCACACCGGACCGTTCACCGACCGGCTCGTCGCGAAGTTCCGCCTGCCCGTCTCCGGTTGGCGGGGACCGATCGAAGGAGGCTGACGTGATCTCCGAACTGCGCATCACCCACCTCGGCGTCATCGCCGAAGCCGAGGTCGAACTCGCCCCCGGCTTCACCGTCGTGACCGGTGAGACCGGTGCCGGCAAGACGATGTTCGTCTCCGCGCTCAGCCTCCTCATGGGGGAGAAGGTCGGCTCCGGAGTCGTCCGGAAGGGCGCGGACAAGGCCGAGGTCGAAGGCATCTTCACCGATGTCCCCGCCCCCGTCCAGGTCCGCATCGAGGAGGCCGGCGGCAGCGCCGACGACGACGCGATCATCTCCCGCACCGTCGCCTCCAAGGGCCGGGCCCGGGCGACCGCGGGCGGCCGGACCGTGCCGATCTCCGTCCTCTCCGAGATCGCCGACGACCTCATCACCCTCCACGGCCAGTCCGAGCAGCTGCGGCTCAAGGGCGCCGGTGCCCAACGCCGGCTCCTCGACGCAGCCGGTGGCACGGAGCTCGCCGAGGCGGCCGCCGCCTATGCGTCCGAGTTCGAGACCTGGCGCGAGACCGTCGCCCGGGTCGCGCGGATCAAGGACTCGACCGCGGCCCGGCGCGAACGCATCCTCTGGCTGCGCGGCTGCCTCGACGCGATCGACGCCGTGCGGCCCGTGCCCGGCGAAGACGAGGCGCTGACGGCGCTCGCGGCGAAGCTCGGGGCAGCAGCGGACATCACCCGCGCCGTCGGCACCGCCCATGACCTCCTGCTGGGCTCCGAGCTCGAGGAGACCGGGGCCGCCGTCGACCGCGTCCACGAGGCGATCAGCAGCCTCGGCGACGTCGAGGCCACCGACCCGGAGCTCGCCCGCATCCGCGAAGGCCTCTCCGACACCGTGCTGCGCCTCTCCGACGCCGCGGCGGAACTGAGCTCCTACCTCTCCGGCTTCGACGAGCTGGGGGAGACCTCGCTCGAGGAGACCGAGGCCCGCCGCGCCGAACTCGGCTCGCTCGCCCCCTACGGCGAGACGGTCGCCGAGGTCCTCGACTTCGAGGCCCGCGCGGCCGCCGAACTCACCGAACTCGAGACCGAGGACGCCGACCTCGACCACCTCGATGCCGAACTCGCCGCCGCCGAAGCGGCGATGCGGGAGAAGGGCCTGGCCCTGCGGGCCCTGCGCGAGGCGACCGCTGAGACGTTCTCGGCCGCGGTCAGCCGCGAGCTCACCGCCCTGTCGATGCCGAAGGCCGCCGTGGCCTTCGAGATCTCCGAACGGGAACCGACGAGTCACGGCATGGACGACATCCGCCTCACCTTCGCCCCGCACGACTCCTCGCCCGGTGACGACATCGGCAAGGTCGCCTCCGGCGGTGAGCTCTCCCGCGTCATGCTCGCCATCGAAGTCGTCCGCGCCGCCGAGGACGGGGTGCCGACCTACGTCTTCGACGAGGTCGACGCCGGCGTCGGCGGCAAGGCCGCCGTCGAGATCGGCCGGCGGCTCGCCGCCCTCGCCCGCCACGCTCAGGTCATCGTCGTCACCCACCTCCCGCAGGTCGCGGCGTGGGCGGACACGCACGTGACGATCGTCAAGGACGACGACGCGGAGACCGTGCGCTCCGGGGTCCGCGAACTGAGCGAGGACGAACGTGTGAGCGAACTCTCGCGGATGCTCGCAGGCATGGAGGACTCCGCCTCGGCGAAGGCCCACGCCGCCGAGCTCCTCGACTCCGCCCGGCAGGTCAAAGCCGGTGCGCCGACGCCTTCGTGAGAGAATGGGCGAACCATGAAAGCGCGCAGAATGAGGGAGACCCCCACGGTCCCGACCCGATCGGACCCGGCTCCGGCCAAACTCGACCGCCGGACGAAGGACCTCACGAAGCGCCTGGCCGCCGGTGACATCGCGGTCATCAAGCACTCCGACATCGACCGCGTCTCCGCCGAGGCCCTCGTCGCCTGCCGCCCCGTCGCCGTCATCAACGCCGACAAGTCGATCTCCGGTCGCTACCCGAACCTCGGGCCCGGGATCATCGTCGACGCCGGCATCCCGCTCATCGACGCCACCGGCGCGGAGATCTTCGACGCGATCACCGAAGGCGATGAGATCAGCATCGACGGCGGCACCGTCTACCTCGACGGCAAGGAGGTCGCCGCAGGCGTCGCACAGACCCCGGAGACGATCGCCGAGGACATGCACGAGGCCGAAGCCGGGATGAACTCCGTGCTCGTCGACTTCGTCGACAACACGATCGAGTACATCCGCAAGGACTCCGACCTCCTCTCCGCCGAACTCGTCGTCCCCGAGGTCCGCACCGACTTCGACGGCCGGCACGCCCTCATCGTCGTCCGCGGCTACCACTACAAAGAGGACCTCGCGATCCTCGCCCCCTACATCCGCGAATACCGGCCCCTGCTCATCGGCGTCGACGGCGGTGCCGACGCGATCCTCGAGGCCGGGTACAAACCCGACATGATCGTCGGCGACATGGACTCCGTGTCCGACTCCGCGCTCACCTCGGGCGCGGAGATCGTCGTCCACGCCTACCGCGACGGCCACGCCCCGGGCACCGAGCGCGTCAAGGCCCTCGGCGTCGACTGCGTCGCCTTCGCCGCCTCGGGCACGAGCGAGGACATCGCGATGCTGCTCGCCGACGACAAGGGCGCCGACCTCATCGTCGCCGTCGGCACCCACGACACGCTCATGGAGTTCCTCGACAAGGGCCGCAAGGGCATGGCCTCGACGTTCCTCACCCGCCTGCGTGTCGGGTCGAAGCTCATCGACGCCAAGGGCGTCTCCCTCCTCTACCGCCAGCGCATCTCGAGCCTCCAGCTCACCGTCCTCATCATCGCCGGCCTCGTCGCCCTCGGCGTCGCGATGGCCGCCACCGCGGCCGGTCAGACCTTCCTCGGTCTCATCGCCGCGCAGCTCGACGGCGTCTTCGGCTGGATCGGCTCCCTCTTCGGCGGCGACCCCACCGCTGCGACAGAATCCTCCGGTGCCCTGCGCGCCGTTCTCGACTCAAGGACTGCCTCGTGATCGATTTCCGCTACCATCTCGTCTCCCTCGTCTCGGTGTTCCTCGCCCTCGCCGTCGGCATCGTCCTCGGCGCCGGCCCCCTCAAGGAGCCCATCGGGGAGTCCCTGCAGAGCCAGGTCGACGCCCTGCGCACCGACCGCGACGACCTGCGCACCCAGCTCGAGGCCGCCGGCGGCAACATCGAGAAGCAGAACGAGTTCGTCTCCGCCGCGCCCCCGAACTCATCGGCGGCACCCTCAACGACACGCAGATCAGCGTCATCACCGGCCCCGAGGCGAACGCCGAGCAGGTCGAACAGGTGACCAACCGGATCCAGGAGGCCGGCGGTCAGATCGCCGGTGACGTCGCCTTCGTCGTGGACACGCTCACCGTCGACGGCTCCGGTGACTTCCTCACCACCCTGCGCGGCATCGTCCCGGGTCTGCCCGCCGACGATGCGACCGCGCTGCGCTCGGCGCTCGTCATCGCCCTCACCGGCCGGCCTCGATGATCACCGAAGGCCAGGAGCGCGACGACGCCGAGGCGAAGGCCACCGACCTCTACAACGCCTTCATCGACGCCGGCCGGCTGCGCAGCGACACCGACCACCGCACGACCGAGCTCTTCGTCATCATCGACGACGAGAACTCCCAGCTCGCCGACGAGACGCAGCCGAGCCCCGAGGCGACCGGCGACAAGGCCACCCGCGAGGTCATCACCGACTTCGTCAACGCCCTGACCGCCGAATCGAAGGCCGTCGTCGTCGCCGGTGACGCCGGCTCCGCCCAGAACGGGCTCGTCAACGTCCTGCGCACCGAGAAGTCCCGGGCCTCGACCGTCGACGGCCTCGGCCTCGGCGCCGGACCCATCATCACCGTCCGCGCGATCGCGGCGGCCAACAACGGCACCCACGGCCACTGGGGCTTCGCCTCGGACGCCGAAGCGGTCCTGCCCGGAAAGGTCTGACATGATCCGCACGATCGTCTCCTCCGCCGTCGCCGGACTCCTCGGGTACGGCGTGACGAAGGCCCTGCTGTCCTCCCCGCTGCGCAGGCACCCGCGCGTCGTCCGCACCAACCACGCCGGGGAGGACGTCACCCTCCTCGAAGGCCCCGCCGTGGCCGCAGGCCTGCTCGCCGGCAGCGTCCTCATCGAGGACCCCCGCCAGCGGGCGGCGACCCTGCTCGCCACTGCCGCCTCCGGTGCCCTCGGCGCCGTCGACGACTTCATGGAATCCGGCAGCTCGAAGGGCCTGCGCGGTCACCTCAGCGCTCTGGCCCGCGGGGAGGTCACGACCGGGGCGCTCAAGGTCACCGGCATCCCGGCCGCCGCGATCATCGCCGCGGCCGTCCTCGGCCCCGACGCCCATCGCCGCCGGAACATCGTCGCCGCGGCACTCCCGCAGTGGGCGCAGCCGGCGCACGAGCGCTCGTGGATCGCTGCGACCGTCGACACCGTCGTCACCGGGGGAGTCATCGCCGGATCGGCGAACCTCTTCAACCTCCTCGACCTCCGTCCGGGACGCGCGCTCAAAGCCGGTCTCCTCGTGGCGGGCCTCATGCCGCACCGCCGCGGGGTCACCTGGGTGCCGACCGCCGTCGTCACCGGAACGACCGCAGCGGCCTGGCCCGACGACCTCGGCGGGACCGCGATGCTCGGCGACACCGGCGCCAACGCCCTCGGCGCCGCCCTCGGCACGACGGTCGCGGCGAACTCGACGGCCGGTCAGCGCGCTGTCGTCCTCGGCGTGCTCGTCGGCCTCACCCTGCTCAGCGAGAAGGTCTCGTTCACGTCGATCATCGAATCCACCCCCGGACTGCGGGAGATCGACGCCTTCGGGCGTGAGGTGAAGTGAACAGGCTCGTCCGGCTCTTCGCCTCGGCGGCGCTGCTCGTCTCGATCATCACCCTGATCACCCGGCTCGTCGGGTTCCTCCGCTGGCTCGTCTTCTCGAACTCGGTCGGCGCCGGCACCGTCGGCACCGCCTACCAGACGGCCAACCAGGTCCCGAACATCCTCTTCGAGGTCGTCGCCGGCGGCGCCCTGGCCGGCGCGGTCATCCCCCTGCTCGCCGTGCCCCTGGCCCGGGCGGACCGGGAGACGGCGAGCCGGATCGCCTCGGCGCTGCTGACGTGGGCGGTGAGCGTGACGCTGCCGCTGACGCTCCTCGTCGCCGTCTTCGCCCAGCCGATCGCCGCCGTGCTCATCCCGCCCGGCGACCACGGCGCCGGCACCCAGCAGACGGCGACGGCGGTCCTCCTCCTCATGTTCGCCCCGCAGCTCGTCCTCTACGGCATCGGCGCCGTCCTCACCGGCGTCCTCCAGGCGCACCGGAAGTTCCTCTGGCCCGCGTTCGCCCCGCTGCTCTCCAGCCTCGTCGTCATCGGCTCCTACATCACCTACGCCGGTGTCGGCGGCACGGACGCGACGTGGCAGACCCACATCGGATGGCTCGGCTGGGGAACGACGGCCGGCGTCGCCGCCCTCGCGCTGCCCCTGGCCCTGCCGATGCGCTCGACGGGTCTGCGGATCCGCCCGACGTGGACGTTCCCGCCCGGTGTCGCCCGGCGCGCCCTGCGCCTGGCCGGCGCCGGGATGGCGGCCCTGCTCGCCCAGCAGGGGGCCGTGCTCGTCACGATGCTCCTGTCCAACCGCTCCGGCGGCACCGGCACGTTCGTCCTCTTCAACTACATCAACGCCGTCTACCTCCTGCCCTACGCGGTCCTCGCGATCCCCGTCGTCACGGTGATGTTCCCGACGATCTCGACGTGGGTGGGCCGCGCCGGCGACCCCGCGGCGACCGCGGGCGACCGGGAGGCCGCCCGGACCCGGCTGCACTCGCTCACGGCGACCACCTCGGCGGTCATCATCACCATCGGACTGCTCGGCACCGTCATCCTCATGAGCGCGGCCGGACCGCTCGAGTACTTCTTCACCGCAATCGACGCCGTCGGCGGCGAGGACTCCGCCCCGTTCTCCGCGATGAGCGCGGCGATCGTCGTCATGGCCCTCGCCGTGCCCGGCTGGTCGTTCATCGCGTGGGGCTCGCGGATCTTCTACGCCCTCGAACGCTCCCGCCACGCCGCCGTGGCGACGACGATCGGCTGGGTCCTCGTCATCGTCGGCATGATCGCCGCGATCGCCGTGACGAACGCGCAGGGCAACCCGGACCGCACCCTCGTCGCGATCTGCCTCGGCTACGTCCTCGGCATGACCGCCGCCGCCGTGTCCCTGCTCATCTCGATCCGCCGCGTCCTCGGCCCCGGCGGACTCACCGGGGTGCTGCGCCGCAGCGTCCTCTCCCTCGTCGCGGCCGGCATCGCGTCGGTCATCGGCACGCTCGCCGCCCGCTGGCTCGCCGGGCTCCTCGGCACCACGGCAGCCCCCTCGGTCGTCGTCGGCATCCTCGCCGCCCTCATCGGGTGCCTCGTCTTCGGACTCATCGTCCTCCTCGACCGCAGCTACCTCGCCGAGGTGCGCGGCCTGCTCGCCTCCCGCCGCTCCACCGCGCCCACGCCGCCGGTGACCGGTCCGCCCGCAGGCACCGACCACGTCCCCGGCGCCTCACCGACCCCGAACGAGGAGAACCCATGAGGATCGTCTACGTCATCGGCACCTCGACCGGAGGAGTCGGCACCCACGTGCGGGCCCTGGCCCGCGACGTCGCCGCGGCCGGTCACGAGGTCGGCGTCGTCGGCCCCGCCGCCACCGACGAGCAGTTCGGGTTCTCCGCGCTGCCCGGGGTGCGCTTCGCCGCCCTCGACGTCGGCACCGGGGTCGGCCCCCGCGACACCGGGCTCGTCACCGCGCTGCGAAGGATCCTCCGCCGCTTCGGCCCCGACGTCGTCCACGCGCACGGCTTCCGCGCCGGCCTCCTCGCCCTTCTCGCGACCCGCCTGCTGCGCCCCCGCCCGCGCTTCATCGTCAGCCTCCACAACCAGGCGGCGGGCACGGGACTGCGCGGCCGCATCGAGACCGGGATTGAGCGGCTGCTCGCCCGCGGCGCCGACGTCACGCTGGCCGCGAGTACCGACCTCGTCATCCGCGCCCACGACCTCGGTGCCCGCGACGCCCGGTTCGCGCCCGCCGCCGCACCGCCGGTGCGCGAGGTCAGCACCGCCGAGGCGACCGCGACCCGTGAGGCGCTCGCCGCCGAGTACGGGTTCCCCGCCGACGCCGCCATCGTCCTCGCCGTCGGCCGCGTCGCCCCGCAGAAGAACTACGCCATGCTCGTCCGCGCGCTCGCCCGCCTCGGGAAGCACTCGGGTGACCTCGTCGTCCTCGTCGCCGGTGCCGCCGATGAGACCGTGCTCGCCGAGATCCGCGCACAGTACGCGACCGCGGCGACCGCCTCGGCGCTGCCCGCCCTCCATTTCCTCGGACCCCGCGACGACATCGCCGAACTCATCGCCGCCGCCGACATCTCCGTCCTCACGAGCCGCTGGGAGGCCCGCGCACTCGTCCTCCAGGAGGCTCTGCTCTCCGGGCAGGCGATCATCGCGACCGCCACCGGGGGGACCCCGGAGCTCGTCGGCGACGCCGGGATCCTCATCGCCTCCGACGACGACGCGGCACTGGCCGAGGCGATCGGAGACCTCGCCGCCGACCCCGGCCGGCGCACCGAGCTCGGGGACCGGGCGCGGGCGCGGGGAGCCGAACTCCCCGACGAGGCCGCGGTCGCCGCAGAGATCCTGGCCGTCTACGCTGAAGCGCCCGTCGCCCCAGGTAGGCTTGAAGGCAACTGAGTAGAAAGAGGATGAGGGAATGAGCCACACCGCCGAGATCCAGCCGCTGAGCACCGCCACGAGGATCCTCCACGTGCTCGCCGAGACGACGGGACCCGTCGCCGAGGTCGCGAAGATCGCCGTGATCGGCCATCTCAAGGCCGGTTTCAAGGTCGGACTCGCCGCTCACCCGGACCTCCTCGAGACGATCGACGTGCCAGCGGACCTGCGGGAGAACTACCGGGAGATCCCGCTGACGGCCAAGCGGCGGCTGAGCCCCTCGGACCCGAACTCGGCCTTCATCCTCCACAAGCACTACCCGCACGTCGACATCGTCCACGCCCACGGCCTCCACGCCGCCACCCTGGCCGGTCTCGGCTTCACGGGACTGCCCTCCCGGCTCCACCCGACGGCCGTGGCCACGGTGGAGAACTTCGACCCCGCCGATGTCATCGAGAAGACCGGCGCCGAGGTGGTCGCCCGGACCGCGACCGCCGTGCTCGGCACCACCGAACCCGTCGTCGAATGGTTCGCCGGCTCCGTCCCGCTCGTCGAACGCGCCGAACTCGTCACCCCCGACATCGACACCGACCTCACGGTGACGATGTCCCGGGCGCAGGTGCGCAGGCAGCTGGGCATCAAGGACGGCACGTGGATGATCGCGAGCCCGATCGCGCTCAAGGACCACACGGCACTGGCCACCGTCCTCGACGCCGCCGGCCAGATCAACTCCCGCCGCCGCGACCGCCGCGCCGTCACCGTGCTCACCGGCACCGGCCGGGACCGGAGGACCGTGGCGAACTCGTTCGCCGACCGCGGCGTCATCGTCGCCCCGGCCGACGACCTCGTCGACGTCGTCGCCGCCGCCGATGTCGTCATCGCCGCGGAGTCCATGACCGGGCTCAGCCATGAGGACCTCATGCAGCTGTCGAAGCCGACGATCTTCATCGGCAACGAGCGTCGGGCCGGCATCTGGGGCGATTCGGCGCCGATCGTCGCCCCCGACGACACGGACGGCCTGCTGCGTGAGATCAATCATCTTCTCGACGACCCCGCCGCCCGCGGCGCGCAGGCGATCGCCGCGAAGAAGCGGGTCATCGACGTCGACAACCCCGGTCAGATCGCCTCGAGCCTCCTCGGCGTCTACGCCGAGGCCGACGCCGCGTCGAATTCCCGACAGCCGGTTTGATAGAATCAAATTCCGTGGTGAATCGTATCGGGGCCCAAGAGCCGAACACAGTCAAGCACATCTTCGTCACCGGAGGCGTCGCCTCCTCTCTCGGCAAGGGTCTGACGGCATCGAGCCTCGGACACCTGCTCACTCAGCGCGGCATCAAGGTCGCCATGCAGAAGCTCGACCCCTACCTCAACGTCGACCCGGGAACGATGAATCCGTTCCAGCACGGTGAGGTCTTCGTCACCGAGGATGGAGCGGAGACCGACCTCGACATCGGTCACTACGAGCGCTTCCTCGACATCGACCTCGATGGTGCCGCGAACGTCACCACCGGACAGGTCTACTCCTCGGTCATCGCCAAGGAGCGCCGCGGCGCCTACCTCGGCGACACCGTCCAGGTCATCCCGCACATCACGGACGAGATCAAGTCCCGGATGCGCGCGCAGGCCGAACGTCCCGCCGAGGACCGTCCCGATGTCATCATCACCGAGATCGGCGGCACCGTCGGCGACATCGAGTCCCAGCCGTTCCTCGAGGCCGCCCGCCAGGTCCGCCACGACGTCGGCCGCGACAACGTCTTCTTCATCCATGTCTCCCTCGTGCCCTACCTCGGGCCCTCGGGGGAGCTGAAGACGAAGCCGACCCAGCACTCCGTGGCCGCCCTGCGCTCGATCGGCATCCAGCCCGATTCGATCGTGCTCCGCTCCGACCGCGACCTGCCGGACTCGATCCGGGCGAAGATCGCCTCGGCCAGCGACGTCGACCTCGAAGCCGTCGTTCCCTGCGTCGACGCCTCGAGCATCTACGAGATCCCCAAGGTCCTCCATGACGGCGGTCTCGACGTCTACGTCATCCGCCGTCTCAACCTGCCCTTCCGCGACGTCGACTGGACGAAGTGGGACTGGGTCCTCGAACGCGTCCACAATCCGGCGCACGAAGTGCGCATCGGCGTCGTCGGCAAGTACATCGACCTGCCCGACGCGTACCTCTCCGTCACCGAGGCGCTGCGCCACGGCGGGTTCGCCAACGACGCCCGCGTGAAGATCGAGTGGATCCAGTCCGATGAGTGCGACTCCGAGGCCGGTGCGGCCGCGGCGCTGTCGGGTCTCGACGCGATCTGCATCCCCGGCGGCTTCGGCGTCCGCGGCATCGAGGGCAAGGTCGGTGCGCTCCGCTACGCCCGCGAGAACGGGATTCCGACGCTCGGCCTGTGCCTGGGCCTGCAGTGCATGGTCATCGAGTACGCCCGGAACGCCGCCGGCATCGAGGGCGCGTCGTCGTCGGAGTTCGACCCCGACACGCAGTTCCCCGTCGTCGCGACGATGGCCGAGCAGATGTCGATCGTCGACGGCGAGGGCGACCTCGGCGGCACGATGCGCCTGGGCACGTACCAGGCGAAGCTCACCGAGGGCAGCGTCGCCGCCGGCGCGTACGGGGCGACCGACATCAGCGAACGCCACCGTCACCGCTACGAGGTCAACAACGCCTACCGCGATGAGCTCGCCGAGGCGGGGCTGCAGTTCTCCGGCACCTCACCCAACGGTGAGCTCGTCGAATTCGTCGAGCTGCCCGCCGACGTCCACCCGTACTACGTGTCGACGCAGGCGCACCCCGAGCTGAAGTCGCGCCCGACGAAGCCGCATCCGCTCTTCGCCGGACTCGTCGCCGCCGCCCTGGCCAACCGGTGAGGGACCGCGCCGGTGAATGACCTCCACGACATCCCGTTCACCCCGGAGATCACCGCATCCACCGAGGCGTACCAGGGTGCCGTGTGGTCGATCCGGCGCGAGACCTTCGACCTGCCCGAAGCCACGGGACTCGTGCGCGACCTCATGGTGCACACGGGTGCCGTGGCCGTGGCGTGCCTGAACGAGGACAACGAGATCCTCCTCGTCCAGCAGTACCGCCATCCCGTCCGGGCCCGTCTCTGGGAGGTCCCGGCTGGACTCCTCGACATTCCCGGCGAGGACCCGCTCACGGCCGCCCAGCGGGAGCTCGCCGAGGAGGCCGACCTGCGCGCCGGCTCCTGGCGGGTGCTCTCGGACTCCGTGCTCTCCCCGGGCGGCAGCAGCGAGACGATGCGGCTCTACCTCGCCCGCGACCTCACCCCGGTGCCGACCGCCGACCGGCATGAGCGCAGCGACGAGGAGGCCGGGTTCGTCTACCGCTGGGTCGACCTCGACGAGGCGCTCGCGGCGATCGCCGACGGCCGCCTGACGAACTCCGTGGCCCAGCTCGCGATCCTCCAGGTCGCCGACGTCGTTCGCCGTGAGGCGGCAGGCGAGAACGCGCACACGCGTCCGATCGGCGCGCCCCGGCTCCTCGTCGACGGCCGCGACGCACCTCCGGCCGGGTCGATCTCGGCCCCGCCGTCGGACGCGGCGGCCTCAGGCGCCCCGCCCTCGGCTGAGTCCTGAGCCGGCATGGCCAGGCACGGTGCCGAACTCCTTCCCGAACTGCCCGCGGCGCTCGAGCGCGCCTTCGCCGGCTACCTCGGCGCGCTGCGCTTCGAACGCGGACTCTCGCTCAACTCGATCGACGCCTACGCCCGTGACCTCGGCCGGTACGGGACGTGGCTGGCGACGGCGGGGATCGGCCGCCTCGGCGAGGTGACCCGCACCCATATCGAGGAGTTCGCGCTCCATCTCCAGGATTCGGGTCTCGCCCCGCGGACCCGGGCCCGCGCCCTCGTCGCGGTCCGCCGCTTCCACGCCTTCGCCCACGCCGACGGGCTCACCGACGCCGATCCCGCCTCCGAGGTCAGTCCGCCGCGGGAGGGTCTGCGGCTGCCGAAGGCCCTGTCCGTGTCCGCGGTCGAGGCGATGCTCGCGACGACGGCGGGGGAGGAGCCGGCGCAGCTGCGGGCCGCTGCCCTCCTCGAACTCCTCTACGCGACCGGGGCCCGCATCTCCGAGGCCGTCGGCGCCGACCTCGACGACCTCGACCTCGAGACCGGGCTGATCCGCCTCTACGGCAAGGGCGGGAAGGAGCGGATCGTCCCGTTCGGATCCCATGCCGCCGCCGCCCTCGGGGCCTGGGTGACCCGCGTGCGCCCGACGATGGCGGCGAAGGCGACCTCCGGCGCGCCCGCCGGGGCCCTCTTCCTCAACGCCCGCGGTACGCGGATGTCGCGGCAGACGGCATGGAAGATCGTCGTCGCCGCCGGGGAACTCGCCGGTTTGGAGACCGAGGTCTCCCCGCACACGTTCCGCCACTCCTTCGCCACCCACCTCCTCGACGGCGGGGCGGACATCCGCGTCGTCCAGGAGCTGCTCGGGCACGCCTCGGTGACGACGACGCAGATCTACACGAAGGTGTCGGAGGAAACATTGCGCGAGGTCTACGCCACCTCGCACCCCCGAGCGCGGTAGGGTTATGCACAGCACGCAACGAAAGGTGGCCGACCGAGTGATGAATCCGCAACAGGCGTTGGATCTCCCCACAGCGAAGAGCGTCGACGACTTCGCCGAACCCGCCCCGCTGGACTCGCACGGGCCCGCACGCATCATCGCCATGGTCAACCAGAAGGGCGGTGTCGGGAAGACGACGTCGTCGATCAACCTGGGCGCCTCCCTGGCCGCGTACGGCCGCAAGGTCCTCCTCGTCGACTTCGACCCGCAGGGCGCCCTGTCGGTGGGACTCGGCATCAACCCCTACGACCTCGACATCAGCATCTACAACCTGCTGATGAACCCGCGACTCGATCCGCACGACGTCATCGTCGAGACCGAGTTCGACGACATCGACGTCCTGCCCGCGAACATCGACCTCTCCGCTGCCGAAGTCCAGCTCGTCGGCGAGGTCGCCCGCGAACAGGTCCTCTCCCGCGTCCTTGCGAAGGTCGCCGGCGAGTACGACGTCGTCCTCATCGACTGCCAGCCCTCGCTCGGCCTGCTCACCGTCAACGCGCTCACCGCCTCCCACGGGGTCATCATCCCGCTCGAGACGGAGTTCTTCGCCCTGCGCGGCGTCGCCCTTCTCGTCGAGACGATCGAGAAGGTCCAGGACCGCCTCAACCCCTCCCTCGAGGTCGACGGGATCCTCGCGACGATGTTCGACTCGCGGACCCTGCACTCGAAAGAGGTGATGAGCCGGGTCTCCGAGGCGTTCGAGGACAAGGTCTTCGACACCGTCATCAACCGCACCGTGAAGTTCCCCGACGCCTCCGTCGCGGCCGAGCCGATCACGAGCTTCGCCCCCAAGCACCCCGGATCCGAGGCGTACCGCAGGCTCGCCCGCGAGCTCATCGCCCGCGGAGGCGCGCCCTGAGCGAGACCGTCACCGCGGACGCCGTCCCCGGGGATCACCTCCCCGGGGAAACCGGTGCCGAGGACGCGCCCACGGGCTTCCAGGTGGAGCTGGAGAACTTCTCCGGTCCCTTCGACCTGCTGCTCGGTCTCATCTCGAAGCGCCGTCTCGACATCACGGAGATCGCCCTCGCCGAGGTGACCGATGAGTTCATCGCGTACACGACGAGTCTGCGCTCCGGCGGGGACCGCGACGGGGCCGCCGACCTTGCGGAGATCTCCCAGTTCCTCCTCGTCGCCGCCACCCTGCTCGACCTCAAGACCGCGCGGCTGCTGCCGCACGAGGAGGGAGAGGAGGAGCTCGACCTCGAACTCCTCGAGGCCCGCGACCTCCTCTTCGCCCGGCTCCTCCAGTACCGGGCGTACAAGTCCGTCAGCGCCCACTTAGCCGAGGCGATGACCGCCGGGGCCATCCGCGTGCCCCGCGACGTCGGACTCGACGCGGAGTTCCAGGACGTGCTGCCGCCGCTGGAGATCCGCATCGGTCCCGGTGAGCTCGCCGGACTCTTCGCCACCGTCCTCCAGCGCGACCACACGCCGCCGACGGTCGCCGTCGACCACATCCACCTGCCGCTCGTCAGCGTCTCCGAACAGCGCGGACACATCCTCGGGCTGCTGCGCGCCGGCGAGCTCGACTTCCAGGAGCTCCTCGACACCGCGGAGAACACCCTCGTCGTCGTCGCGCGGTTCCTCGCCCTCCTCGAGCTCTTCAAGGTCGGCCTCTGCGACTTCGAGCAGGACGAACCGCTCGGCCGGCTCCTCATCACCCGCACCGACACACCCGAGGACGGGGTCGACCTGCGCACCGAGGGGACATGGAGCGCCGACGAGGGCGACGAGCCGGGCCCCGCCTCGGCGGACGATGACGAGGACGACGCTGCGGACGAGGCGGACGACGAAGGCGAGGACGAGCAATGATCGACGACGAGATCCTCGGCGGCATCGAAGCCGTCCTCATGGTCAGCGACTCAGCGGTCTCGCCCGCGGAGCTCGCCGCGGCCCTCGGCATCGACGAGGACACCGTGATGACGGCGATCGAGGAGCTCTCGAGCGACTACGACGGCGACGGGCAGCGCCGGCAGCGCGGCTTCGAGATCCGGGCCGTGGCCGGCGGGTTCCGCATCTTCTCCCGCGGGGACTACCACGACGTCGTCAAGGACTTCCTCACCGCCGGGCAGAGCGCGAAGCTCTCCCAGGCCGCCCTCGAGACGCTCGCCGTCATCGCCTACCGGCAGCCGATCTCCCGGCCGCGGATCGCCGCGATCCGCGGGGTCAGCGTCGACGGTGTCATCCGCACCCTGCTGCTGCGCGGACTCATCGTCGAAGCCGGGAAGGAGGCGACCACCTCGGCGCTCCTCTACACGACGACCCACCAGTTCCTCGACGCGCTCGGCATGCAGAGCCTCGACGACCTCCCCGACATCGCCCCGTTCCTGCCCGAGGACTCCGACCTCGAGGAACTCGGCGCCGACGAGACCGAGGTCCTCGCCACAGTCGGCGACGAGATGTCACCAGACGACGTTTGATTTGAGACAATGGACCCCATGAGTCCCTACCGCGATCCCAGGGCGCCCGGCGGGCGCAGCAACCGACCGAGCCGCAAGCAGCGCGCCAGCACCGGCGCGAAGGGCGGCGGGGAGACCTCGGACGCCCATGTCAGCGGGGGAGTGCGGCTGCAGAAGGTCCTCGCCGAGGCGGGGCTGGGGTCCCGGCGCGCGTGCGAGCAGCTCATCCTCGACGGTCGCGTCGAGGTCGACGGCAGCGTCGTCACCGAACTCGGCACCCGCATCGACCCGGACACCCAGTCCGTCTACGTCGACACCCTGCGGATCTCGACGAGCCCGCAGAAGATCTACCTCGCCCTCAACAAGCCCGCAGGCGTCGTCTCGACGATGAAGGACCCCGAAGGGCGGAAGTCCCTGGCCGACTACGTCGCAACCGCGCCGAGCGGATCTTCCACGTCGGACGCCTCGACACGGACACCGAGGGCCTCATCCTCCTGACGAACGACGGAGAGCTGTCGAACCGGCTCGCCCACCCCCGCTACGAGATCCCCAAGACCTACCTCGCGCAGGTCAAGGGGCAGCTCGCGAAGGACGCCTCGGCCCGGCTCAAGGCCGGCATCGAACTCGACGACGGCATCGTCAAGGTCGACGAGTTCCGTCTCGTCGACTCCACCCCGGGCCGCTCCGTCGTCGAACTCACCCTCCATTCGGGCCGCAACCGCGTCGTCCGCCGCCTGCTCGCGGCGATCGGCAATCCCGTCGAACGGCTCGTGCGCACGAAGTTCGGGCCGATCTCGCTCGCCGAACAGCGGCAGGGGAAGATCCGTCCGCTGCGCTCCGACGAGGTCGGGGAGCTCTTCGAAGCCGTCGACCTGTGAGGATCCACATCATCGGCACCGGGCTGCTCGGTGCGAGCCTCGGCCTTGCCCTGCGCGGGCGCGGGTACAGCGTCACGCTCGAGGACACGTCCCCGACCGCGCAGCAGCTCGCCTCCGACCTCGGCGCCGGTGAGCCGGTCGCACCCGGCACGGCACCCGATCCCGACATCGTCGTCGTCGCCACTCCGCCCGACGTCGCCGCCGGCGTCATCGCCGGGGCGCTGACCGCGTACCCGAGCGCCACCGTCACCGATGTCGCGAGCATCAAGACCCGCCTGCTCGAGACCGTCCGGGAGCTCGTCACCGGCGATGCCCTCGACCGCTACATCGGCTGCCACCCGATGGCCGGGCGGGAGAAGTCCGGGGCGATCGCGGCCCGGCCCGACCTCTTCATCGCCCGTCCGTGGGTCATCTGCTCCGATGAGGACACCCCGGAGAGCCGGCTGACCGCCGTCGAGGAGATGGCCGAGGCGACCGGCGCCTCGGTCACCCACCTCGACCCCCGCATCCACGATGCCGCGGTCGCGAAGGTCTCCCACGTCCCGCAGGTCGTGTCCTCCCTCGTCGCCTCCCAGCTGCGCCACGCCCCGCTCGACGAGGTGGCCCTGGCCGGTCAGGGACTGCGCGACGTCACCCGCATCGCCGCCTCCGACCCGGGCCTGTGGACGCAGATCCTCTCCGGCAACGCCGAGGAGGTCCGGGCCGTGCTCGTCGCCCTGCGCGGCGAACTCGACGCCGTCATCGATGCCCTCGCGCTCGGTCCCGGCTCGACCGGGGTGATCGCGCGGACGATCGCCTTCGGCAACGAAGGTCACGACCGGATCCCCGGCAAGCACGGACAGGCGCCGACCGCATATGCTGTCGTCACGGTCCTCATCCCCGACACCCCGGGGACGCTGGCCTCCCTGTTCAAGGACATCGGGGACCTCGGCATCAACGTCGAGGACTTCCGGATGGACCACGCGCCCGGGCGCCGGCTCGGCATCGTCGACGTCTCGGTGATGCCGGCGAACGCGAACGAACTCGAACACGGACTGCAGTCACTGGGATGGCGGATCCCCGAATCCGCCATCGAGAAGGAAGGAACCACATGAGCGTCGTCGCCATCGACGGACCCAGCGGAGTCGGCAAGTCGAGCACCGCGAAGGAGGTCGCCCGCCGGCTCGGCTACGCCTACCTCGACACCGGTGCGATGTACCGGGCGATGGCGTGGCTGGCGCTCAACCGCGGAGTCACCGATCCCGTCGACGTCCTCGAACAGGTCCGCGGCGCCGATCTCGAGATCTCCACGGACCCCGACGACTTCTCCGTGTCCGTCGACGGCATCGACGTCACCGAGGAGATCCGCAGCCCCGAGGTCTCTGAGAACGTCCAGACAGTCTCCGCCGTCCCCGACGCCCGCAGCGAGCTCATCGAACGGCAGCGCGACATCATCGCGGCCGCGAGCCCGGGCGTCGTCGTCGAGGGCCGTGACATCACGACCGTCGTCGCGCCCGACGCCGCGGTCCGCCTCCTCATGACCGCCCGCGACGACGTCCGCGTCTCCCGCCGGGCCAAGGAGCTCCACGGCAGCGACGACGCCGAGGCGGTCGCCGCGACCCAGTCCCAGGTGACCGGCCGTGACGCGAAGGACTCGGCGACGACGAGCTTCCTCACCGCCGCCGACGGCGTCCACACCCTCGACACGAGCGATCTCGACTTCGAGCAGGTCGTCACGACCGTGCTCGACCTGGTGAAGGAAGCACGATGACCGAAGAGGAATTCCACGAGGCCCCCGACGAGGCACTGGCCGAGCGTCTCGAGCAGATCAGCGACGAGGAGGCCGAGCAGCGGGCGACCGCGCTCGAGGCCGGGCTCGAGGGCTATGAGCTCGAAGACGACGACCGGGCGCTGCTCGACTCCCTCGGCTTCGACATCGAGGAAGAGGAGGAGCGCGGCGCCGATCCCGTCCTCGCGATCGTCGGACGGCCCAACGTCGGGAAGTCGACGCTCGTCAACCGCATCCTCGGCCGGCGCGAAGCCGTCGTCGAGGACGTCCCTGGGGTCACTCGCGACCGGGTGAGCTACCGCGCGGAGTGGAACGGCAAGGACTTCACCCTCGTCGACACCGGCGGCTGGGACTCCGATTCGAAGGGCATGGCCTCGCGGATCGCCATCCAGTCCGAGGTCGCCGTCGACATGGCCGACGCCGTCGTCCTCGTCGTCGACGCCACGACCGGCCCGACGGCCACCGACGAGATGGTCGTGAAGATGCTGCGGAAGAAGAAGAAACCGGTCATCCTCGCCGCGAACAAGGTCGACGACGAGCGCGGCGAGCTCATGGCCGCCGAACTCTGGGGTCTCGGCCTCGGACAGCCGTGGTCGGTCTCGGCCCTCCACGGCCGCGGTGTCGCCGACCTCCTCGACGAGGCGATCGACACCCTCCCCGAGGTCTCCGCCGTCGAGACGCGCGTCGAGGAGGGCGGTCCGCGTCGGGTCGCGCTCGTCGGGCGCCCCAACGTCGGCAAATCCTCCCTGCTCAACAAGCTCGTCGGCTCCGAGCGCGTGCTCGTCGACAACGTCGCGGGCAGACGCGCGACCCCGTCGACGAGCTCATCGAGCTCGGCGGCAAGCAGTGGCGCTTCGTCGACACGGCGGGCATCCGCCGGCGGGCCCACCAGGCCAGCGGGGCCGACTTCTATGCGGCCCTGCGCACGCAGACGGCTCTCGAGCGCGCCGAGGTGGCCGTCGTCCTCCTCGAGGCGCAGGAGCCGCTGAGCGAGCAGGACGTCCGCATCGTCACGACCGCCGCCGAGGCGGGTCGGGCCGTCGTCCTCGCCTTCAACAAGTGGGACCTCCTCGACGAGGAGCGCCGCTACTACCTCGAACGCGAGATCGAACGCGACCTCGCCCATGTCTCGTGGGCGCCGCGGGTCAACATCTCCGCGAAGACCGGACGGCACGCAGAGAAGCTCGTTCCGGCGATGGAGACGGCACTGGAGAACTGGGACAAGCGGATCCCGACCGGACGTCTCAACGCGTTCCTCGGCGAACTCGTCGCCGCGAACCCCCACCCGGTCCGCGGCGGCAAGCAGCCGCGCATCCTCTTCGGCACCCAGGCGCAGTCCCGGCCGCCGAAATTCGTGCTTTTCACCACAGGATTCCTTGAACCGGGGTATCGTCGTTTCATCATCAGGCGACTGCGCGAGACATTCGGCTTCGAGGGAACCCCCATCGAGCTGTCGATGCGCATCAGGGAGAAGAGACGAGGTCGGTAGTTGAGCGATGACACCCAGGCTCGAGGTCAGCAGCAGCCATGGCATGCGCGCCCGCCGGCCAGAGCCCTTGTCATCGCCCTGACGATCGCGGGCATCGCGTACGCCCTGACGTTCTTCCGGGGACTCCAGGACATCGTCGCGCCCGTCTTCCTCGCGCTCAACTTCTACATCGTCGTCTACCCGCTGCAGAAGTTCCTCACCCGGCACCGGGTTCCGGGGGCGATCGGCGCAGTGATCTCCGTCGTCCTCGTCCTCTGCATGATCGTCGCGTTCTTCGGGCTCACGGCCTGGTCGATCGCCGAACTCGTCATGCTCATCCCGAGCTACGGCACGGAGATCACGACGACCTATCACAGCCTCATGTCGCTGCTGTCGCAGCTCGGGGTGACCTCGAACGTCCTCGAAGAGCAGCTGCGGGGATTCAACGCGCGGTCGGTCATCGACGCGGTCACTCCGCTGCTGACGAACGTCTCCGTCGTCGCCGGCCTGCTCACGACCGTCGTCATGGCCGTGTTCTTCGTCGCGATGGATTCGATGGGCATCGGTCAGCGGATGACGATGCTCGCCGACGCCAAGCCGTCCCTGGCCGCCGCACTCGGCGGTTTCGCCAGCGGCGTCCGCCGGTACTGGGTGGTGGCGACGATCTTCGGTCTCATCGTCGCGATCCTCGACGTCGTGGCACTGGCGATCATCGACGTTCCGCTCGTGTGGGTGTGGGGTGTGCTCGCGTTCCTCACGAACTACATCCCCAACATCGGGTTCATCATCGGCCTCGTCCCGCCGGCGCTGCTCGCCCTCGTCGACAGCGGGTGGCAGTCCGCGCTCTGGGTCATCGCCGCGTACTCGGTCCTCAACTTCGTCATCCAGGCGATCATCCAGCCGAAGTTCACGGGCGAATCCGTCGGCGTCACCCCGCTCGTGTCGTTCCTCTCCCTCCTCTTCTGGGTGTGGGTGCTCGGCTGGCTCGGTGCTCTGCTCGCCCTGCCGGCGACCCTGCTCGTCAAGGCCCTCCTCGTCGACGCGGACCCGCGCGCGAAGTGGGTGAACATCCTCCTGGCCTCCGATCCGCACACGGCGAAGGACTCCCACCCCGGCACGGTCATGGGTCCGCGCGCGACCCCGGAGGCAGGCAAGACCCCGAACACGCTGCGGCCGACGGATCCCGGCGCTCGGCTGCTGTCGCGAAAGACCCGGCCCGGTCACTGAACGCCCGCGGGCACTGCACGCCCGCGGATACGGGCAGTCACCTCGGCGCGCGTCGCACCCGGACGGGCAGTGAACGTCCGCGGACACGGGCGACCGCCTCGGCGGGAGTCGCTCCCGGGCGGGCACTGCACGGTCGCGGACATGGGCGGCCTCCTCGGCGGGACTCGCACCCGGACGGGCACTGCACGTCCGCGGATACGGGCAGTCACCTCGGCGGATGGGCATCTCATCGTCGACCGCGCCGTTCACACGGGCGGCCGGCCATGGTTACCATGAAGCATGGCGACACTTCTTGAGATCCATCCTGACAACCCGCAGCCCCGACTCATCGAGCGCGCCGCGCAGGTTCTGCGCGACGGCGGACTCATCGCCTATCCGACGGACTCGTGCTACGCGCTCGGGTGCGCCCTGGAGAACAAGGACGGCATCGAGCGGATCACCCGCATCCGGCAGCTGAACTCCAAGCACCACTTCACGCTCATGTGCCATGACTTCGCGCAGCTCGGGCAGTTCGTCATCGTCGACAACTCGGACTTCCGGGCGATCAAGTCGATGACGCCGGGCCCGTACACGTTCATCATGAAGGCGACGAAAGAGGTGCCGCGGCGGATGATGCACCCGAAGAAGCACTCGGTGGGCGCGCGGATCCCGCAGAACACGACGGCACTCGCGCTCGTCGAGGCGATGGGCGAGCCGATCCTCTCCTCGACCCTGCTCCTGCCCGGTGACGAGGATCCGCTCACCGAGGCCGCCGACGTCATGGACCAGATCGGCCACGAGGTCGACGTCGTCATCGACTCCGGCACCCCCGGTGTCGTGCCCACCTCGGTCATCGACTTCACCGGCAAGCACCCCGAGGTCGCCCGCGTCGGCGCCGGCGACGTCTCCCGCTTCCTCGACGAATAGGCGCGTTCGGCCGGAGCTGGTGGCGGTGGCGTCGCCGTGGCACTGAGCTTCGACGCGGTCAACCGACAAATACGCCCTCTGCTAACGGCGTATTTGTCGGTCGAGGGCGTCGATGGCGTGGCTGCTGTCGGGTGACGGCGTAATTGCCGGGTCGGGGAGTTGGTGGCGGTTCGGTGCGTCGGTCCGGCCGCCTCGGTGCGAGGTGCGGGCCAGTACTGGGCTTCGACGCGGTGAACCGACAAATACGCCCTCTGCTCAGCGCGTATTTGCCGGTTCGGGGCGTCGATGGCGTGGCGGCCGTCGGGTGACGGCGTATTTGTCGGTTCGGGGCGTCGATGGCGTGGCGGCTGTCGGCTGTCGGGTGGCGGCGTAATTGCCGGTCCAGGGCGTCGGTGGGACAGGTGAGCGGTGGGCTCGCGTCGACGTCCTCCACGACCCTGTATGCGCCGAGGTGGTCCACCGGTGAGCAATCATTCGTTCAGTGATGGTCTAGAGTGGGAGGAAGCGGCAGTGAGGTGTGCATCACAGCGCACGATCGCCTCACGCTGCGCCACTGACCGTCCCATGTTCCGTCACTGAAGGAGTCATCCATGGCACGCACAGCAATCGTCACCGGCGGCGGACGCGGCATCGGCGCCGCGATCGCGAAGAAGCTCAGCGCCGACGGACTCAAGGTCGCCGTCCTCGACATGGGGCCGACCGACGAGACCGTCGACGCGATCACCGCAGCCGGGGGCGAGGCGATCGGACTCGCCGCCGACGTCTCGGACGAAGCGTCCGTGAACTCCGCCGTCGCCGAGGTGGCCGACCGCCTCGGCGCACCCACCGTGCTCATCAACAACGCCGGCATCCTCCGCGACAACCTCCTGTTCAAGATGAGCTACGAGGAGTTTCAGAAGGTGCTCTCCGTCCACCTCGGCGGGGCGTTCCTCATGGCCAAGGCGGTTCAGGAGCACATGGTCGCCGAGAAGTTCGGGCGGATCGTGTCGATGTCGTCGACCTCGGCGCTCGGCAACCGCGGCCAGACGAACTACTCCGCGGCGAAGGCCGGCATCCAGGGCATGACGAAGACGTGGGCGATCGAGCTCGGGAAGTTCGGCGTCACCGCCAACGCGATCGCGCCCGGCTTCATCGAGACCGACATGACGAAGGCCACGGCAGAGCGGGTGGGCGTCGACTTCGCCGACTTCAAGAAGGCGGCGATCAGCCAGATCCCCGTCGGCCGCGCCGGCACCCCCGACGACATCGCGAACACCGCGTCGTTCCTCGTCTCCGAGGGTGCGGGATTCGTCTCGGGCCAGGTCATCTACGTCGCCGGCGGCCCCCGGAACTGAGCGGGCACCCGCCACCGCCCGGCAGTCAGAGCACTCGCACAGCAACCGCACCACCCCACCATCCATCGCCACGAGGGAAGCAGGACAGTCATGGTCGACGCCGTCATCGTCTCCACCGCCAGAACCCCGATCGGACGCGCCTACCGCGGCGCCTTCAACGACACGCAGGCCCAGGAGCTCGCCGGCCACGCGATCGCCCACGCCGTCGAGCGCGCCGGCGTCGACGGCGCGGAGGTCGACGACGTCATCATGGGCTCGGCCCTCCAGCAGGGCAGCCAGAGCACGAACATCGGACGCCAGGCCGCCCTGCGCGCGGGCCTGCCCGTCACCGTGGCCGGGATGTCCGTCGACCGCCAGTGCGCCTCCGGGCTCATGGCGATCGCGACCGCGGCCAAGCAGATCATCGTCGACGGGCAGTCGATCGCCGTCGGCGGCGGCGTCGAATCGATCTCGCTCGTCCAGAACGAGCACATGAACACCTTCCGGGCGAAGGATCCGTGGCTCGAGGAGAACGTCCCCGGCATCTACTACCCGATGCTCGCGACCGCGGAGATCGTCGCCGAACGCTACGGGGTCAGCCGTGAGGAGCAGGACGCCTACTCCCTCGAATCGCAGAAGCGCACCGCCGCTGCGCAGGCCGCCGGGCGCTTCGACGCGGAGATCGTGCCGCTGCCGACGACGAAGGTCGTCGTCGACAAGGCGACGGGGGAGACCTCGACCGAGGAGGTCACGCTCACCCAGGACGAGGGCAACCGCCCCGAGACCACCCTCGAAGGGCTCGCCGGACTCAAGCCCGTCCTCGATCCGGGAGTTGCCTCGCAGCATCCGAGCGTCACCGCCGGCAACGCCTCCCAGCTCTCCGACGGCGCCTCGGCGGCCGTCCTCATGTCCGACACCGAGGCGTCCCGGCGCGGACTCAGCCCGCTCGGCATCTACCGGGGCATGGCCGTGGCCGGGGTGGCCCCGGACGAGATGGGCATCGGTCCCGTCTTCGCCGTGCCGAAGCTCCTCGAGCGTCACGGTCTGACGATCGACGACATCGGCCTCTGGGAGCTCAACGAGGCCTTCGCCGTCCAGGCCCTCTACTGCCGGGACAGGCTCGGCATCGACCCGGAGCGCTACAACGTCGACGGCGGCGGCATCTCCGTCGGCCACCCCTACGGGATGACCGGGGCCCGCCTCGTCGGCCATGCCCTCATCGAAGGCAAGCGCCGCGGCGTCAAGTACGTCGTCGTGACGATGTGCATCGGCGGCGGGCAGGGCGCCGCCGGTCTCTTCGAAGTCGTCTGAGGCCGCCCCGTTCATCGCCGCCGCGCCTGCGATTGGATAGACTCGCAGGCGTGGCAGCGATCGACAGGGACATACTTCGGCTGGCGCTGCCGGCTCTCGGCGCGCTCATCGCCGAACCGATCTTCCTGCTCACCGACACGGCCATGGTCGGCCACCTCGGCGCCGATGCCCTCGGGTCGCTCGCGATCGCCTCGACGATCCTCCAGACCGTGCTCGGACTGATGATCTTCCTCGCCTATGCGACGACTCCGCGGGTCGCCAAGCGGATGGGCGCCGGCGACACCCGCGGTGCCGTCGGCGCCGGCTTCGACGGCATCTGGCTCGCCCTCGTCACCTCGGTGCTCCTCCTCGTCGCCGGACTGCCGCTGCTGTCGACCGCGATCGCCGCGTTCGGACCGGGAGCCGCGGTCGCGGCCGGAGCGCAGACGTATCTGGCGATCTCGTGGTGGGGGCTGCCGTTCATGCTCGTCGTCATCGCCGCGACCGGGCTGCTGCGCGGACTCCAGGACACCCGCACCCCACTCGTCGTCGCCGCCGTCGGCTGCATTGCGAACATCGGCCTCAACGCCCTCTTCATCTACGGCCTCGGCCTCGGCGTCGCCGGCTCTGCGCTCGGCACCGTCGTCGCACAGGCGGGCATGTGCGCCGTCTACCTCCTCATCAGCCTGCGCGCGGCCCGCCGCTTCCACGCGAGCTTCCGCCCCCACTGGGCAGGCGTCCTCTCCTCGGCGAAGACCTCCGGCTGGCTGCTCGTGCGCAACGCGAGCCTGCGCGCCTCCCTCATCGTCCTCGTCGTCCTCGCCACCGCGGCCGGTACGACGGAGCTCGCGGCGATCCAGGTCGCCCAGAGCCTCTTCTTCGCCCTCGCGCTCGCCCTCGACTCCCTCGCGATCGCCGGGCAGGCCCTCATCGGCCTCCAACTCGGAGCGCGGAACGTCGACGCCGTCGCCGCGATCAACCGCCGCCTCATCCTCTGGGGCATCGTCTTCGGGATCATCGTCGGGCTCGTCCTCTTCGCCGGCTCCGGCCTCATCCCGCGCGTCTTCTCCTCCGACCCCGCCGTCATCGCGACGCTGACCGGGCTCCTGCCGATCCTCGCCCTCGGCATGCCGATCGCCGGGTACGTCTTCGTCCTCGACGGGGTCCTCATGGGCGCCGAGGACGCCCGCTACCTCGCCCTGGCCCAGCTCCTCGCCGTCATCGGCTACGCCCTCCTCCTCATCCCCGTCACCGCGCTGTGGCCCGGTGCGCTGGGACTGTGGGCGACCTTCTGCCTCGGCTTCATCGGCCTGCGCGCACTCACCCTGGGCTGGCGCGTGCGCAACCACACCTGGATCCGCACCGCGGTAGAGAAGGGACTGACATGAGCGAGCACGATCTGGCCACCCGCATCCGGCCCCTGCCGGCCGACACCCCCGACGAGGTGTTCGTCCCCTTCGTCGACCTCGCCTTCAACTGGTCGATGGACAAGCCGACGATTCCCCGCGCCGACCTCGTCGACCGGCCCGATGCGCGGGCGTACTTCGCGGACTGGGGGCGCCGAGGCGACCTCGCCGTGGCCTGCTACGACGAAGCCGGGGAGGAGATCGTCGGCCTCGCGTGGCTGCGCTATGCCGACCCCGCCGCGATCACCGGCGACGAGGAGGAACCCGCTGACGCGACGTTCATCGCCGGGCTCGAACCGCACTCCACCGTCATCGCCTCGACCGTCGTCGACGAGGAGTCCGCTGACGGGGAGATCGTCGCCGAGGTGGTCGAGGACGAATCCGGGGAGGCTGACTTCGTCGCCGAGGCCGGTGACGAGGCGCCCGCCCCCTTCGCCGGCTACGGGTGGGTCTCCGCCGACATCCCGGAGCTCGCGATCGCCGTGCTCCCCGCCTACCAGGGGCAGGGGATCGGCGGGGCCCTCCTCGACGTCCTCCTCACGCTCGCCCGGCTCTCCGGGGTCCGCGCGGTCAGCCTCGCCGTCGAGGACGGCAACGGGGCCGCCCACCTCTACCGCGGCCGCGGATTCGAACCCGTCGGCCGCAGCGGCGACTCAGACCTGCTCGTGCGGCAGCTGGGGTAGCGGCAGCGGGGGCAGCGCGGTCTCGGTCAGCCAGGGACGGACCACCTCGGCGATGTCACGACCGGA
Source organism: Brevibacterium sp. LAARM2_SD2 (assembly GCF_057364785.1). Taxonomy (NCBI): domain Bacteria; kingdom Bacillati; phylum Actinomycetota; class Actinomycetes; order Micrococcales; family Brevibacteriaceae; genus Brevibacterium; species Brevibacterium sp. LAARM2_SD2. The sequence goes on along the minus strand of NZ_JBNFOM010000021.1, from coordinate 37,088 downwards.
GGTGCGCGAGACGCTGTCGATGAAGTCCCGCGTCGTGACGTTGCCGTGCCGGTGCCGCGTCGTCCATTCGCGCACGCACGCGAAGAACACGTCGTCGCCGAGGGTCAGCCGCAGGGCGTGGAGGGTGAGCGCCCCGCGCTTGTAGACGCGATCGTCGAACATGTCGGGGCCGCCGGGATCGGCGAGGACGATGTCCTGCGGGGAAGCGCTGAGCGCCCGATGCCACGTCCGGGCCCACTCGTCGGCGCTCATCAGCCCCGTCTCCTCCGACCACAGCCACTCGGCGTAGCACGCGAAGCCCTCGTTGAGCCAGATGTCGGACCAGCTGCCGGGGGTGAGCGAATTGCCGAACCACTGGTGGGCCATCTCGTGGGCGACGAGCCGTTCGGCCTCCCATTCGGGGCCGAGGTGATTGGGCCCGAGCACGGACAGCGGCTGCGACTCGAGCGGGATCTCGAGCTCCTCGTTCGTCACGACGACGTCGTAGCGGTCGAACGGGTAGGGCCCGAAGCGATCGACGAAGAGGGTCATCATCGCGTGCTGGACGGGCAGGCGCGCGACGGCGGTGTGCCAGGCCTCACCGGCGAAGACCGTCAGCGGAACGGGACTCGGGGCGACCCCTGGCGGGGCGGGCAGCTCGGCGCTGCGGTACCGGCCGATCTGCACGGTCGCCAGGTAGGTCGCCAGCGGCGTCGTCGACTGGAACGTCCACGCCGTGCGCCCGGCCTTGCGGACCTTCTCGACGAGGTCGCCGTTGGACACGACGGTGTACTCGGACTCCGTGAGCACCCTGATCCGGAACTTCGCCTTGTTCGAGGGATGGTCGTTGCAGGGGAACCACGTCGAGGCGCCGACGGGCTGACCGGCGACGAGGACGCCGTCCTCGAGCTCCTCCCAGCCGATGTCGCCCCACGTGCCGATCGCCGGCTGCGGGTTGCCCTCGTAGGCGATGTCGATGCGCACCGGCTGGTTCTTCCCCAGCGCCTCGGTGCTCAGCCGCAGCTTCTTCCCGCGCAGCGAGTAGCGGACCTTGCGGCCGTTGACGCTCGCCTTCGTCACACGCATCCCCGTGAGGTCGAGGACGATCGTCGACGTCTCCGTGAGCACCCGGCCGGTCAGCCGCGCCTTCCCGGCCAGCCGGTTGGGCCCGATCCGGTAGTCGAGGTCGATGTCGTAGTGGTCGATGAGCAGATCCGCACTGCCGACGCCCGGCGTATAGGGATCAAGCATCGACGGGGTGCTCGACCGGGGCGCGCTCAGGGAGTTCAGGTGCATCCACCCAGGGTATGACAGGATTGCCGCTGAAGTACGCATGGGGCGGCACGAACTCGCCGCGCATGACGAGCGAGGTCGCCCCCACCGTCGCGTTCTCCCCGAGGGTCGCCGCGGGCAGGATGACGCTGTTGGGTCCGAGCGTCGCCCCGGCCTCGAGGGTGACCTCGTCGAGGCTCATCACCCGGTCGTGGAAGAGGTGGGTCTGGACGACGCAGCCGCGGTTGACCGTCGAATTGTCGTCGAGGCGCACGAGGTCGGCCTCGGGCAGCCAGTAGGACTCGCACCACACGCCGTGCCCGATCCACGCCCCCATCGCGCGCAGGTACCACACGATCGCCGGGGTGCCCACGGCGTTGCGGGTGAACCAGGGGGCGGCGACGAGTTCGACGAAGCAGTCGGCGACCTCTCCGCGCCAGATGAACGACGACCACAGCGGGTGGTCCCCGGGGCTGATGCGGCCGACGAAGACCCATTTCGCGATGACCGCCAGGCCCGCGGCGACGGCGCCGGCGACCATCATGACGACCCCGGACGTGAGCAGGGCGAGCCCGACGGAGGCGAGGAAGCCGCCGGCCGGGGAGGCCGGTCCGCCGGGGACGCCGAGGAGGGCGATGATCGTGAGGATGACCGCGGCGACGAGCGCGCCGCCGACCATCACCGAGGTGATCCGCAGCGTCTCGAAGATGCCGCGGGCGATCTTCACGCCGAGCTTCGGGGCGTAGGTGAGCGACTCGTCGGCGTCGACGGCGGCCCGGCGCAGCTGCACCGGGGGAGACCCGAGCCACGAGGAGCCCTTCTTCGCCTTCGCCGGGGCCGCCGAGAGCACGGCGACGAGCGCATTCTTCGGCACCCGCCTGCCCGGTGAGGCGATGCCCGAGTTGCCGAGGAACGCCCGCTTGCCGACCTTCGCCCGGCCCGCGCGCATCCACCCGTGGCCGAGTTCGTAGCTCGCGACCATCGTGTCATCGGCGAGGAACGCGCCGGCGGCGATCGTCGTCATCTTCGGAACGAAGACGACGGTGGAGATCTCCGTGCCGGGACCGACCTTGGCCCCGAGCGCCCGCAGCCACCACGGGGTGAGCATCGAGGCGTAGAGGGGGAAGAGGAGATCGCGGGCGAGGTCGAGGAGCCGCTCGGTCGCCCACACCCGGTAGCCGCGGGCCGACCGGACGGGGAACTCGCCCTCCTCCATGCCGATGGCGAGCACGCGCACGGAGATGAGGATGAACAGGGCGGTGCAGACGAACCACACGCACGCCAGCAGCGGTGACCACGCGAGGACGAGCCACGGGTTCTCGACGACGGCGATCCCGGAGACGGCGACCATGAGAAGGAGCCCGGGCACCGCGGCGAGGTAGGGCAGGGCGGCGTTGAACTGGGAGCCGGCGGCGTAGAAGAGGAACGGCAGGCGACGGCGCTGCGGCGGGGCAGGCCACGTCTTCTTCGCCTTGCCGATGCGCACGGCCGGGGAGCCCGAGTAGATCTGGTTGCGGCGCACCTTGCCCGTCACCGCGGACCCAGCCTCGACGAGCGCCCCGGCGCCGATCTGCGTGCCGGGCATGAGCGTCGACCGAGCACCGACAGTTGCATTCTCCCCGACGACGATCGTGCCGATGCGCAGGAGGTCACCGTCGACCCACCAGCCCTTGAGGTCGACCTCGGGTTCGATCGCCGCACCCCCTTCGAGGGTGAGGAACCCGGTGACCGGCGGGGCGGAGTGGAGGTCGGCGTCGGGTCCGATGCGGTTGCCGAGCAGCTTCGCATACCACCCCACCCAGGGGGCGCTGGCGACGGAGACGGCCGCGGCGAGGTCGGCGATGTGCTCGGCGAGCCACAGCCGCTTGTGCACCCAGCCCGACCGCGGATAGACGCCCGGTTTCAGCCCGGCGAGGAGCAGCCTGGCGGCACCGGCGGAGATGAGCATCCGCCCCCACGCGGTGACGAAGACGAGGAAGAGCGTGATGACGACCGGCCACGGCGTCAGCGGCACGTCGGCCCCGAGGAGGTTCGCGAGGTTGGCGAGGACCATGGCGATGACGACCCACCGCACCCCGCCGAGGATGTGGACGGGGATCGCGAGCAGCGTCTGGAATGCCTGCATGCCCTTCGACGTCCGCCCGATCTCCCGGATCGGTCCGGGGGCGGCGGCCCCGTCATCGCCGAGGCAGAGGGTGGCCAGCGCACCGAAGCGCGGGTGGGCGTAGATGTCGCCGACGGTGACGCTCGGGTGCTGGCCGCGCAGCCGGGAGACGAGCTGGGCGGCGGCGAGGCTGCCGCCGCCGACGGTGAAGAAGTCCGTGTCCGCACCCGGGCGGGACCCGAGGACCGCCGTCCACTGGTCGGCGATCCATTCGGTGGCGGGGTCGAACACCTCGGTGCTGTCCGCGGTCTCCGCTTCCCCGCCCATCGGCCACGGCAGGGCGGCGCGGTCGACCTTGCCCGAGGTCTTCGTCGGCAGCTCGTCGATGAGGGCGAGGCGGGGGACGAGAGCGGCCGGCAGTTCGACGCGCAGAGCCTCCTCCCATGCCGGGATCCGATCCTGCGCGTCGGGGGCGGCGCTCGCGAGGTAGCCGACGAGGATGTCCGTGCCGGCCGGGGTCGTCTTCACCGCGGCCGCCGCGCCCTCGACGCCGGCCAGCGCCTGGAGGGCGGCGTCGATCTCACCGAGTTCGATGCGGCGACCGCCGAGTTTGATCTGCTCGTCGGCGCGGCCGACGAAGATGAGGCCGGCGGGATCGTTGACGACGAGGTCGCCGGACCGGTAGGCCCGCTCCCAGCCGAGGCTCGGCATGGGCGCGTACTTCTCCGCGTCCTTGGCCGGATCGAGGTAGCGGGCCAGGCCGACGCCGCCGATGATGAGCTCGCCGGTCTCACCCTCGGCCACGGGGGTGCCGGCGGCGTCGACGACGGCGAGCGACCAGCCGTCGAGCGGCAGGCCGATGCGGATCGGCTCGGTCCCGTCGAGGAGGGCGGCGCAGGCGACGACGGTCGCCTCGGTGGGGCCGTACGTGTTCCACACCTCGCGGCCCTCGTCGCTGAGGCGGCGGGCGAGTTCGGGGGGACAGGCCTCGCCGCCGAAGATGAGGAGGCGCACGGCGTCGAGGCTTTCGGCCGGCCACAGGGCGGCCAAGGTGGGCACCGTCGAGACGACGGTGATGCCGCGCGAGGACAGCCACGGCCCGAGGTCCATGCCGGACTTGACGAGCGCGCGCGGGGCGGGGACGAGGCAGGCGCCGTGCCGCCACGCCAGCCACATCTCCTCACAGCTGGCATCGAAGGCGACGGAGAGGCCGGCGAGCACGCGGTCGCCGGGACCGAGCGGCTCCTCGGTGAGGAAGAGGGCCGCCTCGGCGTCGACGAACGCGGCAGCCGAGCGGTGGGAGACGGCCACGCCCTTCGGGGTGCCTGTCGACCCGGAGGTGAAGATCACCCAGCAGTCGTCGTCGGGGGTCGGCCCGCGCATCTCGGAGCGCTCGAGCGGCCCCCGCGCGGTGCGGGCCTCGATCGCCCGGCCCTCGGTGATCACTCCGGTCACGGCCGCCTCGGCGAACACGGTGCGGGCCCGCTCATCGGGATCGTCGACGTCGACGGGGACGTAGGCGGCACCGAGCATCATCGTCGCGAGGATCGCGACGTAGAGATCGACGGAGCCCGACGGCACGCGCACCCCGACCTTGTCACCGGGACCGATGCCCGCCTCGGCGAGGCTGAGGGCGAGGTCGCGAATGTCGGTGATGAGCTCGGAGTAGCTGAGCACGGTCCTGCCGTCGTCGATCGCGGGCTGGTCGCCGTGGGCGCCCGCGGTCTCCAGGAGCACATCGATGAGGGTGCGATCCTCGCGGGGGCGGGGCTGGGCAGGGAATTGCGCGGCGTGTTCTGTCACAGTACTTCCGGATCGAGCTGCCAGGTCGACGCCGTGAGCGCCGACTGAGTATTCGCTGATGATCTTAGCCGGAGAAGGTGTCGGGCACGTGAACGCCGGTATGACGTGGCACACGGTGACGTGATAGATGTGAAGGATCACGGGGATCGGTCGGCCGGTCCCGCTGCGACACCCATCCACGATGCTGAGGAGAGCGCCCATGGTCACGGTTTTCACGAACGCGAAGGTCTTCGACGGCACCCGGTTCGTCCCCGGACGGCGCGATGTCGTCGTCGACGGCGATCGGATCACCGCGATCACCGAGGAGGGGCAGGGGTCCCACAACGCCGGCGACGAGTTCGTCGACGCCACCGACCGCACGCTCGTGCCCGGCATCATCGACTGCCACGTCCATCTCATGAGCGCGGGCGCGGCGAATGTCTCGGCATTCCACGACCCGTTCTCCCTCCAGTTCTACAACTCCGTGCGGCACATGGCCGACACGCTCGCCGGCGGGGTGACGACGGTCCGCGACGCCGGGGGCACCGACCTCGGGACGAAGACGGCCGTCGAGACCGGGGTCGTGCCCGGGCCGCGGCTGACGATCGCGGTCAACATCATGTCCCAGACCGGCGGGCACGGGGACAACCACCTCGTCTCCGGCGCCGAGTCCCCGTTCCTCGCCGCCCACCCCGGTCGCCCCTCGGGCGTCGCCGACGGTGTCGAGGGGGTGCAGAGGAAGGCTCGTGAGCTGCTCCGGGCCGGGGCCGACCACATCAAGATCTGCTCGACCGGCGGGGTCCTCTCCCCGCGGGACGATCCGCGCCACTCCCAGTTCTCCGACGCTGAGATCGCGATGATCGTCGCCGAGGCGGCCGCCCAGGGAGCGCACGTCATGTCCCATGCGCAGGGCGCACCGGGCATCAAGGCCGCGGTGCGCGCCGGTGTCCGCTCGATCGAGCACGGCATCTACCTCGACGACGAGGCGATCGACCTCATGCTCGAGCACGGCACGTTCCTCGTCCCCACCCTGCAGGCGCCGCGGGCCGTCATCAAGGCCGCCGAGGCGGGGGCGAACATGCCGCAGTCGGTCATCGACAAGGCGAAGACCGTCATCGACGCCCACCACGATTCGATCGTGCGCGCCCACGAGGCGGGGGTGCGGATCGCGATGGGCACCGACGCCGGAGTCGGCCCGCACGGGGAGAACCTCGAGGAGATCAGCCTGCTCGCCGGGGCCGGGCTCTCCGGGGCCGAGGCGCTCGCCGCCGGCACCTCGGTGGCCGCCGACCTCCTCGGCCACGAGGACCGCGGGCGCATCGCTCCCGACCTCCTCGCCGACCTCGTCCTCATCGACGGGGACCTCAGCACCGACGACGTCCGCGGCATCGAGGACCGGGTCAGCCAGGTGTGGCTCGGCGGCGTGCGCGTGTGAGCGGGTGCGGCTGAGATTCCTCGTCTCGCCGCATCCCAGGTTAGGGCGGACTAACCTGGGATGCCGTAGACTCGAAGGGTGAGCACGAAGAGCACCCGGAACGGTGAGGCGCAGCGCCGATGAACCCCCTCGACTGGTCGTTCCCCGTCGCCGTCACGTGGCTCATCCTCTTCGGCATCATCCTCGCGCGCGCCGGGGGCACCTACCTGCTCGGGCGTCTCGCCCGCAACGGCATCCGCCGCATTGACCGCGTCGACCGGCTCATGTCGGGACGCAAGTACCGCAAGGCGGAGGCGATGATCAACCGCTACGGCTCTCCCGTCATCGCGCTGAGCTTCCTCACGGTCGGGCTCCAGACGGTCCTCAACCTCGCTGCGGGCACCTCGGGGATGAGCGCGCGCCGATACATTCCGGCGCTCATCATCGGCGGCTCGGCGTGGGCGCTCGTCTACTCGACCGTCGGCTTCCTCGGCTTCCAGGCGCTGGCGAAGGCCTACGCGCTCGCCCCCGGCCTGACGGTCGGACTCGTCGCGTGCTTCGCGCTCGCGGTCGCCGGTCTCATCATCGGCCTCAAGCGCAAGGACGACCCTGCTCAGATGGACTATGCCAGCGACCCTGACGCGGCCGACTCCGGTGATGCCGCGGACGCCGACGGTGCCGACGCCGACACTGGTGACGTCGGCGATGCTGATGCCGGTGCCGCCGGCGCCGGTGACGTCGGCGACTTCAGTGACTCCGGCAGCTCCGGTGAGGCGCGCGCCGGGCAGGCACGGTCGTCCCGCGCCTCCGACGACAACGCCTGACCGCCTCGGTGCAGGTGACGCTCCGACCGCCTCGGCGCGGGTGACCACCGACCGCCTACGGCGAGAGGTGAGAGCGGTCGGGTCAGGGCTTGTGGGTGGGGGAGACGTCCTCGCTCATGTCCTCGAGTTCGATGCCCTTCGTCTCCGGAACCTTCCACCACACGAAGAAGAAGGAGAGGACGGCGAAGAACGCGTAGAAGCCGTACGCGAAGGTGAGGCTGATGTCGGCGAAGATCGGGAACGTCGTCGAGATCGCGAAGTTCGCGACCCACTGCGCTGCCGCGGCGACGGCGAGGGCGGCGGCGCGGATCCGGTTGGGGAACATCTCGCCGAGGAGGACCCAGGTCAGCGGACCCCACGTCGCACCGAAGCCGACGACGAAGACGTTCGCGGAGATGAGGGCGATGACCGACCAGGGGGCACCGAGCTCGGCGCTCGTCGTGCCGTCGGCGGCGGTGACGAGTTCGGCGAAGGAGAACGCGATCGCCATCATCGCCAGTGAGACGCCCATGAGCAGGGAGCCGGCGAGGAGCATCTTGCGGCGCCCGACCCTGTCGACGAGGAGGATCGCGACGATCGTCACGACGATGTTCGTCACCGAGGTGATGACGGAGGTGAGCAGGGCGCTCGACTCGTCGAAGCCGACGGACCTCCACAGGGTCGTCGAGTAGTAGAAGATGACGTTGATGCCGACGAACTGCTGGAAGACCGACAGCAGGATGCCGATCCACACGATCGGCTTGAGGCCGAACCGCTTGCCGATGAGGTCGCGGAACGACTCGCGCTCCTCGCGCTTGAGCGATTGGCGGATGCGGTCGATGAGGGCGTCGGTGTCGACGACGCCGGTGAAGTCGCGGAGCACCTTCGCCGCCTCCTCCTCGCGGCCACGGGCGACGAGGAAGCGCGGGGACTCCGGCAGTCCGAGGGCGGAGAGACCGTAGATGAGGGCCGGGATCGCCTCGACCATGAACATCCACCGCCACGTGTCGATGCCGAACCAGAACGGGGCCGAGGCGCCACCGGAGACCGTGGCGAGCAGCGCATTGGACAGCAGTGCGGCGAAGATGCCGGAGACGATCGCGAGCTGCTGGAGGGATCCGAGGCGTCCGCGCACACGGGCGGGGGAGACCTCGGCGATGTAGGCGGGAGCGATGACGGAGGCCGCGCCGACGCCGAGGCCGCCGACCATGCGCCAGATGATGAGGTCGGTGACGCCGAAGGCGAGTCCCGAGCCGATCGCGGAGATGAAGAAGAGGATCGCGGCGACGACCATGACGGGAAGGCGACCGAAGCGGTTGGCGAGCGATCCCGCAAACCATGCACCGACGGCGCAGGCGATGAGCGCCGAGGAGACGGCGAAGCCCTTGAGGAACGCGTCGAGACCGAAGTCGGTGGCCAGGGCGTCGACGGCGCCGTTGATGACCGCCGTGTCGAAACCGAAGAGGAACCCGCCGAGGGCGGCGGCGATCGAGATGCCGATGATGCGGGAGGACACCCGCTCCATTCCGTGCAGCCGGTTGTCGGCTGGGTTCTGAGACGTGGACACGGGAGGTCTCCTTGGGTGATTCGGTCGCCCGGAACCGATCATCCCGGGTGCTGTGCGTCACCCAGGGTACGCCAGGTCGGCGGGCACGGGCGACTGCCGCGCTGCCGTGTCCGCGACCTGGCCGCACGCGTGGCTCGCGATCGCGGGCGGACAGGATCGATAGGGTGGGGACCATTGTGCCGGCCGGTGACGGACCGCAGCGACTCGCCCGGCACCGCCGAGGTCCCGGAGGACAGCGTGCCGAGGCACAGCAGGCCGAGGCGCAGCAGTCCGGAGAGCACGGGAGGGAGAGACGATGGGACAGCGGAGCACGCCGGGATTCGCGGGCGTTGCGGGAGCGGGAATCTACTTCTCGTCCAACGGCGCCGCGTTCGCCGCCCTCCTGCCGTGGTACCCGCTCCTCATCACCCGGCTGGGTCTGAGCGCGTGGGAGTTCGGGCTCGTCGTCGCCTCCTTCGCCGTCGGGGCCATCGCCTCCTCCATCCTGCCGGCCCGGCTCATCGGCCGCTTCGGCGCGAACGCGGTCGTCGTCGGCGGCACCGTCCTCCTCGTCGCGTTCGTCGCGCTCACCGGATGGTCGACGAGCGGCTGGATGATGGCCGGCTGCCTCTTCCTCGTCGGAGTCTGCGACGCCATCGTCGATGTCGCACAGAACGTCGTCGGTATCGGCGTCCAGGAGAACCGGTCGCGGATCATCCTCTCCTCGATGCATGCGCTGTGGAGCCTCGGCGGTCTGCTCAGCGGTGCCCTGGCCACAGCGGCCGCGGCGGCGGGCATGGACATCCGGCTGCATCTCCTCCTCGTCGCGGTCGGCTGCCTCGTCCTCGTCATCGTCGGGCGGTGGCTCATCGGGGGAGAGGGCCGGCAGTGGGGCAGGCACATCATCGACGACGCCGAGGCGGCCCGTGCACCGGCCCCGGGACCCGGGCGCAAGCGCCGGATCCTCATCGCCGCGCTGCCGCTGGCGATCGTCGCGGTCTGCGGGACCGCGGTCGAGGACATCGCGAACAACTGGGCGGCGCTCGCCGCCGTCGACATCGCGGGTCTGCCGGTGACGATGGCCGGGATCGGATTCAGCATCGTCATCGGCAGCCAGTGCGTCGGCCGCTTCACCGGCGATGTCCTCGTCGGCCGGTTCGGGGCGGGACGGATCGCCCGCCTCGGCGGCGTCCTCATCGCTCTCGGAGGTCTCGGGGCGGCGACCGCGGTCGAGCCGGTGCAGCTGCTGGTCTCGCTCGCCGCGCTCGGATACGGCTCGGCGACGCTCGTGCCCGGGGCGCTCAGTGCCGCCTCGCGCCTTCCCGGTGCCGGGCGGGCGGCCGGAGTGACGCTCGTCAACTGGATCATGCGCATCGGGTTCATGGCGACGAGTCCGCTCGTCGGGGTCATCGCCACCGCGACCAACCTGCGCTGGGGCCTCGGGCTGCTCGTGGTCATCGGGGCGGCGACCGTCGTCTTCGCCGGCCGCTTCGACGGTGAGCGGCAGCGGGAGGACTGACCGCGCAGGAGAGCTCGTTCGCGGTTCCGGCGACGCCGAGAACGGACCCGGCATCGCTGCGCACACGGCGCCGAGGGGGCACCGGGCGGCGCACCGAGGGCGCACCAGGCGGCGAGGGTGCTGCGGGAATCGAAAGGAAATGAAAAATGTGCCGCGACATCAGTCGCGACACATTCGATCGGTCGGGCTAGCGGGATTTGAACCCACGACCTCTTCACCCCCAGTGAAGCGCGCTACCAAGCTGCGCCATAGCCCGTTGCTCAGCACCCGTGCCGGGGCAACGTGGTCAAGCCTATAACGATCGCTCCCGAACTTCCAAAATTGCGGTTCGTGACCTTCGACAAACTAGTATCATCCCAGGTAGTCACCTGAGAGACAGGGGTCTGCTGACTTGTCGTCAGAGGGTCAGTAACATTTCTGTTTCGTGATTGTTATGTAAGCACTCCAGGCGGCTATGCTTGGAACACCGACAAGCTGGAGGAGTCGACATGGCGGAACTGGATTTTCCAGTCTCTTACCTATACTCACGGGACCACGAGTGGGTCCACACCACGGAGAACAACGTCGTCTACCGTGTGGGTATCACCGATTTCGCCCAGTCCCAGCTGGGCGACGTCGTCTATGTCGACCTGCCCGCAGTCGGAGATTCGATCACCCAGGGCGACTCCTGCGGAGAGGTGGAGAGCACGAAGAGCGTCTCCGATCTCATCGCGCCTCTGTCCGGCACCGTCACCGAGATCAACGAGGCGCTCTCCGACAAACCTGAGACCGTCAACTCCTCTCCCTATGAGGACGGCTGGATGTACCTCGTCGAGGCGAGCGATCCCGAACAGGTGATGGGCCTGTTGGACGAGGAGCAGTACCATAAGCTCGTGCAGAGCGAGGAGGCATAATGTCGCAGAACAATGACCAAGGGCGCCGGAATCCCTCGCAGCCGTGGTACGACAACGGAGAAGTTCCGCAGTCGAAGAAGTTCCCCTTCGGCACCGGAAACGATGGCGCCGACCAGGATCAGGGCCGTGACGGTCGTGGCAACACGCCTGCCTACGGGCAGCCGCCGGTTGAGGATGCGCCTGCCGCGCCGAACTTCGGACAGAACCAGCCGCAGCAGAACCAGGGCGACGGCGGACACGGCCGGCACGCCGATCACCCCACAGGTGAGCAGCCTCCCGGCCGATACGGCCAGCAGGACGACTACACCCAGCAGGGTCAGTATCAGCCGCAGGGCTATGACCAGCAGGGTCAGTACGCTCAGCAGGGTTACGACCAGCAGGGCTATGACCAGCAGAACCAGGGTGGTCAGCAGTACCAGGGCGGCCAGCAGTATCCGGGCGCGCAGAATGCCGGCGACTCGGGTCAGCAGCCGTTCCAGGGAATCCTCGACCCGCACACCGGTGAGATCCACCCCGTGCCGGACCTCGACGGACTCCAGGACACCGACGCCCTCCTCGTCGTTGTGTCGGGACCGGACTCCGGTTCGCAGATCCTCCTCGACACGGATGTCGTCACGGTGGGCCGCAGCCCGAACGCCGACATCTTCCTCGACGACGTCACCGTGTCGCGCAAGCACGCTGAGTTCATTCGCACCCCGAGCGGATTCACCCTGCGCGACACCGGGTCGCTCAACGGCACTTATGTCGGTCGTCAGCTCATCGACTCCATCGAACTGCAGAACGGCGCGGACGTGCAGATCGGGAAGTTCAGAATGATCTTCCAGCAGCGCCCGCGCTCCTGACCGGGGGATAATGTCAAACGTCGAAGTTGAGGTTGTCGGTGTGCGCATCGAAATGCCCGCCAACCAACCGATCCTTTTGCTCAAGGCCAATGAGCCCGCCTACTACCTGCCGATCTGGGTGGGTGCGATCGAAGCGAATGCGCTCTCGATCGCGCAGCGGGGCCTGACCCCGCCGCGGCCGATGGCCCATGCTCTGCTCCTCGACGTGCTCGCCGCCCATGACGACGAACTCGCCGATGTGACCATCACCGGTCGCGACGGACAGATCTTCCTCGCCGAACTCCACACCGAGGACGGCAAGACGATCTCCGCGCGCCCCTCGGACGCCGTGACCCTGGCCCTGACGGCAGAGTGCCCGGTCTACGTCGACTCCGATCTCCTCAAAGACGCCGGCATCGAAGCTCCCGAAGCAGACGAAGAGGAAGTCGCCCAGTTCCGCGACTTCCTCGACAACGTCTCCGCGGAGGACTTCGAGACCGGTGAAGAAACGTAACGAAAGAACTGCAGTGAGCCTTCATATCGATCCGGTCTTCGCCCACACCGACATCGCCGCAGCCGGCACCGACGACCTCAGCGGTCTCGACGACTGGCGGACGATGGATGCGAAGCAGCAGCCGACGTATCTCGATGCCGAAGCGCTCGAAGACTCCCTTGAGAAGCTGCGCAGCTACCCGCCGCTCATCTTCGCCGGAGAAGCCGACGTGCTCAAGCAGCGGATCGCCGCGGCCTCCCGTGGTGAGGCGTTCGTCCTCGCCGGCGGCGACTGCGCCGAATCCTTCGCCGGTGCCCAGGCCGACAAGATCCGTGCCCGCGTCCAGACCGTGCTTCAGATGGCGGCCGTGCTCACGTACGGCGGCTCGATGCCAGTCGTCAAGATCGGCCGCATGGCCGGACAGTTCGCCAAGCCGCGGTCCGCGGACATGGAGACCCGCGACGGCGTCACGCTGCCGTCGTTCCGCGGCGACATCGTCAACGGCTACGAGTTCACCGAGGAGTCGCGCCGGCACGACCCGAACCGCCTGCTCCAGGGCTACCACGTCTCCTCCTCGACGCTCAATCTCATCCGCGCCTTCACGCAGGGCGGCTTCGCCGATCTGCGGCTCGTCCACGAATGGAATCGCGGCTTCCTCACGTCGAACCCCGGCTACCAGCGCTACGAGCAGACCGCGCGGGAGATCGATCGGGCGATCCGGTTCATGGACGCCTGCGGCGCCGACTTCGATGCGCTGCGCACCACGGAGTTCTACTCCGCCCACGAGGCGCTCCTGCTCGAGTACGAACGGGCACTGACCCGCATCGACTCGCGCACCGGACTGCCCTACGACGTCTCCGGCCACTTCCTGTGGATCGGGGAGCGGACCCGGGAGATCGACGGCGCCCACGTCGACTTCCTCTCGAAGGTGCAGAACCCGATCGGCGTCAAGCTCGGCCCGACGGCGACCGCCGCCGACGCCATGGCGCTGGCCGAGAAGCTCGACCCCGACGCAGAGCCCGGACGCCTCACCTTCGTCACCCGCATGGGCGCCGGCAAGATCAACGACGTCCTCCCCGAGCTCCTCGCCGGCATCGGCGACCAGCTGCCGCACGTCACCTGGGTCAGCGACCCGATGCACGGGAACACGATCACCTCGAGCACGGGATACAAGACCCGGCGCTTCGAAGACGTCATGGCCGAGGTCGAGGGCTTCTTCGCCGCTCACCAGGAAGCCGGCACGGTCCCCGGCGGTCTCCACATCGAACTCACCGGTGACGACGTCACCGAGATCATGGGCGGGGCGACGGAGATCGACGACGAAGGCCTGCGCCGCCGCTACGAGACGCTCGTCGACCCGCGCCTCAACCACGACCAGTCGCTCGAGATGGCGTTCCAGGTCGCGGAGTACCTCACGCGCCGGGGCTGAGTCCGCGCGGTCTCGACCGCGGGGCCCAGCCGACGCGGGCCCGTCCCAACCTCAGGTTGCGGGACACAAGGGCGCCCCTCGCAATCACCATCTGCGAGGGCGCCCTTGTTGTGTCGCCGCCGGATCAGCCCGTGAGCTGTGCCAGGGCTTCGGTCACTTGCCGTCCTTGTCGGCTTCGTCCTGCGGCTTCTCGTCCTTGTTCTCGTCGGCGGGCTTCTCCTCCTTGCCCTTCGAGACGCGGACGATGACGAGGGAGTTGTACGGTTTCGCCTCGGTGCTCTTGGGCCACTGGAAGACGACGTCGCCCTTGGGGACGGTGTCGGAGAAGACCTCTTCCTTGCCGACGCGGAATCCGCGCTTCGTCAGCGTGGCGAAGGCCGCATCGTAAGACAGGCCCTCGACGTTGGGCACGGCGATCGGTTCGGGGCCCTTCGAGACGACGAGGTCGACGGCCGTGTCGTGCGTGAGCTCCTTGCCCTGGTCCTCCGAGGCGCTGATGACGCGCCCCTTGTCGACCGAGTCGCTGTACTCCTCGCTGACGTCGCCGACGGCGAGGCCGGTGTCCTCGAGCGCCGACTTCGCCTCATCGCCGGTCTGGCCGACGAGTTCGGGGACCGCGAACATCTCCACGCCTTTCGAGACGACGAGCGTCACCGTCGATTCGGGGGAGAGCTCCGTGCCTCCGACCGGTTCGGACCCGACGACGGTGCCGGCCGGGACCTGGTCGTCGAAGACCTCCTGCCGCTCCGTCGTCAGCCCGCTGTCCTCGACGGCTGCGGTCGCCTCGGCGACGGGTTTGCCGGCTAGCTGACCGGGAACGATCGACGTCGGGGTCGGCAGGTTGGCGATGACGAGCCAGGCCACGAGGACGATGACCGCTGCGACGGCGACGAGGGTCGTGGCCAGGCGACGGCGCCTGCGGCGCTTCGGATCCGTCGAGGCGGCCGCCGCCGTGACGGGGGCACCCGCCTCGTCCGCGTCGCCCCCGGACGGATCGGCCTGCGCAGACGCGGTGCCGGTGCCGGACCCGGATCCGGCCACAGCGGCGACCGCAGTTCTCGCGCCGGTCTTCGACTTCTTCGTCTTCGACGTGCGGACAGGAGCCGCCGTCGACTCAGCGTCGCGGTCAGGGGTGTCGGCGTCGGAAGTCTCGTGGTCGGGCGTATCGGAGGAGTCCCCAGCGGACGACTCCCCGGAGGCCTCGTCGCCACCGGTCGGCGATTCATCGCGCAGTGCGGTGGCGGTACCGCCGGCACCGGCCGATCCTGCGCTGCCGGATGCGGCGACGGCACCGGCTGCGACTCCGGCACCGACGGCAGTGCGTCGGTTCGCGGTCTCGTCGAATCCGGCCCTCGCCTCGTCGGGTGTCTCCTCTTCGGCGGCCTCGTCGGCTTCGTCGTCTTCGAGGTAGGGGATCTCGTCGGTGCGGGACTTCTTCTCCTTCGGCACATCCGAGCCGAGGTCGATGCTCGCGGTCAGGGCGGGGGAGTGCTCCCCGGCGACCGCCTCGGGGTCACCGAAATCGAGCTCGGCATCGCTCATGTGGGCTCGTGCCTCGGCGAGGGCGCTGCGGAACTCAGCGGCATCCGCGGGCCGGTCGTCGGGGTCCTTCGACGTCGCCCAGAGGACGAGGGCGTCGAGGCGGGGGCTCAGCCCCGGCACCCGTTCCGACGGCGGCGGCACCGTGTCGTGGACGTGCCGGTAGGCGACCTGGATGGGCACGTCGTCGGTGTAGGGCTGCGTCCCGGTGAGCATCTCGTAGAACATGATGCCGACGGTGTAGAGGTCGGTGCGGGCGTCGGCACCGGCGCGGGTGACGAGCTCGGGGGCGACGTAGCCGACGGTGCCGATGAGGGTCTTCGTCGTCGTCGCCGAGGTGACGGCGCGGGCGAGCCCGAAATCGGCGAGCTTGACCTGGCCGTCGGTGCCGAGCAGGACGTTGTCGGGTTTGAGGTCGCGGTGGATGATGCCCGTGGAGTGGACCGCCTCGAGGGCGGCGAGGATCGCGTCGAGGACGACGATCGCCTGCCGCGGGGTGAACGATCCGCGGTGCTTGAGCTCCCGGCGCAGCGTCACCGAGGGCAGGTGCTCCATGACGAGGTAGACGATGTCGCCGTCGCGTGACTGATCGTGGATGGCCACGAGGTTGGGGTGGGTGAGGCGACCGGCGTTGATCGCCTCCCGGCGGAACCGCTCGACGAACGTCTCATCGGAGATGAGGTGCTCGTGCATGACCTTGATCGCGATCTCGCGGTCGAGGCGCAGGTCGGTTCCGCGGTAGACCATCGCCATGCCGCCGCGGGCGATCTTCGCGTCGATCCGGTAGCGGTCGTTGAGGACCACGCCGATGAGCGGATCGGGCAGCGCGTTCATCGTGCCTCCTCCCAGCGGCCCCGCTGCATCTGCACGGCGCGGACGAAGGCCTTCGTCTCCGGCAGCAGTCCGTCCTCGCGCACCGTCCGCAGGTCCTGGTAGTAGCCGGCGAGTGCTTCGGTCTCGGATTCGGCGGTCTCGACGAGCCAGCCGAGGATGACGGTTCCCGCGACGATGTTGTCGGCGATGTCGAGCAGGTCGAGGCTGCGTCCGACGATGTCGCTGGCCCACCGGCCGGAGCGGGGCGTGACCTGCATGATCCCGATCGCGTTCCCGGCCGAGACCGTGGCGTGCTGGAAACCGGACTCCTGGGCGGCGACGGACTGCATGAGGGCCGGGTCGGCGCCGAGCTCCTCGGCGATCTGCGCGACGAGGAACCGCGCCTGCTCCGGGGTCGGATGGGTGCGGGCGAGCAGAGTGGCCTTGTTGAGGCGGGCGGCATGGACGACGCTCGGGCGGATGCCCTCGGCACCGGCGACCTGCGGCAGCGCCTTGGGGACGTCCGGTGCGTGGCGGCGCGGACGCGCTGCGCCGTCGCGCAGGAGGAGCAGTTCGCCGACGCGGATGAGCGAGTCATCGCTCATCGCGTTCGCGCGGCGCAGCGTGCCCGGGGAGATCCCGTGGGTCGCGGCGATCCCGGCAAGCGTCTCGCCCGGGGTGACGACGTGGGACGGGTCGGTGTCGGGCAGTTCGTTCTTCTCCGGCAGGGAGAGGACCTGCCCTTGGCTGAGATTCTGCCGCGGCGAGATCCGGTTGAGGTCGGCCAGGGCGGGCACGGAGACGCCGTGACGGCTCGCGACCGCGTAGAGCGTGTCGCCCTGCTTGACCTTGTAGGTGCGACCGCCGTGGGTGACGGGCACGGTCTCGCTCTGCGTGCCCGCGGTCCACTGCGGTCCCGAAGTCGGCGCTGTCGAAGCCTGTGCTGCGGTGCCCGTCTGGGACGCACCCCGCTGGGACGGCGCTTCCGGGGCAGGCGTCGGGGCCGCCTCGGCGGTGTCGGCATCCGCTCCCGCAGGGCGGGGGATCGGGCCGGTCGAACTCACGCGTGAGGCAGCACGGATGTCAGGGGCGGCGGTGATGGGAATCTGCGATTTCCGTCGCGTGCTAGTCATCTGTCACCTGTTCGGCTTCATTTCTCTGGGGAAGTTTCAACCACCAGCGTATCGAGTACCCCGCTCCGGACCCGGGATTGCCGCCCGCATGGCGGCGTGTTTCTTCCCGATTTTGCTAGGCTTGAGGGGTGAATACGGAAGAACTCGTCCAGGACTGGGAAACCCTGCCGGACATCGCGGAATCAACCGGTCTCGGCATCTCCCAGGTGCGCAGACTCCTCGAAGACGGCGCGATCTGCGGGTACAAGCACGGCGACCCCAAGGTGCTGCGGGTGCCGTCCGCGTTCTTCGTCGACGGCGCGGTGCTCACCCCGCTCAAGGGCACGCTGAGCACTCTCAAGGACGCCGGTTTCGACGCCGAGGAGTCGATCAAATGGCTCTTCACCCCCGACGACTCCCTGCCGGGACGCCCGATCGACCTGCTCCGCGCCGGCAACCGCAAGGAAGTCCGCCGCCGCGCCCAGGCGCTCGCGTTCTGACTGCCTCAGCGCTGCCGATAGCTCAGCTTCGTCGCGAAGTCCTCGAGCCGTTCGACGGCACCCTCGCCGAGGCGGAACGCCGTCCCGGCACCGGTTGACCCTGCGGCGTCGAGCGCCTGCCCATCGTCGGACCACCGGCGCAGCTCGCTCAGCGCCTCCCCGTGCTTGATCGCGATGAGCTCCTCGACGGCGGCGAGTCCGCCCGCCTCGGCGAGCATCGTCACGGTCTCGGCCACCTCGGCGTCGCTGAGGTCGCCGACCCCGAGGCGCGCGGCGAGGATCTCCCGCCGTTCGGCGGGCATCCTGCGCAGGCTCTCGGCGATGAGCACGGTGCGCTTGCCCTCACGGATGTCGTCGCCGGCGGGCTTGCCGGTCGCTGCCGGGTCGCCGAAGATGCCGAGGACGTCGTCGCGCAGCTGGAACGCCTGTCCCAGCGGCAGGCCGAAGCGGGAGAGCGCGGCGAGCTGCTCGTCGCTCGCCCCGCCGAGAGCCGCGCCGAGGAGGAGCGGCTGTTCGACGGAGTACTTCGCCGACTTGAAGCTCAGCACCTCCCACGCCCGTTCGCTGATGCGGTCATCGTCGAGGGGGATCACCTCGGCGCGGACGTCGAGGAACTGTCCGACCATGACTCCCGGCGCATCTGCGCGCGCAGAGCCTGCGCCGTGACCGACCCGGAGAGGGCGTCGCACGCGGTCTCGTAGATCTCCTCGCTCAGGGCCAGGCAGATGTCGCCGATGACGATCGCCGCGGCGACCCCGAACGGCTCCGCCTCGCCCTGATAGCCCAGCGCCGCGTGGAGGGACTCGAAGCGGCGGTGGAGGGCCGGCTCGCCGCGCCGGGTGTCCGAGTGGTCGATGACATCGTCGTGGATGAGGGCCGCGGCGTGGAGGAGCTCGAGGGAGGCGGCCGCCTCGGCGAGTGCCGAACGCGTGGTGTCCGTCCCGTCACCGAGACGGCGCCCGCCTCCGGTGGCGAGCTGATAGCCCCACCACAGGAGGACCGGGCGGATCCGCTTGCCGCCCCGGGTGAAGTCTATGAGCGCGGTGCCGATCTCCGCCGTATCGGGCGAGATCGCCTCGAACTCAGCCGCCTTCGCGGTGAGGAAGGAGGAGATGCCGGCCGCCACCTCGGCGGCGATGTCCGCGGGAGCGTCGAGGGACTCGACGCGGTCGGGCGAGGTCACGGAGCGATGGTCCCGCCGAGCGACACGATCGAGGCCTTCGGGTCGGCGGGGTCGTCGCTGACGGTGAGGACGAGCATGCCGTCGTTGTCCTTGTGACGGAAGTTCACGACCTGGGCTGCCTTCGTCAGCGACCCGTCGCCGAACGTCTCGAACCCGGCCTGCTCCAGCTTCTCGGTGTAGGACTTGACGATGTCGTCGGGTTCGGCCTCCGCCCGCATGACGATGCTCACCTGGTCGAGCGTGCCGGACTCCGCCTGCGCGCGCGAACTCGAGATCACCTCGGCGCCCTCATAGGGGGCCATGAAGTCGGGGAGCTCGGCCTGCGTGGGGGCCGCCTCGGTGGGGGTCGGGCTCTCGGTTCCCGCATCGCTGGGAGCGGCAGTGGCGTCGGTCTGCGTCGCGGACTCCGATGGGGTCGACGTCGACTGGGACGTCGGGTCGCTGGGTCCCGAACATCCGGCGAGGACAAGGCCGAGGGCAAGCGTCATCGTCGTGACAGTGCTGCGCGATACCATGGTCACAGATTACCCGCAGACCGTGCGGGAGCCGAAAAGTTCGATCCGTGGGTGGGACATGAGCCGCAAGCAGCTGGCCCGTTCCGGCGGTGACCTCGAGCACCTGGGAACGGATGACACGGGAGCGACGATGCTCCATCTCGACATGGATTCGTTCTTCGTCTCCGTCGAGCTGCTCTCGCGTCCCGAACTCGTCGGCAGGCCCGTCATCGTCGGCGGCAGGGCCGGTCGCGGCGTCGTCGTCTCCGCCAGCTACGAGGCCCGTGAGTTCGGGGTCCACGCCGCGATGCCGATGTCCCGGGCCATCGGTCTGTGTCCGATCGCCGAGGTGATCCCCTCCTCCCATGGCCTGTACTCCGCGTATTCGAAGCAGGTCTTCGACCTCGTCGCCGAGGTCACCCCCGATGTCCTCCAGGTCAGCGTCGACGAGGCGTACATCGACGTCTCCGGGGCGGTGCGCAGGCTCGGGTCCCCGGTCCACATCACGACACAGCTGCGCGCGGAGATCGAGGAGCGCACGGGACTGAGCGCATCCGTCGGGATCGCCGGGTCGCGGGTCGTCGCCAAGCTCGCCTCGGCGCGGGCGAAACCGCACGGCCAGCTGCTCGTTCCGCTCGCCGCGACCCGGGACTTCCTCGACCCGATGCCGATCGAGGCGCTGCCCGGCGTGGGGGAGAAGACGCAGGCGGGGTTCGCGAAGTACGGCATCCGCCTCATCGGCGATCTCGCGGCGATGGACGAAGCATGGGTCGGGCGCGTGTTCGGGGCGCATGGGCACCACCTGTGGCGCAGCGCGCACGGACTCGACTCCCACGGCATGGATCGGCAGGTCAAGGACCGGTCGATCAGCGCCGAGCACACGTTCGGCGCTGACGTCTGGGACCTCTCGGAGCTCGAGCATGAGCTGCTGCGGCTCTGCGACAAGGTCGCGCACCGGGTGCGGGCCGAGGGGAAGGTCGCGACGACGCTCGGGCTCAAGTACCGACTCGACGACTTCACGACGCTGTCCCGGTCGATCACCCTCGAAGCTCCCACCGATCTGGCCCGGGAGATGTACGAGGCGCTCGGCCCGGCGCTGCGCGGACTGCGGGCGCAGCGGACCAAGGGCGTCCGGCTGCTCGGAGTCCGCGCTGCCGGGCTCATGGACTTCGCCGTCAGCGGCCGGCAAGCCCGGTTGGACGAACCCGAGCACGCCGGACGCGAAGCAGAGGTGGCCCTCGATGATGTGCGGCGCCGGTTCGGCACCGAGGCGATCTCACAGGCCTCCCTCCTGCGCCGGCACCCCAAGCGCTGACGTTCACGGGAGCCCGGGACGGGGGCGCCGAGGCGCGACCAGCGGGTTTCGGACATGGCGTGAGAGGGAGGTCATCGCCCCTCGCGGGGGCTCTGGCCAGGGCCGTTGTTCGCCCGGAGGGACGGGAGTCGGAGGCTGCGTCACGGACTGCGCACAGGGCGCGCGTTCAGCCGCGCTCAGTGAGTCTGAGGACGGGGTGGGAATACCCCCGCCTGCCCCGTTCCGAAGATGTTTTTTCAGTGTTCAGAGACTATGATTGGGGCAATAGGCCAGAGTAAGGAAACGGGGGTTCGACATGCCACTCTCCGATCACGAACAGCAGCTTCTCGATCAGCTGGAGAAGCAGCTGCGCAGCGAAGACCCCCGATTCGCACGCAACATCTCGGAATCCCAGGCGGCCGTGAGCGGTCCGGGCTTCTCGGCGAAGCGCTTCGTCGTCGGCATCCTCGTCGCCCTCGCCGGCCTCGCCGCGACGATCTTCGCGATCTCGATGGTCAATCAGGCGGTCGCGTGGATCGCCCTCGGCGTCGTCGGTTTCGGCCTCATGGTCGCGGGAATGTACTGGGCGTTCAGCCGTCCCGGACGCGTCGGCGATGGCGCGAAGAGCTCCTCGGGATCGGGGGCGGCGCCGAAGTCGAACGGCAAGAGCTCCGGTGGCTTCATGAGTCGCATGGAGGACCGCTGGGAGAAGCGCCAGCGCGGGGAATGAGCGTCCGGCACCAGTGAGTGTCGTGAGCCTCTGAGTTTCGAAGGGCACTGCGGATGAGCAATCATCCCGGTGCCCTTTCGCATGCCCCCACTCGCCGTCGCCTGCCCTCTCGCATGCAGTTTGACGTGTCGCCGCCCGTGGGCAGATGGACCTACCCGACCCGCCCGCGGTGGAACGCACCGCCGCCAGCGCACAGTGCGTTCCGTCGCCCGGCGCGCACGAATACTCACCGCCCTCATGCAGGTCCCGGCGGACTCGGGCTCTGTCCGGGCCGGAGGGCTCAGGTAAAGAACTGAGCTCTCGAAACGCAGGTGAGCCCAAACGGTGGCGGGAAGCCGGACGGGTCAGGCCGAACCGCGGTGTGCGCCAGTTGAGGCTGAAATGGCCAGTCCTTGTCATGGCCATCTCGGTTTGGCCTGGCGCAAAGTCGAGGTGGGCGAGTCGAGTGGCTGCGGGGAGGTCTCGGAGAGATGCCGCCGACTCCGCGCACAGATGCCGCTGGTCCGACACGCTGACTTTCGTCGGCAGCTCTGTCCGGGCCGGAGGGCTCAGGTAAAGAACTGAGCCCTCGAAACGCAGGTGAGCCCAAACGGTGGCGGGAAGCCGGACGGGGCAGGCCGAACGGCGGGGAGGCGGGCGGCGGCGCGGAAGCGCTGACCCCTACGCGGAGCGGCTTGTCCGCTGCGGAGCGTCGTGGACTCCGCGCGGCTGCGCTTGACCTCCGCGGAGCGCCGAATCATCGCCGTGCACAGGGATGATTCGGCGCTCCGGGTAGTGGTCGATCGCCGTTATGGTCGGTCGACGCGCGGCGGGCGGTCACTTCGGGGGAGTGAAGATGCTCGCCGGCCAGATCTTCGCGGTGATCCGGCTGCCGGGCGTCGCATGCTCGGACAGATCCGTCTGCACCTCGTCGATGACGGCCTGCGCCTCGGCGGGGGAGAGGTCCGTGGCCTGCGCCCCGTAGCGCTGCGCCTCGAGGGCGTCGATGAACGCCGACAGCGCCGTGTCGTCGTGGCGGCGGATGCCGGAAGCTGACGGAACCGGGCTGCGCAGAGCGTCGAGGCCGAGCGCCGACGGGGGCCGTCCCGCAGCCGAGCCGCCGGGCGCGCCTGCGCTGTCCGAACCGGCCGCCGCCTGACTTGCAGGCACGCGCCCGTCCTCGGTGCGGCCGTGACCCGGACCAGACGGTCCCAGCGTCCCGGCACCGGCTCCGACATCGGCACCGGCGCCTGCAGCACCGGCGCTCGAGACCCCGGCAACCCCGGCCCGGTCAAACCCGGTGTCCCCAGCCCCACCGGAAGTCCCGGCACCCGTCTCGCCGCGGGCGGCGCGAGCACCCGCCTCGGCGACGGCAGGACCGCCGGCGAGGACGAGTTCGTTGTGGCGGAGGGTGCGGCTCGGATCGAGGCTCTGACCGTAATCGGTCGCCAGTGCCCTGATCTCCGTCCACACGTTCTCGAGGTCGACCGGAGAACCGGTGCGGCGACGGCGCTGGAGCACCCGCCACAGCGCGGGAATCGCGAGCAGCAGGAGGATGAGGACGGCGATGATGACGGCCCACATCACGGTGCCGAGATTCGAGTTCGCCGGCTCCGCCGCCGCATCCGTCGCCTCGGTGGTCTGTCCCTCCTCGGTCGCCGGGGCGGCCTCGGACGCGCTCTCCGTCGGCTCCGCGGTCGGGGTGGCGGATTCGGTGGTCTCCTCGTTCGCCTCATCGGCGCTGCCGTCGGCGACGGTCCACGCCGGGGGAGCCCCGGCCGGTCCGCCCGGAGTGGGCTCGAAGCGCACCCAGCCGACACCGTCGAAGTAGAGCTCGGGCCACGCGTGGGAATCCTGCATCGAGACCTGGTACTCGCCGCCGTTCTCCGTGCCGGAGGCGAAGCCGACGCCGATCCGGGCGGGAATGCCCAGGGTCCGGGCCATGATCGTCATCGCCGAGGAGAACTGCACGCAGTACCCGCGCTTGTCGACGAGGAAGTCGGAGATCGCGTCCCCGCTGGCCTCCTCCGGGGCGTCGAGCGAGTACTCGAACTCGCCGCTGCGGAAGTACGCCTGGAGCAGCACGGCCGCCTCCCACTGGTTGCTCGCCCCGGCGGTGACCTCGTCGGCGGTGTCGCGCACGCTCTGCGGCAGGGTCTCGGGCACTTCGAGCTCGGTCTCGAACTCCGCGGAGTTGACCGGGGTCGCCGACTGCATGACGCTGACATCGGGTTCGATCGACAGGTAGTCCATCGAGTAGTCGAGCCCGCCCGAGCGTTCCCCGTTGCCGACGATCGTCAGCGAGGACTCGTCGTAGATCCACCGGCGGTCGAGTCCCTCCGGCTGCTGCGGGGCGTAGGGCGTCGGCAGGTACTGCTGATCGTACTGGCCGATCGAGAAGTCGATGCGCTGCTCGGAGTAGCCCTGGTTGCGCGGCAGACCCTGCGGCCACGGCAGGCCCTCGGCGGCGATCGCGAACTGGTCGAGCCCGAACGGCGTCGGCGCCCAGGTCTGCCCGTCGAAGGAGTTGATCGACGTCAGGCGGATCGGCTCGGGGTTCTCCGCCGTCGTCGTGTACGTGAACAGCGTCGAATCGTCCCGGGCGCCGAGGTCGGCGCGCAGGTCGAGGAACGGATTCGTCACCGTGAGGTCGCCCTGGTTGTTCGACGCGCGGTTGGGCAGCGTCGGGACCTGCGGCAGGAGCATCGGCAGGGCGATCCCGAGGATGATCGCGACCGCGCCGGCGACGACGGCGGTCAGCCCACCCCGCCACTTCGCCTGCGGGAAGTAGGGGCTGAGCATGAGGAGGAGGAACGCGGCGAGGATCGCCGCGATGTGCCACCACCGCACCTGGGCGGGGGCGAAGAACACCGGGATCATCCACAGCACGAGGAGGAGGACGCCGCTGACCTTCGGGGCGCCGAGGTCGGAGACGAGTCCGTCGATGAGGATCGTGATGAGCGTGAACGCGATCGTCAGCATCGCCGTGAAGCCGGGCGTGCTCTCCGCCGGCGGGGTCGAGGCGTAGAGGTCGCTCACCCCGGCCGAGAGGAGGTCGATGACGGCGACGAACGACTCACCGGTCGGGATGATCCCTGCGAGCAGTGTGTCGGGCGCGCAGAGGACGAGGACGGCGATGACGCCGACGATGCACTGCGCGATGACCGCGGTGCCGGTGGCCTTGAGCCCCGGGATGCTGCGGAAGACCGCCCCGACGAGGACGATGAGGAAGACGGCGACGAGGACCGGCAGCAGCCAGTCGAAGTCGGAGAAGACCGCGGAGAGCCCGATGGCGGTGAGCACCATGGCGACGAACACCGACAGCGACTCGAGCCACGTCGAGGAGCGCTGCCGCTCCTCCTGCACAGCACCGGGCTGCCGACGTCGGGCTGCATGACGTCGGCGCTCATCGCACGACCCGCTTCGAGTCGAAGGTCGTCCAGGATTCGGGCAGGTCTTCGCTCAAACCGAGCATCGTCATGTCATCGATCTCCGAGAGGCTGCGGACGGTGATGGGGATCCGGCGCGTGAACTGCGCGGCCATCGCCTGGGCGCGGGCGTCATCGGCGGCGCAGATGACGACGTGGTTGGGGTTGTCGTGGGAGGGCAGGTGGGCCGGTCCCGGTTCGACGAGCGCGGTGAGCAGGCGCAGGCGGTCGACGTCGCGCGGGCCCCGGAACCGGAGCTCATGGCCGGGGGTGATCATGCAGACCTCGTAGTCCGCGCGGAGGAAGGCGACACCGGCGGCGGCCGCGCGGCGAGGAGGAACTCCTGCTCGAGGTCGTCCGGGGGCTCCTCGGCGCCGACGAGATCGACGACGATGAGCGCGTGGAGCGTCTCCTCCTCGGCTTCGTGGCGGACCATGAGCTCACCCGACTTCGCCGTCGTCGGCCAGTGGACGTGGCGCAGATCGTCGCCGGGCACGTACTCCCGGGTGTGGAAGTCGCGGGTCGTGTGGCCCGAGCGGATCTTGCCCTCGTCGAGGCGCGCCGGTCGGTTCGCGGTGTCCCCGGGGATCCGGGCGCCGAGGGAGGGCACGGCCACGGCGATCGGCTGCGCGCCGAGCACCTTCTTCTTCGCCGTGACGAGGCTGAAGGGACCGGCGACGGTGACGAGCACCGCCTCGATGCCGCTGAGGCCGCGACGGTTCGGGGTGAAGGAGGTGACGACGTTCTGCGAGCGGCCCCCGGCCAGCGGCGGCACCTCGCCGACGGTCGAGTCGCCGAAGCCGTCGGCGGCGACGAAGTCGATCGTCGACGCAGGCACCGCGAGGTGACCGGTGTTGCGGACGACGGCGTCGATCTCGACCTCCTTGCCCTCGGGCGCCAGCGGGTAGCGCTCGTCTCCGGGTTGGAGCCGGACCTCGGGCAGGGGAGTGTGCAGGGTCACCGAGATCCGGCGCGTGCCCCAGCCGATGAGGGCGGCGGAGAGGCCGACGAGCCCGATGAGGAGCAGTCCCGCCGGGAGAAGGCCGGGCAGAGCGAACCGGTAGGCGCCGACGATGAGCGCGGCTCCGGCGATGATGAAGATGATTCCCGAGGTCGAAAGCCGCATGCCGTCACTGATTCGTCGAGACGGGCACTCGCGCGAGCACGCGGGCGATGAGGTCGGCCGCGAGTTCCGAGTCGTCGCCGTCGCGCGGGATGATGCGGTGGGCGAGGATGAAGGGCGCGAGCGCCTGGATGTCGTCGGGCGTGACGAAGGTTCGACCCGACAGGGCGGCCCTGGCCTTCGCGGCGCGCAGCAGGTGGACGCCGCCGCGCGGCGAGGAGCCGAGCACGATCGCCTGGTCATTGCGCGTCGCCTGGAGGATCGCGACGATGTACTCGCGCAGCGCCGGGCTCGCCGAGACGTGGCGGACGATGTCGCGGGCCTGCTTGATCTGCTCGAGGCTCGTCACCGCCTGCGCCGCGGTGAGCGGATCGTGCTCGATCTGGTTGTCGAGCAGGTCGACCTCATCGGCCGTCGACGGGTAGCCGAGCGAGATGCGCGTCATGAAGCGGTCGCGCTGGGCCTCGGGCAGAGCGTACGTGCCCTCCATGTCGATGGGGTTCTGAGTGGCGACGACGATGAACGGCGAGGGCATCATGTGCGTCTCGCCGTCGATCGTCGCCTGGCCCTCGGCCATGCACTCTAGCATCGCCGACTGCGTCTTCGGGGACGCGCGGTTGATCTCGTCGGCGATGATGATGTTGGCGAACACGGGACCGCGGCGGAACTCGAAGTGCCGGGTCTCCTGATTGAAGAGGTTGACGCCGACGACATCGGTGGGCAGCAGGTCCGGAGTGAACTGGATGCGGCGCACCGAGCCGTCGACGACCTTGCCCATCGCCCGCGCGAGCAGGGTCTTGCCGACGCCCGGCACATCCTCGAGCAGCACGTGGCCGCCGGCGAGGAGGGCGATGAGGGAGAGGCCCACGGCCTCGTCCTTGCCCTCGAGCACTGAGTTCATCGCAGTGCGCGCCCGTGATGTCAGCTGCTGTACCCACTCGATGTGCTCGGCACCGATGACTGAATTGGTCTGTGTGGCTTCCTGGCTCGTCGACATGCGTCCATTGTCCCTTATTAGGGGCCCGGTCCGCACACGGGCGCCTCTCAGGATCTCCGGCCTCCCCACTTCCCTCCCCACCGCCCTCCACCACCTCCTCCACTTCGCCCCACCGGATTCCCCACATTCCTCCCCACGTCGCCCCACCTCGGCGACGATCCCCGGATTCTCGGGGCAGAGGTGCGCGCCGAGGCGGTCGTCCGAGTCCGAGATCGCCCAGTTCAGGACCCCCGGAGACGCGCGGACGGGAGATTTCTTCCACTTTCCTCCACGGGTCTGACCTGGGCTTTTATAGGGTTCACAGGCGAAAGTGGGGTCAGGTGCTGGAATGGGTGGAGGGAAGTGGAGTACTGTGGTTGCTATCGGAGCCGATTGGTTTCGAAAGGGGTGAGACGACATGTTCTTGGGCACTCATATGCAGAAGCTCGACGACAAGGGTCGCCTCATCCTGCCCGCGAAGTTCCGCGACGAGCTCTCGCCCGGACTCGTTCTCACACGTGGCCAGGAGAACTGCCTCACCCTGTTCCCCACCACGGAGTTCGAAGCCGAGCACGAGCGGATCCAGAACGCGCCGAAGACGAACAAGGAGGCACGCGACTACCAGCGCGTGTTCCTGTCAGCGGCCTTCGCAGACCAGCCGGACAAGCAGGGACGGATCACCGTTCCGCACATATTGCGGCAGTACGCATCACTCGACCGGGAAGTCGCGGTGATCGGCATGGGAAACCGAGTCGAGATCTGGGATGCCCCGACATGGGAGGAGTACCTCGTCGGCGCGCAGCAGGCCTTCGCCGAACGCGAGAACGAGGTGATCCCCGGAGTGATCTGATTCTGCTCGGGCTCGATCCTTGCCCGCCGTGCATGGGGTTTCGGGGCACTTCCCCGGTTCCGAAGCACACCAGTCCTGACACACTTCCCCGGTGCCAGGGCCACGGCGGACAAGGTTCCGGCTCCAGCAGGACGCCCGGCCGGCAGGCCGGTCGACGCAGCCAGCCGCCGACGCACACCGACGACCACGCACGAAGGGCCCGACCATGAACGCACAGCATGTGCCAGTGCTCCTGGCCCGCGTGGTCGAGCTCATCGGCGTCGGCGTCGCGGCGGCCCGGGCACAGGGCATCACCCCCGTCGTCGTCGACGGCACGCTCGGCATGGGCGGTCACGCCGAGGCGGTGCTCACGGCCTTCCCCGACGTCCACCTCGTCGGCCTCGACCGCGACCGGGACGCCATCGCGATCGCGAGTGCTCGCCTGCAGCCGTTCGCCGACCGCACCGACATCGTCCACGCCGTCGACGACGAGCTCCCGAGCGTCCTCGACGACCTCGGGATCGAGGCGATCAGCGCGATCCTCCTCGACCTCGGCGTCTCCTCCCTCCAGCTCGACGAGGACGAGCGCGGATTCTCCTACTCCCGTCCGGCGCCGCTGGACATGCGGATGGACCAGACCCAGGCACTGACCGCCGCCGAGGTGCTCGCGACCTACTCCGAAGCCGACCTCCGTCGCATCCTGAAGGACTACGGCGAGGAGAAGATGGCCGGGAAGATCGCGAAGATCATCGTCGCCGACCGCGCGGAGACGCCGTGGACGACCTCGGATCAGCTCGCGGCGATGCTCACCCGCGTCCTGCCCGACACGAAGAAGCGCTCCCACCCGGCCAAGCGGACGTTCCAGGCGCTGCGGATCGAGGTCAACGACGAACTCGGGGTGCTGCGCACCGCGCTGCCGGCAGCGCTCGAGGCCCTCCACCTCGGCGGCGTTGCCGTCATCGAGTCCTACCAGTCGCTCGAGGACACGATCGTCAAGAAGATCTTCCGCGCCGGCACCCACACCCAGGCCCCACCGGACCTGCCCGTCGTGCCCGAGCACATGCAGCCGTGGCTGCGGGAGATCGTGCGCGGCGCCGAAGTCGCCGATGAGGAAGAGGCGGAGAGCAATCCCCGCGCCAAGAGCGTGCGCCTGCGCGCCGTCGAGAAGATCAGGGAGGCACAGCCGTGAGTCACGCCCCAGCCGTCACCCGGCCACAGCACCGCACACCGGCGACGACGACGCCGGCCCCGCGCCTGCGGCTGCTGAAGTTCGAGCTGCCGAAGTCGAAGCTGCCCTTCTCGCTGCTGTGCCTGGGCATCCTCGTCACCGCTCTCGTCGCCGTCCTCCTGCTCAATATCTACATCTCCAACACCTCGTACCAGATCGATCAGCTGGGGGCGCAGAAGGAGCAGCTCGCCGAGGAGAAGGACCGCCTCGTCGAGGACAACTCCTACCGCGAGTCCCCGCAGAACATCGCGAAGGCCGCCGAGGAGCTCGGACTCGTCCGCGACACCTCCCCGGAGTTCCTCGACGCGAAGACCGGGAAGGTCATCGACGCCCCGCCGATCGACGAGAGCGGAGACAAGGAGCCGGCAGTTGTGCCCGGCCCGCGCGCCGATACCAGGGATGACCTCCGGCCCAATCTACGATCGGATGAGACGTTGCCCGTCGTCGGCGGCAGCCCGAGCAAGGACATCGCGCCTCCCGCGCAGGTCGCTCCCAAGTGAGCGGCACGTACGGCAGGCGACGGCAGTGACAGAGATTTGAGCCGATGAGGTAAGGACGAAGTATGGCCCCGCGGACACGCAAGGCGAAGAAGACTCCCAACCTCCGTCGCCGTGTCGCGGTCATCGCAGCCTTCTCGGCTCTCGTCCTCGTCATCACCGGCGTGCGCCTCATCTCGATCCAGGGCATGGATTCGATGAAGCTCGCCGAACAGGCACTCGCCAACCGCCTCGTCACCCGCACCCTGCCCGCCGACCGCGGTCAGATCGTCGCCTCCGACGGCACCGTGCTCGCCGACAGCGTCTCCCGCTACCAGGTCGTCGCCGATCAGCAGAACGTCGCCCAGTACAAGGTCGACGGCAAGCTCGTCGGCGCGTGGGGGGCCGCCGAGGCGCTCGCCGGCCCTCTCGACACCGACCCGGGTCTCCTCTATCCCGAACTCGTCGGGGACAAACGATGGAACCCGGTCGCCAAGGGCCTGACCTCGGAGACGTGGCGGGAGATCGACGACCTCGGCATCCTCGGCATCTCCGCCGAGGAGTACGCGGTGCGCTCGTACCCGTCCGGGGCGATCGCCGGCAACCTCGTCGGGTTCCTCAGCTCCGACGGCCAGGCGCAGGCGGGACTCGAGCTCTCCTTCGACGAGGAGCTCAGCGGCCGCGACGGCAAGCAGCAGTACGAGCGCGGCGCACGCGGGGAGATCATCCCGCTCGGCGACAACAACATCGAGAACGCCGTCGACGCTCCGGCATCCGCACGACGATCAACCCCGCGGTGCAGTACTACGCCCAGCAGGCGATCGAGGAGCAGGTCAAGGCCCGCAAGGCCGAATCCGGCTCGATCGTCATCGAGGAGATCGGCACCGGCAGGATCATCACCGCCGCCGACGCCCCGACCGTCGACCCGAACAACCCCGGCAAGGTCGACGGGGATGATCGCGGTTCGCGGATCTTCACCGACGTCTTCGAGCCGGGGTCGACGGCGAAGATGGTCACCGCCGCTGCCCTCCTCGACCAGGGACTCGTCACTCCCGACCAGGAGTTCACGGTCCCCGACACGTGGAAGGCGCCCAACGACGAGGAGTTCCGCGACTCCTCCCCGCACCCCGATCAGAAGCTCACGTTCGCCGGCATCCTCGCCGAATCCTCGAACACGGGAACGATCCTCGCCGGTCAGGCGCTCACCGAGGCCCAGCGCTACGAGTACCTGAAGAAGTTCGGCTTCGGCTCGAAGTCCGCGGTCGGCTTCCCGGGCGAGACCGGCGGCATCCTCCACCCCTACGCGGACTGGGACGGACGGACGAAGTACACGGTGATGTTCGGACAGGGCATGGCCGCGAACGCCCTGCAGACCACCTCGGTGATCGCGACGATCGCCAACGGGGGAGTGAGCGTTCCCGCCCGCCTCGTCGACGGCACGATCTCGCCGTCGGGCAGGACCATCCCGGTGCCCGCCGGAGAGCCCACGCGGGTCGTCAGCGAGAAGGCCGCCGACCAGACCCTGGCGATGCTCGAGGGCGTCGTCGCCGAGGGCACCGGCAAGTCGGCGGCCGTGTCCGGCTACCGGGTCGCCGGCAAGACGGGCACCGCCCAGGCACCGGCCGCCGACGGCAGCGGCTACGACGGCTACACGGCCTCGTTCGTCGGCGTCATCCCCGCCGAGGACCCGAAGTTCGCGATCTCCGTGACTTTGCAGCGTCCCCGCGACGGCTACTACGGTGGTACCGCCGCCGCGCCCGTGTTCTCCGACGTCGCCGGCTTCGCGATGCGGCACTACAAGATCCCCCCATCCACGGAACAGCCCCAGCTCCCGCCACGAGAATGGAAATGATGCGCATCTCCCAGCTGCTCCCCGCAGCCCCCGGCACGATCCACGGCGACCCGGAACGCGAGGTCGCCGGGGTCTCCCACGACTCGCGCACCGTCGCCCCGGGCCAGCTCTACGCCGCCCTGCCCGGCGCGAACGTCCACGGCGCCCGGTTCGCCGCCGACCTCGTCGCCCGCGGGGTCACGGCGATCCTCACCGACCCCGCCGGCTGGGAGATCATCGGCACGGACGTGCCCGACGACCAGCTCGCCGAGGTGACCGGGCTCGTCGTCGATGACCCCCGGGGCGTGCTCGGCTACGTCTCCGCCGCGATCTACGGCACCTCGGTGACCCCGGAGCTCCTCGGCGTCACCGGGACGAACGGGAAGACGACGACGACGTACCTGCTCGCCGGTCTGCTCGAGGCGCTCGGCCGGCGCACCGGGGTCATCGGCACCGTCGCGACCCTCATCGCCGGCACCGCGGTGCCGAGCGTCCGCACGACCCCCGAGGCTCCCGAACTCCACGCCCTGTTCGCGAAGATGCGCGCCGCTGACGTCGACACGTGCGCGATGGAGGTCTCCTCGCACGCGCTCACCCAGCACCGCGTCGACGGCGCCCACTTCGCCGTCGCCGGCTTCACGAACCTCTCCCAGGACCACCTCGACTTCCACCATTCGATGGACGAGTACTTCGCGGCCAAGGCCCTGCTCTTCACCCGCGCCTTCTCCGACCGTGCCGTCATCGTCATCGAGGACGCCTGGGGGGAGCGGATGGCCGAGGCCGCGCAGATCCCCGTGCGCACGCTCGGCCGCGACGACCGCAGCGAACTGCGCATCGACCACGTGCCGGGGGAGTCCGACTTCACCCTCCGCCTCGGCGACGGGACGCAGATCCCCCTGCGCTCACCGCTGCCCGGTGACTTCAACGTGACGAACACCGCGTTGGCTGCGGCCATGCTCGTCGAAGCCGGTCTCGCCCCCGCCGACATCGCGGAGATCGGCCGGACCTTCACCGCCGCCGTGCCCGGGCGCATGGAGATCATCGACGTCAACCAGGCACCGGCGACCGGGCTGCCCCGGGCGATCGTCGACTACTCGCACACCCCCGATGCCATCGAGAAGGCCCTGGCCTCCCTCGACGCCGACAGCGATGAGCTCGTCCTCGTCTTCGGCGCCGGCGGCGACCGCGACCCCGGCAAGCGCTACGGCATGGGTGAGGCGGCGGCGCGCGGAGCCGATGTGATCGTTCTCACCGACGACAACCCGCGCACCGAGGATCCCGCCGCGATCCGAGCGGCCGTGCGGGAGGGAATCGATGCGGCTGTCGCGTCCGGCGCGCGCGTGTGAAGAAGGTCATCGAAATCGCCGATCGGGGCGAGGCCATCGACTCGGCGATTGCGACAGCAGACCCTGCAACGACCGTGCTCATCGCGGGCAAGGGGCATGAAACCGGCCAGACCATCGGCGCCGTCGTCACCGAATTCGACGACCGCACCCGGACACGCTCGGCGCTGACTGCGCGACTCGGCGGTCCGGAAACGGGTAAAGTTCACAGTTGATATGAAGCGACTGAGTGCAGCCGACATCGCAACCGCCGTCAACGGCGAGTTGTACGGCGTAGACCCCGAATCCCTGTTGAGTGCCGGAGTCGTCACCGACTCCCGCGAAGTCGGACCCGGCGACATCTACGTGGCCCGCCGCGGCGAGAACGTCGACGGCATCGAGTTCGCCGCCGCTGCCGTCGAGGCCGGCTCCGCACTGATCATCGGCGAATCCGTGCCCACCGTCGACGACCAGCCCCTGCCCACCGTCCTCGTCTCCGACGCCACCGAGGCGCTCGGGCGGCTCGCGAGTGCGAGCGTCGAGGCGCTGCGGGCCTCCGGTGAGCTCACCGTCATCGCGATCACCGGCTCCGTCGGGAAGACGACGGTCAAGGACCTCGCCGCCGATCTCCTCGCCGGTGAGGCCCCGACCGTGTGGCCCCCGAACTCGTACAACAATGAGGTCGGGGTTCCGCTCACGGCCCTGCGCGCCGATGAGGAGACCCGTTTCCTCGTCCTCGAGATGGGCGCCCGCTCGATCGGCAACCTCGCCTACCTCACGAGCCTCGTCCGTCCTGACATCGCCGTCGAGCTCGCCGTGGGCACCGCCCACTCCGGTGTGTTCGGGTCGATCGAGAACACGGCCCGGGCGAAGGCCGAACTCGTCGAATCCCTCATCGCCGGCGGGACGGCCGTGCTCAACGCCGATGACCCCCGGGTCGCGGCGATGCACGAGGTGCTCGCCGCTGACGTCGAGACGCTGTGGTTCTCCCAGCGCGAGTCGCTGCCCGACTGGGTCGGGACCGACGACGCCGTGGTGCGGGCGACGGGAGTCTCCACCGACGCCTCCGGCCACTCCTCGTTCCTCCTCCACCTGCCCGGTGAGGAACCGCAGGAGGTGCGCCTGGCCCTCGTCGGCGAACACCACGTCGGCAACGCCCTGGCCGCTGCGGCCGTCGCGTCCGCCTGCGGCGTCGGCGTGAAGTCGATCGTCACGACGCTCGCGACCTCCTCGGCAGCGAGCCGGTGGCGGATGGAGCTCATCGACTCGCCGACCGGCGTCACCGTGCTCAACGACGCCTACAACGCCAACCCCGAATCGATGCGCGCCTCGCTCAAGGCGCTCGCGGCGATGGGCCGCGGCGACGAGGAGTCCCGCCCCCGGCGGACCTTCGCCGTGCTCGGGGAGATGCTCGAACTCGGCGACGAGTCGATCAGCGCCCACGCCGACATCGGCGAACTCGTCGTCCGTCTCAACATCACCCGCACCATCGTCGTCGGCGAGGGCGCCAAGCCGATCTTCAACGCCGCGAACCTCGAGGGCTCGTGGGGCAACGAGGCGACGTGGGTGGCCACGGTCGCCGAGGCGAAGGACCTGCTCACCGCAGAGCTCGCCGCCGGCGACATCGTTCTGTTCAAGTCCTCACGTGATGCCGGCCTGCGGTATCTCGGGGACGACATCGCCGGCGTCTCGGGGGCCCAATGATCGCGGTGCTGCTCGCGGCCTGTGTCGCACTCGTCCTCGCGCTCGTCGGGACCCCGCTCTTCATCCGGGTCCTCGTCAAGCGCGGCTATGGTCAGTTCGTCCGTGACGACGGTCCGACGACGCACGCGACGAAGCGCGGAACCCCGACGATGGGCGGTGTCGTCATCATCGGCGCCGCGATCATCGCCTACCTGCTCGGCCACCTGGTCACCGGTTCGGTGCCCACCGCCTCGGGACTCCTCGTCCTGTGGCTGGCCGCCGGCCTCGGGATCGTCGGCTTCCTCGACGACTTCATCAAGATCAGGAAGCAGCGCTCCCTCGGTCTGCGCCCCGTGCCGAAGCTGCTCGGCCAGGCCTTCGTCGGCATCTCGTTCGCCGTCATGGCCCTCCAGTTCCCCAACTCGTTCGGGGAGACCCCGGCGTCGACGAAGATCTCCTTCATCCGGGACACGAACCTCGATCTCGCCTTCGCCGGCGGCGCCGTCGGCCTCGTCCTCTTCATCATCTGGGCGAACCTCATCGTCACCGCCGTGTCGAACGCCGTCAACCTCACCGACGGCCTCGACGGCCTCGCTGCCGGCGCCTCGGCCGTCGTCTTCGCCGCCTACGTCGTCATCGGCACGTGGCAGTCGACGCAGAACTGCAATCTCATGTCCGAGGCGACGAACGCGTGCTACTACATGCGCGACCCCCGCGACCTCGCCATGGTCGCCGGCGCCATGGCCGCGGCCTGCTTCGGCTTCCTGTGGTGGAACACCTCTCCCGCGAAGATCTTCATGGGCGACACCGGGTCGCTGGCGATCGGCGGCGCCATCGCCGGCCTGGCGATCATGTCCCGGACCCAGCTGCTCCTCGTCGTCCTCGGTGGCCTCTTCGTCATCATCACCCTCTCGGTGATCATCCAGGTCGCCTCGTTCAAGACCACCGGCAAGCGCGTCTTCCGCATGGCGCCCCTCCAGCACCACTTCGAGCTCAAGGGCTGGGCCGAGGTGACGATCGTCGTCCGGTTCTGGATCATCGCCGCGCTCTTCGTCATCGCCGGAGTCTGCCTCTTCTACGCCGAATGGGTGGCGCGCATTGGCGGATGACCTCGCAGCCGACTACCCGCTGGCCGACCGGATCCCCGCGGCCCTGAGCGGACCGACGTCGTCGCTGGCCGGGCTGCGGATCCTCGTCACCGGCTTCGGCGTCACCGGGTTCCCCGCCGCCGTCCACCTCGCCGAACGCGGCGCCGAGGTGGTGCTGGTCGACGGTGACGCGACGAAGGACATGGCGGAGAAGACCGCGATCCTCGAGGTCTTCGACGTCGACATCCGCCGCGGACCCGAGGCCGTGGCCGGACTGCCCGAGGGCACGTTCGACCTCGTCGTCACCTCACCCGGATGGACCCCGGACCAGCCGGTGCTCGCCGCGGCGATCGCCGCCGGCATCCCCATCATCGGGGAGGTCGAACTCGCGTGGCGGATCCGCGGGACGAACGACGCGGCGTGGCTGGCGATCACCGGCACGAACGGGAAGACCACGACGACGACGATGCTCGAATCGATGCTGCTCGCCGCGGGACTGCGCGCGAAGGCATGCGGCAACATCGGCGCCCCGCTGCTCGAAGCCGTCCTCGAACCCGGACTCGAGGTGCTCGCGATCGAGCTCTCGAGCTTCCAGCTCCACTGGGAGTTCTCGATGTCGGCGACCTCCGCGGTCGTCCTCAACCTCGCCCCCGACCACGTCGACTGGCACGGCAGCGTCGATGCCTACGCCCGCGACAAGGCGAAGATCTACGAGCACGTCCGCGATGCCTGCGTCTACAACGTCGCCGATGCGGCGACGAAGACGATGGTCGAGAACGCCGAGGTGGTCGCCGGGGCCCGGGCGATCGGCTTCACCACCGGGATCCCCGCTCCCGGCGAGCTCGGCGTCGTCGACGACCTCCTCGTCGACCGCGCGTTCATCCCGCAGCGCTACACGGCTGCCGCCGAGATCGCCTCGCTCGCCGACGTCGCCCGGGCCGCAGGCACCCCCGGACAGCGTCCCGCCGACCACCAGATCGCCAATGCGCTGGCCGCCGCCGCCCTCGCCCGCAGCATCGACGTGCCCGGCCAGGCGATCGCCGCGGGCCTTAAGAACCATGCCCTCGGCGCCCACCGCATGGTCACCGTGGCCGAGACCGACGGCGTCCGCTGGGTCGATGACTCGAAGGCGACGAACACCCACGCCGCCGCGGCGTCGCTGGCGAGCTTCGACCCCATCGTGTGGATCGCCGGCGGCCTGCCCAAGGGCGCGGACTTCACCGAGCTCTTCGCCGCCAACGCCGACCGGCTCAAGGCGCTCATCCTCATCGGCGTCGACGACGCGGCGTTCCGCGCGGCCGCCGCCGCAGGCGCCCCCGATCTCGACATCGTCCGCATCGACCCGCTGCCCGAGGACGCGGCGGCCGACCCCGCCGTGCGCGGCGCCGCCGTCATGGACGCCGCG
>NZ_JBNFOM010000020.1:0-72526 GCF_057364785.1 Brevibacterium sp. LAARM2_SD2 | reverse complement strand
CGGGCGGCGGACGCGGGGGCGCTCGACGGTCGTGCGGACGGAGCCGCCTCACCGGCGCCCGGGGCTGCACCGCCACCGGCGGCGGCCGGAGCGTCGCCGCCTGAGGCGGTGTCCGCCTCGGCGGTCGTCGGCTTCTCGGTCGGACGCTTCGGCGGGGTGAGGAAGTCCGCGCGACTGCCCTCGGGGCCCTGGGGAGCGGACGACCTGGCCTCGAACTCCTCTTCCGCGGCCATTCGCTCGGCTTCGCGCCTGGCACGTCGAGACGTGAACTGCTCTTCAGCCATTTCCACTCCTGTACAGATCGTGTTTCGCGATGTACTGCACCACGCCGTCCGGTACGAGGTACCAGACCGGGGCCCCATCCATCACCCGTTGCCTGCAGTCCGTTGACGAGATCGCCAGCGCCGGGATCTGCGCGAGACTCAGCCGGTCGACGGGCAGGCCCTCGCTGCGGAGTTCGTGCCCCGGCCGGCTGACCCCGACGAAGTGCGCCAAGGAGAACAGCTCATCGACATTCTTCCATGTCAGAATCTGAGCCAAAGCGTCCGCGCCGGTGATGAAGAACATCTCCGTGTTCTCGCCGAGGCTGTTCGACAGATCCCGCAGGGTGTCGATCGTGTAGGTCGGCCCGGGGCGGTCGATGTCGACGCGGGAGACGCGGAACCGCGGGTTCGACGCCGTCGCGATGACCGTCATGAGGTACCGGTGCTCGGCGTCGGTGACGGTCTTGTCGTCCTTCTGGTACGGCCGGCGGTGGGGACGAAGACGACCTCGTCGAGGTCGAACGTCGACTGCACCTCACTGGCCGCGACCAGGTGTCCGTGGTGGATGGGGTCGAAGGTGCCGCCCATGACACCGACCCGACGTGTGCGTTCTGCCATATCAGTGGCGGTACGAGATGCCCTTCCACGACCGTGCGACGACGGCCATCGAGATGAAGATCGCGAGGGTGATGAGGCCGTAGCCGATCGGCTCCATCGGCAGCTCGGTGTGTGCCGCGCCTTCGGTTGCGGCGGCCAGCAGAGTTGCGTTCACGAGAGTGCTCCTTGTCCCTTGATGAGTCTGTTCACTTCAGTTTCTCACGCCCTGTCGTCTGCGTGCGCAGCGACATGGGCGAAGTCAGTCGCGGATCTGCCCGTTTCCGAGCATGACCCACTTCGTCGTCGTCAGCTGCTCGACGCCCATCGGTCCGCGGGCGTGGAGCTTCTGCGTCGAGATGCCGACCTCGGCGCCGAACCCGAACTCGCCGCCGTCGGTGAAGCGGGTCGAGACGTTGACGCCGACGGCGGCGGCGTCGATGGCTGTGACGAAGGTCTCGGCGTTGTCGATGTCCTTCGTCACGATCACCTCGGTGTGACCCGAGGTGTAGGCGCGGATGTGCTCGATCGCCTCGTCGATGCCGGAGACGAGCTTGATCGCGAGTTCGAGGTCGAGGTACTCCTTGGCCCAGTCCCGGCGCGAGACGCGGCGGATCTTCATCGACTCGGGCGCCAGAGCCGCGACATCGGCGTCGGCGTGGACGACGACCCCGGCCTGGTCGAGGCGTTCGAGGATCTTCGGCAGCACCCGCTTGGCGGCCTTCTCATGGACGAGCAGGGTCTCGAGTGCGTTGCAGACGCTCGGCCGCTGCGTCTTCGAGTTGAGGACGAGGTCGACGGCGTTCTTCACCGTCGCCGATGAGTCGATGAACATGTGGACGTTGCCGATGCCCGTCTCGATGACGGGCACGATCGACTCCTGGACGACCGTGTTGATGAGCTCGGCCCCGCCGCGCGGGATGAGGAGGTCGACGTAGTCGCGCGAGTTCATCAGCAGACGGCGCCGTCGCGGCCGTGCTGGTCGATCGTGTTGATCGTGTCCGCGGGCAGGCGGACGGATTCGACGGCGCGGCGGAGGACGGAGACGAGTTCGGCGTTCGTGTTCTCCGCGGCCGAGCCCCCGCGCAGGATCGTCGCATTGCCGGCCTTGAGCGCGAGGATCGCGATGTCGACGGTGACATTGGGGCGGGCCTCGTAGATCGCGCCGATCACGCCCATCGGCACCCGGTTCTGGGTCAGGCGCACACCGTTGGGCAGGGTGCGGCCGACGACGACGGTGCCGACCGGATCGGGGATGTCGATGACCTGTTCGACCGCCGAGGCGATCGCGGAGATCCGCTCCTCGTCGAGGCGGA
This sequence comes from Brevibacterium sp. LAARM2_SD2, assembly GCF_057364785.1. Classification (NCBI taxonomy): domain Bacteria; kingdom Bacillati; phylum Actinomycetota; class Actinomycetes; order Micrococcales; family Brevibacteriaceae; genus Brevibacterium; species Brevibacterium sp. LAARM2_SD2. The sequence continues at coordinate 70,353 of NZ_JBNFOM010000020.1, read as the reverse complement.
GGCGATCGAGGAGGGATTCGCTCATCCCGTTCTCGGCGCCCGCGGCGAGGTCGGTCTCGTTGGCTTTGACGATGCGCGCGGAGTTCGCCCGCAGCCCGTCGGCGATCGCCTGGAGGGCGGCGTTCTTCTCCGCGGTCGAGGTCGTCGCCAGACGTGCGGCGGCCGTCTTCGCGTTCCTGGCGATCCGCGTCACCCCGCGCACGATCTTGGGATGGATGTCGGCAGCAGCGGGCATGGACTAACTCCTCTCGCTCACATGCGTGAGGACGAGATCATTGCGATGGATGACTTCTTTACGGTAGTCACTTCCCAGCCGGGTGCCAAGTTCCTCGGTGGTCAGGCCGAACATCGTCGGCAGCTCGGCGGCGGAGAAGTTCGTCATCCCCCGCGCCACGATCTGCCCGCCGGTGTTCCTGATCTCGACCGGATCCCCGGCCTCGAAGTCCCCCTCGACGCCGACGACGCCGGCGGCGAGCAGGCTCGTGCCGCGCGACCGCACGGCCGCCTCGGCGCCGTCGTCGATCGTCACCGAACCGAACGTCTTGGCGAGGTGGCGCAGCCACAGCAGCCGAGTGCCGCGGCGGCGGTGGGTGACGGCGAACGACGTGCCCGCACTCCCCCCGGTGAGCACGTCGCCGACCCGGTCGGCGGAGGTGAGCACGGCGGGGATGCCGGAGTCGGTGACCATGAGGGCGGCGTCGACCTTCGTCGCCATGCCCCCGGTGCCCGTGCCGGCCGTGCCGACTCCGCCGATCGCCACGGCACCGAGGTCGTCGGGCCCGGCGACATGGTCGATGCGCCTGGCGTCGGGCTGGGACGGGGGTCCCGTGTAGAGGGCGTCGACGTCGGAGAGGAGGACGAGGGCGTCGGCGTGGGAGAGGTGGGCGACGAGCGCGGCGAGCCGGTCGTTGTCGCCGAAGCGGATCTCCTCGGTGGCCACGGCGTCGTTCTCGTTGACGATCGGCAGCGTGCCCAGGGACAGCAGCCGGTCGATCGCCCGCTGCGCGTTCTTGTACCGGGTGCGGCGGATGAGGTCGTCGGCCGAGAGCAGGACCTGGGAGGGGACGAGGTCGAAGCGGCCCAGCGCCCGCGCGTACGCGGCCATGAGGAGCCCCTGTCCGACTCCGGCGGCGGCCTGCTGGGTGGCGAGGTCGCGCGGCCGGCGGCGCAGGCCGACGGGTTCGAGTCCCGCGGCGATCGCTCCCGAGGAGACGAGGATGATCTCCCGTCCCTCGGCCCGGTGGGCGGCGATGACGTCGGTGAGCGCCACGAGCCGTGACTCGTCGAGCCCGCCGTCGAGGGTCGTCAGCGACGAGGAGCCGACCTTGACGACGACGCGCTTGGCGCCGGCGATGTCGGCCCGCACGGTCGCGGAGTCGGCGGCCGCGGACGTCGCCGTCATCGCTCGTCGGAGGAGTTCTCGCGGGCGGCGCGCTCGGCGAGCCGCTCCTTCTCGAACTCCGCCCGGGTGGCGGCCTTCGCGTCCTGCCGCTCGTGGTAGGCGGCCTTGCGCTCCTTGCGGCTTGCGCGGGCCTCCTCCTCGAGGCGCAGGTCGGTGCCGCGGGAGCCGAGCAGCTCGGCACCGCCGACGCTCGTGGGGTCCCAGTCGAAGACGACGCCGTCGCCTTCGCCGATGACGACGGTGTCGCCCGGGGTCGCGCCGGCCTTGAACAGGGCCTCTTCGACGCCGAGGCGTTCGAGGCGGTCGGCGAGGTAGCCGACGGCTTCGTCGTTGGCGAAGTCGGTCTGGACGACCCAGCGTTCGGGCTTGTCGCCGAGGACCCGGAAGACCGGACCGTCGGTGTCGCGTTCGCTGCGGATCGTGAAGCCCTTGTCGTCGACGGCCTTGGGCCGGATGACGACGCGCTGCGGCACGGCCTCGAGCTCGGCCCGCCGTTCGCGTTCGGCGGCGACGAGGCCGGCCATCGCGAAGGAGAGTTCGCGCAGCCCCGCATGGCTGACGGCGGAGACTTCGAAGACCCGGTAGCCGGCGGCCTCGAGGTCGGGGCGGACGATGTCGGCGAGTTCGCGGCCGTCGGGGATGTCGACCTTGTTGAGGGCGACGAGCTTCGGGCGCTCCGACAGCGGGAGGTCGCCGCCCTCCTCGCCGAGGTCGACGGAGTACGCGGCGAGTTCGGATTCGATGACCTCGAGGTCGGAGACGGGGTCGCGGCCGGGCTCCCACGTCGCCATGTCGATGACGTGGACGAGGGCGGCGGTCCGTTCGACGTGGCGGAGGAACTCGAGGCCGAGGCCCTTGCCCTCGGACGCCCCGGGGATGAGCCCGGGGACGTCGGCGACGGTGTAGCGGACATCCCCGGCTTCGACGACGCCGAGGTTGGGCACGAGCGTCGTGAACGGGTAGTCGGCGATCTTCGGCTTCGCCGCCGACAGTGCGGCGATGAGACTCGACTTGCCCGCCGAGGGATAGCCGACGAGCGCGACGTCGGCGATCGTCTTGAGCTCGAGGACGAGCGTGGAGGCCTCACCGGGTTCGCCGAGGAGGGCGAATCCGGGCGCCTTGCGCTTCGTCGAGGCGAGAGCGGCGTTGCCGAGCCCGCCGCGGCCGCCGGCCGCGGCGACGAACTCGGTGCCGGCGCGACGAGGTCGGCGAGGATCTCGCCGTCCTGGGTCTTGACGACCGTGCCGTCGGGCACGGGCACGATGAGGTCCCTGCCGTCGGCGCCGTGGCGCAGGTCGCCCTTGCCGATGCCGCCGCCGTCGGCTTTGAGGTGCGGGCGGTGGTGGAGGGGCAGCAGGGTCGTCGTCTGCGGGTCGACGACGAAGGTGATGTCACCGCCGCGGCCGCCGTTGGCCCCGTCGGGGCCGCCGAGCGGTTTGAACTTCTCCCGCCGGATCGACGAGCAGCCGTTTCCGCCGTCGCCGGCCGCAAGGTGTACCGTGACGCGATCAATGAACTCGGTGGCCATGATGTCCTTATATCAGATGAAGGGTGAGTCGAGAGACTCACCCTTCATGGACCCCTGAAGCGGGGCAGATCAGATCGTATCGGTCAGACGCCGACGATGTTGACGATCTTGCGACCGTTGCGCTTGCCGAACTCGACGGCGCCGGCGGTCAGAGCGAAGAGCGTGTCGTCTCCGCCGCGGCCGACGTTCGCGCCGGGGTGGAACTTCGTGCCGCGCTGGCGGACGATGATCTCACCGGCCTTGACGACCTGGCCGCCGAAGCGCTTGACACCGAGGTACTGCGGGTTCGAGTCGCGACCGTTGCGGGTCGAGCTGACTCCCTTTTTGCTTGACATGTCAGAGGCCTCCTCTTACTTGATGTTCGTGATCTTCAGACGGGTGAGGTCCTGGCGGTGGCCCTGACGCTTCTTGTACCCGGTCTTGTTCTTGTACTTCTGAATCACGATCTTGGGACCGCGGAGCTCACCGACGACCTCGGCGCTGACCGAGATCTTGGAGAGGGCATCGGCGTCGGTCGTGACCGCGTCGCCGTCGACGAAGAGAACGGGTTCGAGCGTGACGCTGTCCCCGGCCTGCGCCTTCATTCGATTCACTGTGATGATGTCGCCGACGCTGACCTTTTCCTGGTGGCCACCGGCACGGACAATGGCGTAGACCATGGTCGAACCCTTTCTGCGTAAGAAATCTTGCGAACGGCGGTTGATGCCTTGGCTCGACAGGGAGCGGACTCCCTGCACGACAGACCCATTGAGAGGAATCACCGGCCGTGGTGCGACGGACGCACCGACGTTCAAGTTTAGTCGATCCCGGCCGCGAACGGCAAACCGGTGCGGAGGTGACCTCCGCCTCGTCACGGGACCGGATGCTCAGCCCTCGCGGGACTCCGCGATCCGCTCGTGATGGTGGATCACCTCGGCGACGATGAAGGCGAGGAACTTCTCCGCGAACTCCGGATCGAGGTGCGAGTCCTCGGCGAGCCGGCGCAGGCGGGCGACCTGCCGGGCCTCCCGGGCCTCGTCGGCCGGGGGCAGGCCGTGGTCGGCCTTGAGCACGCCGACGGATTCGGTGAGCTTGAAGCGCTCGGCGAGCAGGTGGATGAGGGCGGCGTCGATGTTGTCGATGCTGCCCCGCAGCTCGAGCAGGCGGTCGGCGGCCCGGGAGGCGGCGGTGTCGTCGTCAGTCACGCGAACAGTCTAGACAATCCGCGGGTGCCGTGGGGCCGGTGACAGCGCCGCGGACACGGCCGTGCCCCGACCGTCGCGGGGACGGCCGGGGCACGGGAGGGTGAGGGTCAGGCGGGCTGCTCGACCGGGACGGCGTCCTTGGTGTCCGGGTCGGTGAGGGTGCCGGCCTTGCGGTCGGCGAGGTACTTCTTCATCTCCTTCTTCACGACCGGCATGAGGAGGTAGAGGCCGAGGATGTTGATGAAGGCACACATGAACAGCGCCGCATCGGCGAACTCGACGACCTTGCTGAAGCTGGCGACACAGCCGATGACGACGAAGACGCAGACGAGGACGCGGAAGGCCATGATCGTCGCCCGGCCGCGGCCGAAGAGGTAGCTCCAGGCCCGTTCGCCGTAGTACGTCCACGTGATGAGGGTGGAGAACGCGAAGAGCGCGACGGCGACGGCGAGCAGCGCCGGGTACCACGAGGCGACGGTGGAGAAGGCGTCCGAGGCCAGGGCCACACCGCCGATCTCGCCTTCGCCGAGGTCCTCGCGGTACGAGGGCTGGTTGGCGACGATGATCGTCAGAGCGGTCATGGTGCAGATGACGACGGTGTCGATGAAGGGCTCGAGGAGGGCGACGAAGCCCTCGGAGATCGGCCGGCGGGTCTTGACCGCCGAGTGCGCGATGGCGGCCGAGCCGATGCCGGCCTCGTTCGAGAACGCCGAGCGCTGGAAGCCGATGATCATGACGCCGACGATGCCGCCGGCGATGCCCTGCGGGTTGAACGCGCCTTCGAAGATCTCGCCGATCGCCATCGGGATCTGCTGGAAGTTGATGCCGAGGACGAGGAGGCAGGAGACGACGTAGAAGATCGCCATCGCCGGGACGAGCTTGTCGGTGACCTTCGCGATCGAGCGGATGCCGCCGAGGATGACGAGTCCGACGAGGAGGGCGAAGAGGATGCCGAAGATCAGTCCGGCCCATGCGCCGCCGAGGAAGCCGTCCGCGCCGCCGGTGGCGGTGCGGACCTGGGCGAACGTCTGGTTGGCCTGGAACATGCCGCCGCCGACGACACCGAAGATGAGGATCGCGACGGCGAAGACGCCGGTGAGGATCGCGGCCACGGGCTTGGAGAACCGGCGGAAGGCCACCGGCAGGTACTTGAACGGTCCGCCGTGGACGACGCCGTTCTCATCGATCTCGCGGTACTTCACGCCGAGCGTGCACTCGACGAACTTCGTGCACATGCCGAGCAGACCGGCGATGATCATCCAGAATGTCGCACCCGGTCCACCGAGGGCGACGGCGACGCCGACACCGGCGATGTTGCCGAGTCCGACGGTGCCCGAGAGCGCGGAGGCCAGGGCCTGGAAGTGGGTGATCTCGCCGGGGTCGGTGGGCTTGGAGTACTTGCCGCGGACGACGTCGAGGGAGACCTTGAAGCCGCGGAACTGGATGAAGCCGAAGTAGAGGGTGAAGATCAGGGCTCCGAGGATGAGCCAGAAGACGACGAACGGGAAGGAGATCTCGCCGATCGTGACGGGCACGAAGATCACACTGGAGAACCAGGTGGCGATCGGAGTGAACCAGGAGTTGATGGCATCGTCGACGGGTGACGTCGGTGCGTCTGACGCAAGCAGCAGTATGTCCATGTCGATCAAATGTTCCGCAATGCGACACCGGGATCAAGCAATCGACCTTCCAATATTCGGACAGTTACAGAACTGTTATCTGCATCACACCGACCCCGTCGCAAGAGACATTGGTCTCACTGCGGGTTTCGGATAGTGGATTTCCGGTGTGACCTAGACTGGCCGCATGTCACAGAACCCTCCCCCGCCCCAGCGTCCGACGCCTCCGCCCCAGCAGCGCTGGCAGCAGGGACAGCCCCCGATGCCGCAGCAGTCCGGACGACCGGGCGAGCAGCTCCCCCAGATGCACGGCGGACCCGCAGGCGGTCGACCGGGGGCCGATCAGCCGACCCGCATCGAATCGGTCGAGGGCGATCGGGTCCGCGAACGACCGGCCGGCGCGGTCTCGGGGTACTTCGCGATCGTCGGCGCCGTCGTCCTCCTCCTCGTGGCGATCCTCCTCGGGCTCGTCGGCTTCGGCCTGATGATCGCGCAGAACCCGCTCGGCGTCATCCTCCTCGTCCTCGGCGTCCTCGCCTTCATCGCCTCGCTGTTCCTCTTCAAGGGCTGCACCTCGGTGGCGCCCGGTCATGCCGTCGTCCTCCAGCTCTACGGCAAGTACGTCGGCACGGTGCGTCAGTCGGGTCTGCGTTTCGTCAATCCCCTCTTCTCGAAGATCCAGATCTCCACGCGCATCCGCAATCACGAGACCTCGACCCTGAAGGTCAACGACCTCGACGGCAATCCCATCGAGATCGGCGCGGTCGTCGTCTGGCAGGTCCGCGACACGGCCCAGGCGATGTTCGAGGTCGACGACTTCGAGGAGTTCGTCGCCATCCAGGCCGAGACGGCGGTGCGCCACATCGCGAACTCCTACGCCTACGACTCCTCCGATCCGCAGCGGATGTCCCTGCGCGACAATGCCGATGAGATCACGGAGAAGCTCTCCGCCGAGGTGGCCGCCCGGGTCGCCGCCGCCGGCGTGTCGATCATCGAATCCCGGATCACCCAGCTCGCGTATGCGCCGGAGATCGCCCGGGCGATGCTCCAGCGGCAGCAGGCCACCGCCGTCGTCGCGGCCCGGCAGCTCATCGTCGAAGGGGCGGTGGGCATGGTCGAGACGGCGATCGAGCAGATCGAGCGCCGTGACATCGTCTCGCTCGGGCACGCCGAGCGCAGCGACCTCGTGACGAACCTCATGATCGTCCTCTGCGGCGATCAGGCCGCGCAGCCGACGATCAGCACGACCCGGAACAAGCAGTCGGGCACCTGACCCGCCGGTCGCCCGCAGCGGCTCACGTGCCGGCCCGCGCGCATCCGGGGCCGGGCATGTGAGCCGGGCAAGGGCCCTGAGCCCGGACCCCGGTCACGGACAGCACAGCGCCCCACGTCGACTGACGTGGGGCGCTGTGCCGTCGCCGGCGGAGGGAGGATCTCAGGCGGGTGAGCCTCAGTCCTCGCCGATGATGACGAACGAGGTCGGCAGCGCCTCCTGGGGCTTCTCGACCGGCTTGTCCTTCTTCGCCGGGGCCTTGCGGCGCGGAGCTTCGGGCTCGGCGGCGACGGCGACCTTCGTCGTCGTGTCGGCGCCGATCATCAGCGGCATCTCCCCCGCAGGCTCGGCCTCCGGTGCGGAGTCAGCCGATGCGGTGGTCTCCGACGACGATTCGACGGGCAGCATCGGCTGCTCGTCGCCCGTGCTCGGCTTCTCGTCCTGAGCGGCGGTGTCGCCGTCGCCGCGGTCGGCCTCGGCGGACCGGTCGGCCTCGGCGGACCGGTCGGCGTTCTTCGTCCGCTTGCGACCGCGGGACTTCGCACGGCTCGGCTTCTCCTCGGGCGCGGTGTCGGCTGCGCCCGTGTCGGTCTGTGCGTCCGCCGGCGCCTCGGCGTCGTCGTCCTTCTTCAGCGTCGCCTTCGCGATGGCTGCGACCGCGGAGCGCGAGGCGTCGTTGCCGACCGACTCGGACTGGGACTCCGACTCGCTGCTCTTCGACGACCGGCGCTTGCGGTCGCGTTTGCCGTTGCCCGACGATTCGGAGTTCTGCGAGCGGCCCCCGCGATGGGACTTCGACCCGTCCTCCTCCGACCCGGGCAGGAGCAGCCCGCGTCCGGTGAGGTCGGCTCCGGCGGAGACCATCGATTCGGCGAGTCCGGTGCCGATGCGCTTGCGCGTCATCTGCACGAGACCGAGCGAGGTCACCTCGGCGACCTGATGCTTCGTCCGGTCACGGCCGAGGCACTCGACGAGCCGGCGGACGACGAGGTCGCGGTTCGACTCGAGGACCATGTCGATGAAGTCGACGACGATGATGCCGCCGATGTCGCGCAGACGCAGCTGCCGGATGACCTCTTCGGCCGCTTCGAGGTTGTTCCGCGTCACGGTCTCCTCGAGATTGCCGCCGGCACCGGTGAACTTGCCGGTGTTGACGTCGATGACGGTCATCGCCTCGGTGCGGTCGATGACGAGCGAGCCGCCCGAGGGCAGATTGACCTGGCGCTGCAGAGCCTTCTGGATCTGCTCCTCGATCCGGTAGTGGTCGAAGATCCCCTCGTCCTCGGAGTAGCGGTGCACCCGCTCGAGGAGGTCGGGGGCGACGGCCTCGACGTATTCGTGGATCGTGTTCCACGCTCCGTCGCCGTCGATGACGAGCGAATTGAAGTCCTCGTTGAAGACGTCGCGGATGATCCGCACGATCATGTCCGGCTCGCTGTAGAGCAGCTGCGGGGCGAGGACCTTCGTCGACTTCGACTTCTTCTCGATCGTCTCCCAGCGCTTCGCGAGGCGCTCGACGTCGCGGCTGAGCTCCTTGTCCGTCGCGCCTTCGGCGGCGGTGCGGACGATGACGCCGTTGGAGTCGCCTACGAGCTCCTTGAGGAGCTTCTTCAGGCGGGCCCGTTCGACGTCGGGCAGCTTGCGGGAGATGCCGGTCATCGAGTTGCCGGGCACGTAGACGAGGAAGCGTCCGGGCAGGGAGATCTGGCTCGTCAGGCGGGCGCCCTTGTGGCCGACGGGATCCTTCGTCACCTGGACGAGGACGGAGTCGCCGGGGCTGAGCGCGGCCTCGATGCGACGGGCCTTGCCGTCCATGCCGAGCGCGTCCCAGTTGACCTCGCCGGCGTAGAGGACGGCGTTGCGGCCCTTGCCGATGTCGATGAAGGCGGCCTCCATGCTCGGCAGGACGTTCTGCACCTTGCCGAGGTAGACGTTGCCGATGAGGGAGGACTGCTGGCGGTTCTCCTTGAGGTAGTGCTCGACGGCGATGCCGTCCTCGACGACGACGAGCTGCGTCTGATCGCCGTTCTCGCGCACGAGCATCGTACGGTCGACGGATTCGCGGCGGGCGAGGAACTCGGCCTCCGTGATGACGGGGCGGCGGCGGCCGGCTTCCCGGCCCTCCTTGCGGCGCTGACGCTTGGCCTCGAGACGCGTCGAGCCCTTGAGCGAGGTCACCTCGTCGCTGTCGGAGCCGCGGGAACGCGAGCGGCGGCGCCGGCGGCGGCGCGAACCGCCGTCCTCGTCGTCACCGTCGTCGTCGCCCTCGCTCGTCCTGTCGCGGGCGTCGTCGTCGGATTTCTTCTCCGCCTTGTCCCCGCGCCGGTTCGCGCGGGAGGGACGCTCATCGCCGTCTGTGGTCTCGGAGTCCTTCTCCGCCGGCTTCTCCGCAGGCTTCTCGCGGGTCTTCTCGCTGCGGGAGCTCTGCGCCTCGGACTCGTCGTCGTCGCGGCTGCGCGAGCGGCGACCGCGTCCGCCGCGGCGGCGGCGCCGGCCTCCGCCCTCGTCGTCGCGGTCGTCACGGTCCTCGCGGTCGTCACGGTCCTCACGATCCTCGCGGTCGTCTGTGCGGTCGTCGGTCTCGTCCTCGTCGATGTCCTCATCGTCGAAGTCGTCGTCGATGCTCACCGCCTCGGCGAGTTCCGCCTTGGGCACCTGGAAGATCAGTCCGCCGTGCTGGGGCACCGCAGCGGCCGGACGACTCGCGGGTTCTGCGGGCGCGGGGGCGACCGGCGCGGCGAAGGGATTGCGGGGGTCGAAGGCCGGGGCCTGCGGCGGCTGCGGGGTCGAGTCGTCCTCGTCGTCCTCGGCGCTGGGGTCGAGTCCTTCGTCGGTCTCGCGGACGAACTGCTCGAAGACGAGTCCGCGGTTGGCGACGGCGTCGCGGGCCCGTTTGGGTCGACGGCGACCGCGCTCCCGATCCTCGTCGTCGCGCTCGGGGCTCTCCCGCAGAGAGCCCGCGGCATCGGCGAGGTGGTCGAGCTCCTCGCGGACGCCGTCGTCGACCGTGTGCTCGGTGCCCTTGGCGGCGGCCGCATTGGCCTGCAGATCGGCGAGATCGGCGAGGATGCCCTCGGTGGGATCGGCTGTGCCGTTGCTGTCGTTCGTGGAATCGCTCATGTTCACTCCTACCGGAGCCTCCGCTCACACCATACGGATCTCCGGTGTCCTGCATGGTCCCCGTGGGACCGAAACCTGTGGATGGCGTCTTCGGCTCGCGCTCAGCGCGTAGGCCGTCGATGCTGCCTCTTCTTCGTGTCGACCTGCGAGGCCGTTCCCTCGACTCGGTGGAGGCACTTCTCCTGCCCGGTGTGGGAGCAGGTATCCGTCGCATCATTATGTCACAGATCTGCTGTCCGACCGCTGAGACCGGGCCCGCCGGGTTTGCCGCATGCCCCGCGGGCAGGCATCCTTAGGAGTGTGAACACGGCACCCGCGCTTGCAGACGACGACCTCGACGATGCCATCGACGCGCCTCCGCGGAAGCGTCCGTGGGTGCTGCGCCCGACGGCGATGGGCGTCTTCCTCATCGTCACCTCGGTGATCGGCTTCATCTCCTCCTTCGCCCTGTCGGTGGAGAAGTACGAGAAGCTCGAGAACCCCGACGCCGTCCTCTCGTGCGACCTCAACCCGTTCTTCTCGTGCGGATCGGTCATGGAGTATCCGCAGAGCCAGCTCTTCGGTTTCCCCAATCAGCTCCTCGGAGTAGCGGCATTCATTGTCCCGCTGCTCATCGGCGTCCTCCTCGTCGCCCGCACGAAGCTGCCCGGCTGGATCATGATCGGCCTCAACATCGGCCTCGCCCTCGGCGTCGTCCTCGTCATGTTCCTCTACTACACGTCGATCTACGTCATCGGCGTCGGATGCCCGTGGTGCATGGTCGTGTGGACGATGACGATCCCGATGTTCTGCGCGGTCACCGCCCACAATGCGCTCGCGGGGAACTTCGGCCGCGGGGTCCGCGACAGCGCCGTGGTCACGGTGCTCGCCCGGGAGAACGTCGCGATCGCCGTCGTCTGGCTGCTCATCATCGCCACGACCATCGTCGTCCAGTTCTGGAACTTCTTCGCAACCCTCTTCTGAGACTCCCGACCCAGACGCCCGACTTGAGGCTCCAGGCCGGAGATCCCCGTCCTCAGACTCCCGTCCGGAGACCCTTGTCCGCCGCACGCGGACGACGGCAGAGACACGTGGTGCCCCGCAGATCATCTGCGGGGCACTACGTGTCTGTGCGGATGGGCGACCTCAGTTGGGGAACCAGATGCCGATCTCGCGTTCGGCCGACTCGGGCGAGTCGGAGCCGTGGACGAGGTTCTTCTGCACCTTCTCGCCCCAGTCGCGGCCGAGGTCGCCGCGGATCGTGCCCGGGGCGGCCGTCGTCGGGTCGGTGGCGCCGGCCAGCGAGCGGAAGCCGGGGATGACGCCCTCACCGGAGGCGATGATCGAGACGATCGGGCCCTCCGACATGAAGTCGACGAGCGGCTGGTAGAACGGCTTGCCCTCGTGCTCGGCGTAGTGCGCCGCGAGCTCCTCCGGGGTGGCCGTGCGCAGGCTCAGAGCGTCGATCGCGTAGCCCTTGGCCTCGATGCGGCCGACGATCTGACCGATGAGGCCGCGGGCGACGCCGTCGGGCTTGATGAGGATGAGGGTGCGTTCCATTCGGGTCCTTCCGTAGAGTTCGTCGATGGACAGTGTACCCGGGGCACACGGGCGGTCAGGACCGCTCGGCGACCTCCCGATCGATGCGGGCCGCCCAGTAGAGGGCGACGACCCACAGGGCGATGAAGATCGCGGCGATGAAGAACATCGGCGGGAGGATGAAGCCGGTGGCGAGCAGCAGCACCTGCGTGATCCAGCCGAGGACGACGCCGGGCCGCTTCTGTCCGATGCGCCGCGGCAGGAGGATCGTCGCGACGATCGCGACCACCGCGATGACCGAGGCGCCGATGAGGAGCTGGGAGAGCTCGAGGGTGCCGTTGGTCTTCACCGTCAGCCCGTACGCCGCGAGTGCCGCGAAGTAGACGACGACGAGTTCGCAGATGAGGATCGACCCGGCGAGGACGGGGTACTTCGACTTCATGCCTCGTCCCCCCGGCCGAGCAGAAGGCGCGCCTCGGCGACGGTGTAGAGGGAGCCGGTGACGATGATCCCGGGCCGCTGCGCACCGCTGCCCTCGACGAGGTCGAAGGCCGTCATCAGGGCCGCGTTGAGATCGGGGGCCACGGTCACCGCGTCCTCGTCGACCCATTCCCGGGCCGCCTCGGCGAGCGTCTCCGCGTCGAGCGCGCGGTCGCTGACCGGGGCGGTGACGACGAAGGCGTCGGCGGTGCGGTGGAGTTCGTCGAGGACGCCGTGGACGTCCTTGTCGGCGAGCATGCCGATGACGATGACGGTGAAGTCGAAGTCGAACGCCTCGGTGATGGTGTCGGCGAGCACGCGGGCGGCGTCGGGGTTGTGCGCCCCGTCGACGACGACGGCCGGGCCGGTGCGGACGAGTTCGGCGCGTCCCGGCGAGGTCACGCGGGACAGTCCCTCGGCGACCGTGTCCCGGTCGAGCGGCTTGTCCTCGTCGCCGAGGAAGGTCTCCGCGGCGACGATCGCGACGGCCGCGTTGTGCGCCTGATGCTCGCCGTGGAGGGGAAGGAACAGGTCGGTGTAGACGTCCCGGATCCCCTGGACGGCGATGAGCTGTCCGTCGACGGCCCGCTGCCGGTCGATCAGGCGGAAGCTGCGGTCCTCGACGAGCGCGGGCACCTCACGGCGGGCCACCTCGGCGTCGAGGGCGGTGAGCGCCTCGTCCTCCTGTGCCGCGATGATCGCCACCGGCTCCGGGGCCGGGGTCGGGTCGATGGTGCGGTTGAGGATCCCCGCCTTGGTCTGCGCGATCGCGGTGAGGGTGTCGCCGAGGTAGGCCTGATGGTCGAGGCCGATGCGGGTGAACACGCACACCTCGGCGTCGGAGACGTTCGTCGAGTCCCATTCCCCGCCCATCCCCACCTCGGCGACGACGACGTCGACGGGAGCGTCGGCGAAGATCGCGAAGGCGAGGACGGTGAGGACCTCGAAGTACGTGAGCTTGGGGCGACCGGAGTCGACGAGCTCGGCATCGACGATGTCGAGGTACGGGGCGATCTCGTCGAAGATCCGCACGAACGTCTCCGCGTCGACGGGCTGCCCGTCGACGGACACGCGTTCGGTGACCGAGTGGAGGTGGGGGCTGGTGAACCGTCCGACTCGCAGATCGTGGGCGGAGATGATCGCATCGATCATCCGCGCCGTCGACGTCTTCCCGTTCGTCCCCGTCACCGTGATGACGGGTGCGGCCCGGTGGATGTCGCCGAGGAGCTCGACGGCCCGGCGGGTCGCGTCGAGGCGGACCTCGACGGCGGCCTCCCCCGCCCGGGTGAGCAGGGTGGCATAGACCCGGGTGAGGTCGTCTGTGCTCATGCCCTCACCACCGAGATCCGGGTGCCCGCAGGCAGCTCTTCGGGGGTGAAGACCTCCGCGGACTCGGCGACGGGAGCGAAGTCGAGTCCCGTCGCCAGGGTCTCGGTGCTGATGAGGTCCCGGTGCGTGCCGAGCGCCTCGGTGACGGCCTCATCGGCCTCGATGACGACGGTGATGCGGTCGGCGACGTGGAGGTCGAGCTGCTTGCGGATGCCCTGGATCGCCCGCACGGTGTCCCGGGCCACGCCCTCGGCTTCGAGCTCCGGGGTGACCCGGGTGTCGAGCGCGAGGAATCCGGAGTCGAGGGCGGCGAGCTCCATGCCGTCGGTGCCGGACTCGGCGACGGACTCGAGCGTGTACTCGCCGTCGACGAGTTCGACGCCGCCGCTGGTCACGGTGCCGTCAGCGGCGACCGACCAGTCACCGGTCTTCGAGCCCCTGATCGCCGCCTGCACCTGCTTGCCCAGTCGCGGACCGGCGGCGCGGGCGTTGACGACGAGGTTCTGGGTGAGCGAGAAGCCCGCGTCCTCGGCGGCGGCGAGATCGAGGGCCTCGACCTCGCGGACGTTGAGCTCATCGGCGATGATGTCGGTGAACTCGCGGCTCAGCGGGGTGCTGCCGGCGACGACGAGGCGGCTGAGCGGCAGGCGCACCCGCAGCCGGTTGGACTTGCGCACCGAGGAGGCCGTCGAGCTGATGTCGCGGGTGAGGTCCATCGCCGCGACGAGGTCGGGGTCGGCCGGGAACTCCGCGGCATCCGGGTAGTCCTCGAGGTGGACCGACCGGTGCCCGGTGAGCCCGCGGTAGATCTCCTCAACCGTGAACGGCAGCAGCGGGGCGGCGACCCGGGCGAAGGCCTCGAGGCACGTGTAGAGGACGTCGAAGGTCTCGTGGGTCGCAGCGCTGCCGTCCCAGAAGCGCCGGCGCGAGCGGCGGACGTACCAGTTCGTCAGCATGTCGAGGTAGCTGCGGACGATCTCGCAGGCCGCCCAGATGTCGAAGTCGTCCATCGCCGCGGCGAAGTCGACGATGAGGTCGTGCGTCTTCGCGAGCAGGTAGCGGTCGAGGACCTGGGAGGAGTCGAAGCGCTTGGACGCCCGGTAGCCGGCCACCGCCTCGGCGTCGTCGGTCCCTGCCGCCGAGTCCGCGGTGTTCGAGTACGTCGCGAAGAACTGCCACGTGTTCCACAGCGGAAGCACGACCTGGCGGACCGCGTCGCGGATGCCCTGTTCGGTGACGACGAGGTTGCCGCCGCGCAGGATCGACGAGGCCATGAGGAACCAGCGCATCGCGTCCGAGCCGTCGCGGTCGAAGACCTCGTTGACGTCGGGGTAGTTGCGCAGGGACTTCGACATCTTCTGCCCGTCGGAGCCGAGGACGATGCCGTGGGAGATGCAGTTGAGGAACGCCGGGCGGTCGAAGATCGCGGTAGCGAGAACGTGGAGGAGGTAGAACCAGCCGCGCGTCTGCCCGATGTATTCGACGATGAAGTCGGCCGGGAAGTGGTTGTCGAACCACGCGGCGTTCTCGAACGGGTAGTGGACCTGGGCGTAGCTCATCGATCCCGAGTCGAACCACACGTCGAAGATCTCCGGGATCCGGCGCATCGTCGACTTCCCCGTCGGGTCGTCGGGGTTGGGACGGGTGAGGTCGTCGACCCACGGACGGTGGAGGTCGACCTCGCCGCGGTCGTTGACCGGCAGACGGCCGAAGTCGGCTTCGATCTCGGCCAGCGACCCGTAGACGTCGGTGCGCGGGTAGGTCGGGTCGTCGGAGATCCACACCGGGATCGGCGAGCCCCAGAACCGGTTGCGCGAGATCGACCAGTCGCGGGCGTTCTCGAGCCACTTGCCGAACTGTCCGTCCTTGACGTTGTCGGGCACCCAGTTGATCTGCTCGTTGAGTTCGACCATCCGGTCCTTGAACTCGGTGACGCGGACGAACCACGACGACACTGCGCGGTAGATGAGCGGGTTGCGGCAGCGCCAGCAGTGCGGGTACGAGTGCTCGTAGGACTCGTGGCGCACCAGCAGGGCGTGGCGATCGGCCAGCGGTCCCGTGTGGTCGCGCAGATCCCGGATGATCGGCCGGTTGGCGTCGAAGACCTGCTCGCCGGCGTAGTCGGGCACGGTGGCGTCGAAGAGGCCGGCGTCGTCGACGGGGCGGACGGCAGTGATCCCGAAGGCGTCGGTGAGCTCCTTGTCCTCCTCACCGAAGGCCGGAGCCTGGTGGACGATGCCGGTGCCGTCCTCGGTGGTGACGAAGTCCGCGGGCAGGATCGTGTGCATGCGCTGCCCGAACTCGTCCTGGCGTCCCTCGAAGTAGGGGAACGGCGGCTCGTAGGAGCGTCCGACGATCTCGCTGCCGGGGAACGTCCGCAGCACCTCGGGGTTCTCCCCGAGTTCACGGGCGTAGGCGCCGAGGCGCGCCTCGGCGAGGATGAGGGTCCTGCCCTGGAGTTCGGGGGCTCCGTCGGGACCGGGGACGACCGCGACGAGCGGGATCTCCGGGTTGACGGCGACGGCCTGGTTCGACGGCACCGTCCACGGAGTCGTCGTCCAGATGAGGACCCATTCGTCTGAGTCGGTGAGCTTGTAGCCGATCGTCACCGCCGGGTCCTGGCGCATCTTGTAGACGTCGTCGTCCATGCGCAGCTCATGGCTCGACAGCGGGGTCTGGTCCTTCCAGCAGTAGGGCAGGACGCGGTAGCCCTCGTAGACCAGGCCCTTGTCCCACAGCTGTTTGAACGCCCAGATGACGCTCTCCATGTACTCGACGTTGAGCGTCTTGTAGTCGTTCTCGAAGTCGACCCACCGGCCCTGACGGGTGACGTACTCCTCCCACTCCTGCGTGTAGCGCAGCACCGAGGACCGGCACGCGTCGTTGAAGGCGGCCAGACCCATGCGGCCGATCTCGGACTTGTCGGTGATGCCGAGCTGGCGCTCGGCTTCGAGTTCGGCCGGCAGCCCGTGGGTGTCCCAGCCGAAGCGGCGGTCGACCTTCTTGCCCTGCATCGTCTGGTAGCGGGGGACGACATCCTTGACGTAGCCGGTGAGGAGGTGACCGTAGTGCGGGAGGCCGTTGGCGAAGGGCGGGCCGTCGTAGAAGACGAATTCGTTCGACCCGTTCTCACCGGGATCGCGTTCGGCGATCGACGCGGCGAAGGTGTCGTCCTGCTTCCAGTACTCGAGCACCGCGCGCTCGATCTCGGGGAAGTTCGGCGAGGCGCTGAGGCCGAAGGCCGAGGTCGACACCTTGGGATAGAGGGGTTGCGTCATGAGCGTCCTTCACGGTAGCTGCGGTCACTGGCCGCGAGGACGACATTGCTGCCGCGGTACCACCCCGCTTATCCGCCGTCAGGCCGCAGTGCCGACCGGCACGGTGCCTCAGCGACGGATCGCTCATTGATGCGGACGATGACGGGTCCGACCGTCCGGGTCTAGTGAGCATCCCATCCCGCCGAGGTGGTCGGCCGTGGATCGGTCATGCTGTTCTTCCGGATGCTCCCCGGTGATGGCCGGATCGACGCGTCCTCAATTCTATACCCGCGGGCCGCGCCCACACCAGTCACCCGGGGCGCTGACGGGCGGTCGCTCCGGCAGGGGTGTCGCAGGTGCGTGCCCGGTGCCCGCGAGCGGCTCAGAGGCCGTGGTGGCGGGCGGTTCAGCGCCCCTGGTGGAGAGTCGCTCAGAGCCCCTGGTGGCGGGCGACCTTGTGCTGGGCGGCCTGGGCGATCGGGCGGATGACCATGAGGTCGACGTTGAAGTGGTGCGGGCGCGTGAGCGTCCAGGTCACGGCGTCGGCGACGTCGTCTGCGGTGAGCGGGTTCTCCACGCCCTCGTAGACCTTGTCGGCCCGTGCGGTGTCCCCGCCGACGCGTTTGAGGGTGAACTCGTCGGTGGCGACCATGCCCGGGGCGATCTCGATGACGCGGACGGGCGAACCTGCGAGTTCGAGGCGCAGGGTCGCAGCGATCGAATGCGTGCCGTGCTTCGTCGCGACGTAACCGCCGCCTCCCTCGTAGGCCTGGTGACCGGCGGTCGAGGACATGACGACGATGTCGCCGCGGCCGGAGTCGATGAGAGCGGGCAGGAACGCCTGGACGACGCGGAGGACTCCGAGGACGTTGATGTCGAACATGTCGCGCCATCCCTCGACCGACGCCTCGGCGACGGTGTCCGTGCCGAACGCGGCACCGGCGTTGGCGACGAGGGCGTGGACGGGACCGCCGGCGAGCACCTCGGCGGCCATCGCGGCCACGGCGGCGTCATCGGTGAGGTCGGCGGTGATCGCGGTGGCACCGGTCTCCTCGGCCAGGGCGGTGAGCTTGTCCCCGCGTCGGGCCACGGCGACGACGTCCCAGCCCTGGTCCCGCAGCCGGCGCACGGTGGCGGCGCCGATGCCCGAGCTCGCTCCGGTGACGACTGCTCGCAATGCCTGCATATGCCTCAACTCCCTCTCGACTGACAACGGGTCGCTCTCAGTCTACGGTCGGGGCCCTAGCGGGTGCCGTCGGGCGCCTGGTCCCCGTCCGGTGGGGCGTCTTTCGGTGGCGCCGCCGGCTTCGACGGGGTGTACGGATTGCGGGGTCCGCCCTCGCCGAACACGGCGCGCAGACCGGGGATCTTCACCGCCACCCACGTCACGGCGACGCAGATCGCGGTGTAGACGAGGACCATGACGACGCCGTGGAAGAGCACTCCGGGCACGGTCGTCGGCAGGCCGATGAGGTTACGCAGCGGGTAGAGGACGAGCGGGTGGAGGAGGAAGACGCCGAACGAGTACGGGTAGAACCAGTGGAGGACCCTGAACCCGGTGCGCATGTAGTGGTGGAGCAGGAGGTAGGCCGCGAGCGAGGCGACGACGACGCCCGGGGACAGGTACTCGTAGGGATAGAGCCACGGCTTCTCCCCCGGCCCGAAGCCCGCCCACAGCGCGGTCACCGCGGTCGCGGCGACGAACGCGACCCAGGCCCACACGACACCGCGGGTCGAGAGGACGACGTCGCGCAGCACCCAGCCGAGGATGTAGAACCCGGCCATCGGCAGGAACCTGGTGGCGATGTTCGCCTCCCCGACGGAGAAGATCATCGACACGAACTGGTCGAGCATGCCGATGCCGAGGAAGATCAGCCCCGTCCCCCACTGCAGACGCCGGGAGCCGTGGACGCTGAGCAGGCGGAAGAACGGCGTGAGCAGGGTGAGGCCGGCGAGGACGTAGAGGAAGTAGAGCTGGACGAAGGGCGAGCCGGAGAGGATCGCGAGCAGCGCATTCCAGTCGGAGTCCGGGGACAGGAGGTAGTAGCGGCGGAAGGCGACGTAGACGATCGTCCAGAAGACGAGCGGGATGCCGATGCGCCACACGCGCTTGGAGAGGAACTTCCGCGGCTTGCTGCCCCGCAGCGGGTCGAGCGCGAGGGCACCGGAGATCATGATGAACACGGGCACCGACCAGCGGCTCGCCGAGTCGATGACGTTGGCGACCCACCAGTCGGGCCCCATCGAGGCGAAGTTGACCTCGACGACGGTGCCGAGGGAGTGGATGGCGACGACGGCGAGGATCGCGAAGGCTCTCGCGGGGTTCATCCACCCCGTCGAGGTGGGAGGCGGATTCTCTGTCCCGATTCTGTCCAAGGTCGCCATGCGTCCATCGTCTCATCCGACCAGGTGGTCGCGTTCGAACCTCCCGTTCAGGCAATTCTGCGGCGGTTGTCGACACAGCTTCCCGGCGGTTGTCGACACAGCGTGGGCACCGGGTCCGATTCATGGCCGGGAACGGTGCTGCGACCGGTCGGGCTCACCGCCGGAGACGGCGGGACGACCGGTTTGGCGACTGGGTCCGCGAGTGGGAAAATCGACAACTATGAACTCTGCCTATTCCGACTCGACGCACGAGTCTGTGAACCTGCCGGACAAGCCGGCTCTCGAAGGTCTGCGCGACAAGTGGGACGCCGCCTGGAGCGAGTCCGACGTCTACGCCTTCGACGCCGACACGGACCGGGAGCAGGTCTACTCGATCGACACTCCCCCGCCGACGGCCTCCGGGTCGCTCCATGTCGGTCACGTCTTCTCGTACACGCAGACGGACGTCATCGCCCGCTTCCAGCGCATGCGGGGCAAGAACGTCTTCTACCCGCTCGGCTGGGACGACAACGGCCTGCCGACCGAGCGTCGGGTGCAGAACTACTACGGCGT
Source organism: Brevibacterium sp. LAARM2_SD2 (assembly GCF_057364785.1). Taxonomy (NCBI): domain Bacteria; kingdom Bacillati; phylum Actinomycetota; class Actinomycetes; order Micrococcales; family Brevibacteriaceae; genus Brevibacterium; species Brevibacterium sp. LAARM2_SD2. The sequence continues at coordinate 50,706 of NZ_JBNFOM010000020.1, read as the reverse complement.
GACGTGCGACCCGTCGCAGCCTTACGACGCCGACTTCACTCCCCCGGCCAAGCCCGCGAAGAACTCGCGGGACTTCGAGCGGGTCTCGCGCCGGAACTTCATCGAACTCTGCGAACGCCTCTCGGCCGAGGACGAACAGGTCTTCGAGGACCTGTTCCGCTCGACCGGTCTGTCCGTGGACTGGAAGTACACGTACCGGACGATCGACGACACCTCACGGGCCGTGAGCCAGCGGGCGTTCCTCACCGACCTCGCCGGCGGACACGCGTACTCCCAGGATGCCCCGACGATGTGGGACGTGTCCTTCGGCACCGCCGTCGCCCAGGCCGAACTCGAGGACCGGGAGAAGGAGGGCGCCTATCACAAGGTGAAGTTCTTCCCGCGCGGAGCCGACGGACTGGCCGACACCTCGGCGGATCCGATCATCATCCTCACCTCACGGCCCGAGCTCATTCCCGCCGTCGTCGCCCTCGTCGCCCACCCTGATGACGAGCGCTACCAGCCGCACTTCGGCACGACCTTCGTCTCCCCGCTCTTCGGCGTCGAGGTCGAGGTCCGGGCCCACGAGCTCGCGAAGTCCGACAAGGGCACGGGCATCGCCATGGTCTGCACGTTCGGCGACCTCACCGACGTCACGTGGTGGCGCGAACTCGACCTGCCCACGCGGGCGGTCGTCAACCGCGCCGGGCGCCTCGGCCTCGAGGTGCCCGAGTGGATCGCCGCCTCGCCGAAGCCCGATGCCGTGGGCAACTACGAGCAGCTGGCGGGCAAGACGACGTTCACCGCCCGCAAGGACATCGCGGAGATGCTCCGGGACTCCGGTGACCTCGTCGGCGAGATCGAGGCGATCACCCATCCCGTGCCGTTCTACGAGAAGGGCGACAAGCCGCTCGAGGTCGTCACCTCCCGTCAGTGGTACATCCGCAACGGCGGTCGCTCGGCGCAGCTGCGCGACGAACTCATCGCCGCGGCGTGAGATCGAATGGCATCCGGCGTTCATGCGCTCCCGCTACGAGAACTGGGTGGAGAACCTCAACGGCGACTGGCTCGTCTCCCGCCAGCGCTACTTCGGGGTGCCGATCCCGCTGTGGTACCGCCTCGATGCCGACGGCACCCCGGACTACGAGAACCCGATCGTGCCCGAGAACCTGCCGGTCGACCCGATCGCCGAGGTGCCGGCGGGCTTCTCGGAGGACCAGCGTGACCAGCCGGGCGGCTTCACCGCCGACCCCGATGTCCTCGACACGTGGGCGACGTCGTCGCTGACCCCGCAGCTGCTGGGCAAGTGGAGCCGGGACGAGAAGTTCTTCGAAACCGTCTTCCCGTTCGATCTGCGGCCGCAGGGCCACGACATCATCCGCACGTGGCTCTTCTCCACGGTCGTGCGGGCGAACTCGCTCAACGACGCCGCCCCGTGGAAGCGTGCGGGACTGTCCGGGTGGATCCTCGACCCCGACCGGAAGAAGATGTCGAAGTCGAAGGGCAACGTCGTCGTGCCCTCGGACATCCTCGCCGAGGCGAAGCCCGGGTTCGGTCCCGACGCCGTGCGCTACTGGGCGGCAAGTGCGAAGCTCGGCGCCGACACCGCCTACGACGTCTCGCAGATGCAGATCGGCCGCCGCCTGGCGATGAAGCTGCTCAACGCCTCGAAGTTCGCGCTCGCGCAGGGCGTGCACGCCGGACTCGTCGGACAGGTCGACGCGGTCAGCCATGACCTCGATTGGGCCCTGCTCGCCCGCCTCGGCGAGGTCGCCGCGAGCGCCACCACCCACATGGAGGCCTATGACTACGCGCACGCGCTGCGCGAGGTCGAGAGCTTCTTCTGGGAGTTCACCGACGACTACGTCGAACTCGTCAAGGACCGCTCGTACGGTGCCGCCGGAGAGGCCGATCAGCTGTCGGCCCATGTCACCCTGGCCACCGCCCTCGATGTGCTGCTGCGCCTGTTCGCCCCGTTCATGCCGTTCGTCACCGAGGAGGTCTGGTCGTGGTGGCGCACCGGGTCGGTCCACCGCGCACCGTGGCCCACCGATGAGGCGACGTTCGCCGAGGCCGGCGCCGCCGACCCCGAGCTGCTGCGCTCCGTGGCTGCCGTGCTCTCAGAGATCCGCCGTGCGAAGACCGAGGCGAAGGTCTCGCAGAAGACCTCGGTGCTCAGCCTGACGATCGAGGCTCCGGCCGCGATCACCGGCGCCGTCGCCTCGGCGGAGGGCGATCTCAAGGCCGCCGGGCGCGTGCAGAGCCTGACGACCGACGTCGGCGGAGACGAGATCACCGTCGCCGCGATCGAGTTCGAACCGCAGGCCTGAGGTTCTCTGCCGCGAGGCGGGGCCGGGACATGCTCCCGGTCCCGCCTCTCTGCGTTCGCGGAATCGCGCTGGCCCGCCTCTCTGTGTTCGCAGGTCGCCACCCAGCGGTCGCCTCGGTGCGGGACCTGTTCCCAAATGAGCACACGAATCGTCCCGGAATCCCTGTGTGACCCACATATCATGGAGTCGTCGCAGACGCCGGGGCACTCGGTCCCGACCTGACTGAAAGGCATGACAGACCATGAGAAGTGAGCTCTTTGCGCAGCGCAACGCCGAGGTCCAGAACCGGGATCGGTGGACGCTGCAGTCGAGTAAGATGCTGCGCACCGTGATCACGCCGGACGCTCCGATGATCGCCACGAAGGGCGCCATGGTCGCCTACCAGGGCGATATCCACTTCTCCCACCAGGGGTCGAAGTCGGTCGGCCAGTTCATGAAGAAGGCGGCCACCGGCGAGGGCGGCAACGTCATGCGCGTCGAAGGCAACGGTGAGGTGTTCTTCGCCCGCGAAGCCTCGAACATCTTCATGATGTCCCTCGAAGGCCAGCAGGACGCGCTCACCGTCAACACGTCGAACCTCCTCGCCTTCGACGACGCCCTCAACTGGGAGATCAAGCGCATCAAGGGCGGCATCGGCGCGCTCGCGAGCGGTTCGGGTCTCTTCAACCTCGAGCTCTCCGGCACCGGCACCGCGGCGATCTGCTGCAAGGGCGACCCGATGGTTCTCGACGCCTCACAGCAGCCCACCTTCGTCGATCCGCAGTCCGCGGTCTGCTGGTCGTCGTCGCTGGCCCCGCAGATCAAGACCGACGTCAGCCTCGGCTCGTTCTTCGGCCGCGGCTCCGGCGAATCGATCCAGCTCGCCTTCCACGGTCCCGGTTTCGTCGTGGTCCAGCCCGCCGAGAACGCCGTCTACTCGGCCCAGGCCTGAGCACACTCCCCACCCGCTCCACGCATCCCCGCTCCACATCCCCAGCGGCCGTCGGTCCCCACCGGCGGCCGCGCCGCGTCACGCTCCGTTTCCCACACGCACTGCCCGGCACTGGCCCACTCGCGCTGCTCACCGGTGTGCCGACAGATCTCCGCCCGCACCGACTACCCGCCGGTCCCCTGACAACCCTCCGCCCCACGCACAACCCTTGAGCTCGCGCACAACCCTGGAACTCTCGCACTACCCGCAGCTCGCCACTCACACCGCGCAGTCGCAGATCCACCCCGTGCACGCGTAGTTCGTCAAGCTCCGCATCCGGGTCGGCACGCGACGCGCCTCGACGCACCGGCAAACACCACCCACAGCCGCACACACAACCCGTCGGTCTGCTCGCAACCCTCCGCCGCACGGACAACCCTTGAGCTCTCGCACAACCCGCAGCTCGCCACACACAACGCGCAGTCGCAGTTCCACCCCGTGCACACGTAGTTCTTCGAGCTCCGCATCCGGGTCGCCGCGAGACGCTCCTCGAGCACCGGCGAACACCACCCGCAGCCGCACACACAACCCGCCGCTCACCGCACAGATATGTCGGAGATTCTTGACATGTCGGATATTCCCGACATAACCTCGAGGGCGTGAACACCGATGTCTTCGCTGCCGTCGCGAACCCCACACGCCGTGAGATCCTCGAGGCGGTGCGCGACGAACCGCGCTCCGTCACCGAACTGACAGCGCTCTTCGACCTCAGCCGCCCCGCGGTCTCCGAACACCTGCGAATCCTCCGTCTCGCCGGCCTCGTCCGCGAGGAGCCGCAGGGTCAGCGGCGGATCTATCATCTCGAACCGGCGCCCCTGGCCGAGCTCGGCGAATGGCTCCACCCCTTCGAACGGTATTGGCGCGACCGCCTCGGCGATCTGGCGCGCACCCTCGACGACATCACCGAACCCGACACTGAAGCCCAGCCCGATACCGCCACGGAACACGAAACCCGACCCCGAAACGGAGACCAACGATGACTGACGAACGGACCATCGAAGTCGACCAGTTCCTCACCCACTCACCGCACACCGTCTGGCGGGCACTCACCGAACCCGAGCTGCTCGCGCGATGGTGGGCGCCCGGCGACATCGCCCCGGTCGTCGGCCACGCCTTCACCCTCGACATGGGCGGCTTCGGTGAGCAGCCGTGCACGGTGACCCGCGTCGAACCCGAACGCCTCATCGCCTTCACCTTCGCCGAGGGCAGCCTCGACTCGACCCTGACCTGGACCATCGAACCCGAGGGCACGGGCACACGCCTGTTCCTCGCCCATTCCGGTCTCGACGTCGACTCCCCGCTCGGTCAGCAGGCGTACAAGGGCATGGGATCGGGATGGCCGGGCATCCTCGCGAACATGGAGTCGGCGCTCACCGGGGTGTGATCGCCGAGGTGTGATCGCCGGGGTGTCATCGCGGAGGTGTGATCGCCGAGGCGGTCCCCCGTCGGCCCTCACCAGCACTGACCACGGCTGGCCCTCGCCGAGGCGGTCCCCGCCTTCTGCCACATGGCCTCGAGCCGGCGGCTCAGGCCACCGAGCGCGTCTCGTCCGCCCCGCCCCTCTCGACACGGTAGCGTCGGAACGCCGGGAAGACTGCGGCGCAGATGAGGACGAGCACGATGACGGCGATGCCGCCGCCGGCCGAAGCGATCGTCGTCGTGGTCGCCTCAGCGGCATAGCCGTGGACGATGTCGGCGATGCGCGGTCCACCGGCGACGACGACGATGAACACGCCCTGCACGCGCCCGCGCATGTCATCGCTGGCGGCCTCCTGGAGCATCGTCGACCGGAAGGCCGCGGAGATGATGTCCGCTCCCCCGCCGAGTGCGAGCCCGAAGAGCGCGACGATGAGCGCGGCCATCCAGAAGCCGCTCGCGAACGGCAGCGCGAACCCGAAGATCGTCATCGCCGCACCCCAGACGATGATCGCGACGATGACGGCGAGCCCCTGACGTTCGACCTTCGAGACCCACCCGGAGAAGATCCCGGCCAGGGCACTGCCCGCAGCCAGCGCTGCGAAGAGAAGCGAGAAGACGATGCCGCCCTCGGGCGGACCGCCGAAGGTCTCGGTCGCGATCTGCGGGAACAGCGCACGGGGCATGCCGAAGACCATGGCGATGACGTCGACGAGGAGGGAGACCATGACGACGGTGTTCGTCCCGAGGTACCGGAACCCGTCGACGACGCCCTTGAACCCCGACCGCGTGTCCGGCTGCTTCCCCGGCACGAGCGGGGGAAGCCTGACCACGGCATAGAGAGTGGTCGCGAGGAAGAGAGCGTCGAGGATGTAGAGCATCTGGTAGCCGAAGACCGGAATGAGCGCCCCGCCGATGACGGGACCCGCGACCGCTCCGAGTGTCGCGACCGTCATGTTGAGCGAGTTCGCCGCCGGCAGCAGTGCGAGCGGCACGATCGTCGGCAGCAGCGCCCCGCGGGCGGGCTGGTTGAGTCCGAAGAAGGCCTGCTGCATCGCGAACACGCTGAGCAGCACCCACACGTTGTCGATCTGGATGACGGCGAGGAACGCCAGCAGCGCACTCGTGACGATGAGGCCGACGGTCGAGATGATGAGAAGCTTGCGCCGGTCGACGACATCGGCGAGCGACCCTCCCCAGAGCCCGAAGACGATGAGCGGGACGAGCCCGAAGACACCGCTGAGCCCGACGTACCCGGAGGACCCGGTGATGTGGAAGATCTGCGCCGGGATGGCGACGACCGTCATCTGCGCACCGAGTACGGTGACGATGTTGGCCAGCCACAGCCGGCGGTAGTTGTCGTATCTGAGCGGTCTCGTGTCCGCGAACAGCCTCATGCTGCGCGCGAAGCGCTCACGCGGACTTCTTCGTCGTCCGCGTCTGCTCGTGCGGGATGAGGGTCGGGGCGACGTTGCTCTCGACGACGTCCTTGGTCACGACCACCTCGGCGACGTCCTCGCGGGAGGGCACATCGAACATGATCGGCTGGAGGACTTCCTCCATGATCGACCGCAGACCGCGGGCTCCGGTGCCTCGCAGGAGCGCGAGATCGGCGATCGCCTCGAGGGCTTCGGTCTCGAAACGGAGCTCGACGTTGTCGAACTCGAACATCCGCTGATACTGCTTGACCAGGGCGTTCTTCGGTTCGGTGAGGATCGACATGAGCGCCGGCCGGTCGAGGTTGGACACGGTCGCGAGCACCGGCAGACGGCCGATGAACTCGGGGATGAGCCCGAACTTGAGCAGATCCTCGGGCAGGATGTCCGCGTAGAGGTCCTCGTCGTCGTTCTTCGACTGGAGCAGGGCGCCGAAGCCGATGCCGTGCTTGCCCTTGCGGCCGGCGACGATCTCCTCCATACCGGCGAAGGCGCCGGCGACGATGAAGAGGACGTTCGTCGTGTCGATCTGGAGGAAGTCCTGATGCGGGTGCTTGCGGCCGCCCTGCGGGGGCACCGAGGCCTGCGTGCCCTCGAGGATCTTCAGCAGCGCCTGTTGCACGCCCTCACCGGAGACGTCGCGGGTGATCGACGGATTCTCCGACTTGCGGGCGATCTTGTCGATCTCGTCGATGTAGATGATGCCGTGCTCGGCGCGCGGGATGTCGAAGTCCGCGGCCTGGATGAGCTTGAGGAGGATGTTCTCGACGTCCTCGCCGACGTAGCCGGCTTCGGTCAGCGCGGTGGCATCGGCGACAGCGAAGGGCACATTGAGGCGCTTCGCGAGCGTCTGGGCGAGGTAGGTCTTGCCGGAGCCGGTGGGGCCGACGAGGAGGATGTTCGACTTCGAGATCTCGACCTCGGAATCGGCGCTGCCGAGCGTCTTCGCGTCGTCCCCGCCCTGGAGGGCGCGGATGCGCTTGTAGTGGTTGTAGACGGCGACGGAGAGGGCCTTCTTCGCGGGATCCTGGCCGACGACGTACTCGTGGAGGAAGTCGAAGATCTCCCGCGGCTTGGGCAGTTCGAGTTCGGCGTGCTCCGTCGTCGACTCGCTGAGCTCCTCTTCGATGATCTCGTTGCACAGTCCGATGCATTCATCGCAGATGTACACCCCAGGTCCGGCGATGAGTTTCCGCACCTGCTTCTGTGACTTGCCACAGAAGTTACATTTGAGCAGATCTGCTCCGTCCGCACTGCGAGCCACTGTCACAACCTTTCGCCAGGGCGCCTCGCCCCAACTCTACCGCTCGTGTTTCCTGTACCTCAATAGCTTCCCATATGACACTGACGCAGCGCCTGCGCGGGGTCATACGGTGTGTCGGAACCGCCTCGGCGGATCACCCACCCGACCGGCGGCGGAGACGACAGCGGGCCCGGACGACCGCCGCCGTCCGGGCCCGCTGACTGCCGGGGCTCAGGCTCCCTTGCGGGAGGTGAGCACCTGGTCGACGAGACCGTAGTCCTTCGCCTGCTCGGCGGTGAGGAAGAGGTCGCGTTCGATGTCGTTCGACACCTGCTCCTCGGTCTTGTTCGAGTGCTTCGACAGCGTCGCCTCGAGCCACTGGCGCATGCGCAGCACCTCGGCGGCCTGGATCTCGATGTCCGAGGCCTGGCCCTGTCCCTGGCCCTGCATCGAGGGCTGGTGGATGAGGACGCGGGCGTTGGGCAGCGCGAGTCGCTTGCCGGGGGTGCCGGCGGCGAGCAGCACGGCCGCGGCGGAGGCCGCCTGGCCCAGGCACACCGTCTGGATCTCCGGCTTGATGTACTGCATCGTGTCGTAGATCGCGGTCAGCGCGGTGAACGAGCCGCCGGGCGAGTTGATGTAGAGGGTGATGTCGCGGTCGGGGTCCTGCGATTCGAGGACGAGCAGCTGCGCCATGATGTCGTCGGCGCTCGTGTCATCGACCTGCACGCCGAGGAAGATCACACGATCCTCGAACAGCTTCGTGTACGGGTCCTGACGCTTGAAGCCGTACGGCGTGCGCTCTTCGAACTGCGGCATGACGTAGCGCGACACCGGCATCTGGCCGGCGGTCGACCCTGGCATGAGATTCATTGAGTTCATTCTTCCCTGTCTCCCCGTCACTTGTCGTTGACTTCGGACGCCTGGGTCACGACGTCGTCGATGAAGCCGTATTCGAGGGCTTCCTCGGCGGTGAACCAGTGGTCGCGGTCGTTGTCCTTGAGGATCTGCTCGAGCGACTTGCCGGTCTGCTCGGCGGTCAGCTCGGCCATCTGCTTCTTCATGTGGAGGATGAGCTCGGCCTGGATCTTGATGTCCGTGGCCGTGCCGCCGATGCCGCCGAGCGGCTGGTGCATGAGGATGCGCGCGTGCGGAGTCGCGTAGCGCTTGCCCTTGGCGCCGGAGGACAGCAGGAACTGCCCCATCGAGGCGGCCATGCCCATCGCGACGGTCGCGACGTCCGGCTTGATGTACTGCATGGTGTCGTAGATCGCCATGCCCGCGGTGACCGAGCCGCCGGGCGAGTTGATGTAGAGCCAGATGTCGGAATCGGGGTCCTCGGCCGCCAGCAGCATCATCTGCGCGCAGATCGCGTTGGCGTTGTCGTCGCGGACCTCCGAGCCGAGCCAGATGATCCGCTCCTTGAGCAGACGGTTGAAGATGTGGTCGTCGAGGCCCATGCCCCCACCGGCGTCGAGGCCGACGGGCGCTGTCGTGTCGTGTGCGCTCACGTTTCTCTCCTGTTGGTCTAGATTGGCTTGCTATGGACTCTAACTGGTGCGCCGCAGGTTTTAGTCCCCCCGATCAGCCGTGTTCGCCCTCAGCGTGAAAGGCTGCGATCCGCGGCTGAATGCGCGAAACGGCGGGCACGGTCATCCCGTGCCCGCCGTTGTCAGCGGTGCTCAGTCAGCAGACCCTCGCCGAGGCGGCCGTCGGCCTGCGTGACGGACGCTCACTTCTCGTCGGCGTCGGCCTTCGCATCCTCGGCGGCGGTCTCGTCGGCCTCGGCGTCGTCGGCCTCGGAGTCGTCAGCGGAGACGGTCTCGGCGGAGTCGTCGGCGGGCGAGGTGAACTCCTCCATGTCGACGACGTTGCCGTCGGTGTCCTTGACGACGGCGCCGGCCAGCGCCGCGGCGAGGGCCTTGCGCCGCGAGACCTCACCGACGAGGGCGTTGACCTGGCCGGAGTTGTCGAGCATCTGCGCGAACTCGTTCGGGTTCATGCCGTACTGCTGCGAGGCGGAGATGAGGTACTCGATGAGCTCGGGCTGGGTGACCTCGACCTCTTCGGCCTCGGCGATGGCATCGAGGACGAACTGCGTGCGCAGGTTGCGCTCGGTCTCCTCGGTGACCTCCTTGCGGTGCTCATCGTCGTCGACGCGGTTTTCGGACTCGAGGTGGCGCTCGACCTCGTCGGTGACGATCTTCGCGGGCACCGGCACGTCGACGGCCTCGATGATCGCTTCGAGGACCTTGTCGCGCGCCTCGGCGCCCTGCGCGAACTCCTTCTGCTTGCCGGCCTGGACCTTGAGGTCCTCGCGGAGCTCGTCGATGGTGTCGAACTCGCTGGCCAGCTGCGCGAAGTCGTCGTCGGCCTCGGGCAGTTCGCGTTCCTTGACGGCCTTGAGGGTGACGGTCACGGTGCCCTCCTCGCCCTCGTGCTCGCCGCCGGCGAACGTCGTCGAGAAGGTCGTCGACTCGTCGGCCGAGAGGCCTTCGAGGGCTTCGTCCATGCCCTCGAGCATGGTCCCGGCGCCCACCTGGTAGGAGATGTCGGAGGCCGAGTCGATCTCCTCGTCGTCGATCTTCGCGACGAGGTCGAGGGTGACGAAGTCGTCCTTGGCCGCCGGGCGGTCGACGGAGGTCAGAGTGCCGAAGCGCGAGCGCAGCTGCTCGAGCTCGTTCTCGACGTCGGCGTCGGTGACCTCGATGGGGTCGACCTCGACGGTGATCGAGTCGTAGGCGGGCAGCGTGATCTCGGGGCGCACGTCGACGTCGACGGTGAAGACGAGGTCGCCGTCCTCGGTGCCGTCGAGGCCGGGAACCTCGGAGATCTCGACCTCGGGCTGGCCGAGCGGCTTGAGATCGTTGGCTTCCACGGCGTCACGGTAGAACGCGTCGAGTCCGTTGTTGATCGCTTCCTGGATCACGGTGGGGCGGCCGACGCGCTGGTCGATGATGCGCGTGGGGACCTTGCCCTGACGGAACCCGGGGACGTTGACCTGGGAACCGATGGTCTTGTAGGCCTCGTCGACGCTCGGCTTGAGTTCGGCGTATGGGACTTCCACGCTGATCTTGACCCGGGTCGGGTCGAGTTGCTCGACGGAGCTCTTCACAGTGGGACCTTTCAGAATCGACAATCATGCTCGCAGTCGACACGACGGTTCGTCAGTCGTGGGACCGCTGAGGGATCGGACATGGACCATGTCCTTTGGAGATGCAGTCACCCATCCTACGCGAAACGGGAGCCAAAACACGAAAAGCGCCGAGGTGGTCGCGCAGACGAGAAAACCGGCCGAACCACAAGGGTCCGACCGGCCGGTGGAGGGGATGACGGGAATCGAACCCGCACCATCAGTTTGGAAGACTGAGGCTCTACCATTGAGCTACATCCCCGTGTTGCGAATATGACTATATCCGAGGTCGTCGGCACGGGCCAAATCGGGCTTTCATGACGTGTGTCACAGGCCGCGGACGCCGTTGGGACGCCGCCTGCGGATGTGGTTAGATTGAGTGTCGCGGGATGTGGCGCAGCTTGGTAGCGCATCTGTTTTGGGAACAGAGGGTCGCAGGTTCAAATCCTGTCATCCCGACGATCGAGAGCCGCCCTGACCTGCAGGTCAGGGCGGCTCTCCTGCATTCACCGCCGTTCCCATTGGACGGCATGAGGCTCGACCCGCGGCAGGGAAGTTCGCGACAATGGTGTCCCGACCGGATCCAGGAAGGACCCGCCATGGCGCCGCTGCCCCCGTCCTCGCACCCGAGCCCGCTCTCACGCCTGCGCACCCGGACGCGGACCGTGCGCCTGACCGCGCTCGGGGCCGCCGTCGGCCTCGCCCTCAGCGCCTGCACCGCAGGGGACGACCCGAGCTCGGCGCCGGGCAGCTCGGCGTTCTCCCCGTCGCAGGCACCGAGTACTGAGACGGGGTCTCCCCCGCCGCTCACCGCCCCCGAGGTCGTCGCCGAGAACCTCGACGCACCGTGGTCGATCGCCTTCGCCGGCAGCTCCCCGCTCGTGTCCGAACGCGATACGGGGCGGATCCTCGAACTCTCCGGCGACCGTCCCGCGCAGGTCCGGGAGGTCGGCACCGTGCCCGACGTCGCCGCCGCCGGCGAGGGCGGCCTGCTCGGCCTCGCCGTCGCCGACGACGTCCTCTACTCCTACTTCACGGCCGCCGACGGCAACCGCATCGTCCGCTTCCCGCTCACCGGCGACCCCGGGGGCCTCGGCCTCGGGGAGCCCGAGGTGCTCCTCGACGGCATCCCGGCAGGGACCACCCACAACGGCGGCCGACTCGCCTTCGGACCCGACGGCATGCTCTACGCCACGGCCGGCGATGCCGGCAACAGCGCCTCGGCGCAGGACCGGGACGCCCTGTCGGGCAAGATCCTGCGGCTGACCCCTGACGGCGCGGTGCCCGAGGACAACCCGTTCGACGGGTCGTACGTCTACTCCTACGGTCACCGCAATCCGCAGGGTCTGAGCTGGGACGAGGACGGGACGATGTACGCCAGCGAATTCGGGCAGAACGCGTGGGACGAGCTCAACGTCATCGAACCCGGGGCGAACTACGGCTGGCCCGAGGTCGAGGGCATGTCCGATCCCGGGGAGGGCGGGGACTTCGTCGATCCGGTCCAGCAGTGGGCTCCGGCGGAGGCGAGTCCGAGCGGGATGACGATCACCGGCGACTCGATCCTCATCGCCAATCTCCGCGGTGCGACGCTGCGCGAGGTCCCGGTCACCGACCTCTCGCAGTCGCGGACGTCCTACGACGGCGAGTACGGTCGCCTCCGCGACGTCGTCACGACCCCGACCGGGGAGATCTGGATGCTGACGAACAACACCGACGGTCGCGGCGATCCGGGGCCCGGCGACGACCGGATCATCCGCATCCCGGCACCGGAGTGAGCGGCCGCCCCGCGGCACGGGGCGTGCCTCAGCGCTCGAAGTCGATGACCTGGCGGATGACGGTGCCGGCGGCCAGCGCGTCGAACGCTGCGTTGATGTCGTCCAGGGCGACGGTCTCGGAGATGAGCTCCTCGACGGGCAATCGGCCCTCGCGCCACAGCTGCGCGTAGATCGGGATGTCGCGGGCCGGCACGGCCGACCCGAGGTAGGACCCGATGACGGTGCGCGCCTCGGCGGTCAGCGTCACCGGGGTGATGCGGGCCTCGGCATCCGGGGCGGGCAGGCCGACGGTCACGGTGGTTCCGCCGACGGCGGTCGCGGTGAACGCGGTTTCGAAGGCGCGGGGATGGCCGACGCATTCGATGACGATCGGCGCCGTCCGGTCTCCGAGCTCCTCGGGGGTGTAGACCTCGACCGCCCCGAGCCTCCGCGCATGCTCGAGCTTGTCCGGGTTCGCGTCGACGCCGATGACCCCGGCGGTCTCGATCGACAGCGCCGTGATGAGCGCGGCCATCCCGACCCCGCCGAGGCCGACGATCATCACCTCGTCGTCAGGGCCCGGGGCGCCGGCGTTGAGGACCGCTCCCCCGCCGGTGAGCACCGCGCACCCGAGCACCGCGGCGATCGGGGCCGGCACATCGTGGCCGACGGGCACGACGGAGGCGCGGTTGACCACGGCGTGCGTGGCGAAGACCGACGCGCCGAGGTGGTGGAGCACCTCAGTACCGGAGACGTCGTGGAGCCGCACCCGGTGACCGTCGAAGGGCAGGGTGCCCGCGGCGTTCGTCGCGCTCCCGGGCAGACACGGCAGCTTCCCGTCGGTGAGGCAGTTGCGGCAGACCCCGCAGCGCGGCAGGAACACGGTGACGACCTGGTCGCCGATCTCGAGGTCGTCGACGCCGTCGCCGAGGGCCTCGACGATGCCCGCGCCCTCATGGCCGAGCAGCATCGGCAGCGGCCGGGGCCGGTTCCCGTCGACGACGGAGAGGTCGGAGTGGCACACTCCGGCCGCGGTCAGCCGGATGAGGATCTCCCCGGGGCCCGGCGCGTCGAGGTCGAGCTCCTCGACCGTGAGCGGGGACGACTCCGCATACGGCCGGGCATGCTCCATCTCGCGCAGCACCGCGCCCCGGATCCTCACAGTCCGGCCTGTCCCTCGGTCTCGTAGGCGGCCATGATCCCGATCCGGCGGGAATGGCGTTCATCACCGGAGAAGGGGGTGGTGAGGAACGCGTCGACGATGGCGATCGCATCGGCTTCGGAATGCTGGCGGGCGCCGACGGCGACGATCTGCGCATCGTTGTGCTCGCGGGCGAGCTGCGCGATCTCCGGGTTCCAGGCCAGAGCGGCCCTGGCGCCGGTGACGAGGTTGGCCGCCATCTGCTCCCCGTTGCCCGACCCGCCGATGACGACGCCGAGCGAGTCGAGGCCCGCGGCCCGGTCGTCGACGACGGCCTGAGCCGCGGCGATGCAGAACGCCGGATAGTCGTCGAGCGCGTCGTACTCGAGCGCGCCGTGGTCGACGACCTCGTAGCCCTCCTCGCCGAGGTGGTCCTTGAGGACCTCTTTGAACTCGTACCCGGCGTGGTCGGTGCCGAGGTGAACCTTCATCATGTGCCTTTCGTCAGGGTTGGTCAGCTCGTCGGTCTTGTAACGAGCGTCAGTCGAAGATCGGGCCCTGGTCGCGGGTGCGCTTGAGTTCGAAGAAGCCCGGCGTCGAGGCGACGGCGACGACGCCGTCGAAGAGGCGCCCGGCGTCCTCGCCCTTCGGGGCCGGGGTGACGACGGGACCGAAGAACGCGGTGCCGGCGACCCGGCAGATCGGGGTGCCGACGTCGTCGCCGACGAGGGCCATCGCCTCGTCGTGGGAGGCCTGCAGCGCCGCGTCGTAGTCGTCGCGCTCGGCGTAGTCGAGGAGTTCGGCGGGCAGGTCGAGCTCAGCGAGCGCCTCGGCGACGGCCTTGTCGAAGTCCTGCTCCCCACCGGGGTGGATGCGGGTGCCGATCGCGGTGTAGAGCGGTTCGGCGATCTCCTCGCCGTGCTCGGCGATCGCGGCGGTGACGACGCGCATCGGACCCAGGGTGCGGTCGATGAGCTCCCGGTAGTCCTCGGGCAGGTCCTTGTCGCGGTTGAGGATGTTGAGGCTCATCGGATGGAAGCGGACGTCGACGTCGCGGACTTTCGCGACCTCGAGTCCCCACCGGGACGTCATCCACGCCCACGGGCATGCCGTGTCGAACCACAGGTCAAGGGTCTCTCTGCTCATTCTCGCTCCTCATCGGCAGGGGGCGCGCAGCAGCGCCCCGGTCACTGTGCCAATCTACCAACTCCGCGCGCTCCCGGCCCACCGCGTCCTCGTCGCCTGGATCGCGCGGCGTCCATGACAGAATGACGACAGTACACATGACTTGATGCGGAGGTCGCCAGACAGTGCCCCAATACAACCTCACCCGCGACGAAGCACGTTCGCGGTCGTCTCACATTGACGTCACGAGCTACGAGCACACGCTCATCCTCACCGGTCGCGGGGACTCGTTCCGGGTGCGGTCCCGGATCCGCTTCACCGCCGATCCGGATGCGACGACCTTCATCGACGCGATCACCGCGAGCGTCGAGAGGATCGTGCTCAACGGCCTCGACCTCGAACTCGCCGAGGTCGTCGCCCCCTCCCGCATCACCCTGCCGCGACTCGCGGCGGAGAACGAGCTCGTCATCGACGCTCATTTCTCCTATATGAACACGGGTGAGGGCCTCCACCGCTTCGTCGACCCGATCGATGACGAGGTCTACCTCTACTCGCAGTTCGAGGTGCCCGACGCCCGCCGCGTCTTCCCCGTCTTCGAGCAGCCCGACCTCAAGGCCCCGTTCTCCTTCACCGTCGTCGCCCCCGAGCACTGGACCGTCGTCTCGAACTCCCCGACTCCGACCCCTGGCGATCCGGCGGAGACATTCGCCGACCTCGGCGAGGAGGCCGCCGAGGGCATGGCCGTGTGGCAGTTCGCCCCGACGACGCCGATCTCCTCCTACATCACCGCGATCATCGCCGGCCCCTACCGCAGCGTCCACTCCGAGCTCGTCTCCTCCGACGGCCAGCCGGTGCCGCTGGGCCTCTACTGCCGCGAGTCGCTCTTCGAGCACCTCGACTCCGACACCCTCTTCAGGATCACCCGCGCCGGCTTCGAGTTCTTCGAACGCGAGTTCGGGGTGCCCTACCCGTTCGAGAAGTACGATCAGCTCTTCGTCCCCGAGTTCAACGCCGGGGCGATGGAGAACGCCGGGGCCGTGACGATCCTCGAGAACTACATCTTCCGCTCCCGTCCCACCGAGGCCCTCGTCGAGCGCCGCACCGTCACCGTCCTCCACGAGCTCGCGCACATGTGGTTCGGCGATCTCGTGACGATGAAGTGGTGGAACGACCTGTGGCTCAACGAGTCCTTCGCCGAGTTCATGTCGACGCTCGCGACCGCCGAGGCGACGAAGTACACCGAGGCGTGGACGACGTTCGCGACGATCGAGAAGTCGTGGGCCTACCGGCAGGATCAGCTGCCGAGCACGCACCCGATCGTCGCCCCCATCGAGGACCTCGCCGACGTCGAGGTCAACTTCGACGGCATCACGTACGCCAAGGGCGCCTCCGTGCTCAAGCAGCTCGTCGCCTGGGTCGGCCGGGCCGAGTTCTTCGCCGGCCTCGCCCAGTACTTCGAGAAGCATGCGTGGGCGAACACGGAACTGTCCGACCTGCTGCGCGAGCTCGAGGCGACGAGCGGACGCGACCTCGCGACGTGGTCGAAGCTGTGGCTCGAGGAATCCGGCGTCAACCTCATCGAGGCGAGCGTCGAGACCGCGCCGGCCGACACCGCCCAGGAATCGGACTCCTCCCCCGCCGAGGTGGTCACGCGGCTGCGGGTGACGCAGAAGCCGTGGATCATCGAAGGGCAGCCGGTGCCGTCCCTGCGTCCCCATCGCCTGGCGATCGGGTTCTACTCCGAGAACGCGGAGGGTCGGCTCGTGCGCACACACGCCCTCCCGCTCGATCTCGACTCCGCCGAGGCGGACGTGCCCGAAGCCGTGGGACTGCCCAAGCCCGACGTCATCGTCGTCAACGACGCCGACCTCACCTATGCGAAGGTCCGCTTCGATCCCGAGAGCATGCGGGTCGCGGCGGCACGGCTGAGCGATTTCGACGATTCCCTCACCCAGCTGCTCGTGCTCAGCACCCTGTGGGACTCCGTGCGCGACGGCGAGCTGCCGGCCGGCGTCTACATCGAGACCCTGCTCGACCACCTCGGGGCGATCACCCACTCCTCCGGTCTGCTCACGCAGATGCGCCAGCTCGAGACGGCCGTCGGAGCCTACCTGCCCCCGGCCGAGCGGGCGGAGGCACACACCCGGGTCGCCGACCGCCTCGGCGAGCTCTTCGCATCGGCCCCGGCCGGATCGGATCAGGCGTTCCAGTTCCTCCGCGGAGTCATCCGGCATGCCGAATCACCGGCGCAGATCGACCAGCTGCGGCAGTGGCTCGACGCCGCCGAGGTCGGCGGCATCACGATCGACACGGACCTCAAATGGGAGCTGCTCATCGCCCTGTCGAACCACGATGCGATCGCCGAGTCCGCGATCGCGGACATGTCCGCCGAGGATCCCAGCGCCACCGGACAGCGGCAGGCCGCGACCGCACGGGCCGCCAGGGCGACCTCGGCGGCGAAGTCGCAGGCCTTCACCCGGATGATCGACGAGGTCGACCTGCCGAACTCGGAGCTCGGGGCCCTGGCCACCGGGTTCGCGATGGGACTGCAGACCGACACCGGTGAGCTCATCGCCGCCGAACCGCCCCTCCTCGACTTCGCCACCGAGTACTTCCAGCGGGTCTCGGGCTGGTGGGAGACCCGGACGCTCGAGATGGCGCAGACGATGACGCTCAAGCTCTTCCCGCCGGCCACCGCCCACACCGTGGCCCAGGCGGCGACGTGGCTGACCGATCATCCGGCGGCGCCGAAGGGACTGCTGCGGCTGATGCGGGAGAACCTCGCCGACGCGCAGCGGGCCCTGACGGCTCAGGAGACGTCCAGCATGGTTGAGGACCCGTCCAAGATCGCTCGCTAGGCTCGAGGGCATCATGACTTCTGATTCTCTCGAGACCACTCTGCTCGCCGCCTCGCAGATCGATTGGGCGTTCCTCCTCGACGTCCCGCTGCGGGTCACCATCATCATCGTCGGTGCGCTCATCATCAACTTCCTCATGCGCATCGTCATCCGCCGCTTCGCCGCAGGCGTGGCGAAGGGCACCGTCGGCAGCTCGAAGGCGACGTCGCGGTTCTCCACCTCGGCGATGGAGTCGCAGTTCACCGGTATCGACCAGGCGACGATCAGGGAGCGCCGCGCCCAGCGCGCACAGACCGTGGGACGGATGCTCTCCTCGGTGACCTCGATCGTCATCGCGGTCGTCGCGAGCCTCATCGTCCTCTCCGAGCTCAACTTCAACGTCGGCCCGATCCTCGCCTCGGCGGGTATCGCGGGTGTCGCGATCGGCTTCGGGGCGCAGGCGCTCGTCAAGGACTACCTGTCGGGCTTCTTCATGGTCATCGAGGACCAGTACGGGATCGGCGACTCCGTCGACCTCGGCGAGGCGATCGGCACCGTCGAGGACGTCGGCCTGCGCACCACCCAGGTCCGCGGACTCGACGGGACGCTGTGGCATGTGCGCAACGGCGAGATCCTCCGCGTCGGCAACCAGTCGCAGGGCTGGGCCCGCGCCGTCCTCGACATCCCCGTCGCCTACAACACCTCGGTGGCGACGTATTCGAAGGTCATCGCCGACACGACGAAGGTCATCGAGGAGGACCCGGAGATCGCCGATGCGATCCTCGAGCAGCCCGAGATCTGGGGTGTCGAGTCCCTGTCGGCGCAGTCGCAGGTCATCCGCACGGTGCTCAAGACGAAGCCGAACCAGCAGTGGAAGGTCGCGCGCGCCTTCGTGCCGAGCTCAAGCGCCAGATGGACAAATACGGCATCCACATCCCGATCACGCAGGAGACGGTCTTCCGCACGCTGCCCGACCCCACCGAGGCGGCGAAGATCAAGTCGACGAACGAAGCCGAGGACGACTCCGAGGACCACGACCGCGAGTCCGCGTCGACCGGCGGCTCGGGCAAGTCCCCGGCGACCGGTCGGACCTCCGGCGGTCGCGCGCCGGGCGGTCGCTCGACGGGCAGCCGCGCAGGCGCCGGACACAAGGGCAGCGGGAATCCCGAGGGAAGGAAGCGATGAGCTCAGAGACGATCTTCGACGCGGTCGGCGGCCATCCGACGTTCACCCGGCTCGTCGACGCGTTCTACGCCAATGTCGCCGCCGACGAGCCGCTCATCAGCATGTACCCGGAGGGCCACGACCTCATCGGAGCCAAGCACCGGCTCCAGATGTTCCTCGAGCAGTACTTCGGCGGACCGACGACGTATCAGGAGGAGAGGGGCCACCCCCGTCTGCGGATGCGCCACTTCCCGTTCCCCGTCGACTTCGACGCTCGGGATCGGTGGCTGCGGGCGATGCGCGGGGCGCTTGACGAGGTCGACCTGCCGCCCCTCTACGACGAGGTGTTCTGGGACTACTTCCAGCGCGCCGCCACCGCGATGGTGAATACGAACAGCACCGGAGCCTGAGGCTGCCGCTCACCTCGGTATGCGTGATGCGTGCCGTGCACGCGGCTCGCGTCAGGTCTGCGTGCACCGCGCGCGACGCAGGTCAGGTGCGCGCTCTGTTCTGCGCATACCGGTGTCTGCGGCTCACCGTGGTATCCAGGGCTCAGGTCAGGACCAGAGCCGTGCGAAGCAGGGTGAGCCCTGGCGGGCTCGCGCCCCCTGCCGTCTGCCTCAGGCGGTCTTCCGGGTGAGGAGGTGGCCGCCGGGGGTGACGACGCGCAGCCAGCCGGCGGATTCCATGATCGGGCAGGCGGCGTTCGCCGATGGCGGGAGGAAGCGGAGGCCGGCGGCGGCGAAGGCGAGGCCCGCCGTCAGCGTCGTCCCGTGGTCGCCCGTCAGCGGGGCCGCCCACACCCGTGCCCGGAGCGCTTTGACCGCGTGCGAGCCCGCCCCGTCGGGAGTGCCGTCGGCGACCTCGGCGATCCCCGCCTCGGCGCCGGCGATAAGGGCGGACGGGGCGATCGTGTCCGTCTGCTCCCACGGTCCCCGAGGTGGGGCGATGCCGGCCCAGGAGACGAGCATCGACGTCGGCGGCAGCGGGAGGCTCGTGCCGTTCTCCGCGCGGGCGAAGCGGTCGGTCAGCGCGGCGAGCGGGACGACCTCGTCGAGGCCGTCGAGTTCGGGGGAATCGAGCCGCTGCATCCGCATCGCGAGCACGAGCGGGGTCGAATCGCCGATCCCGTGCGGGAAGAGCGGAGCGACGGTGAGGACGAGGACCTCCGAGGCGACCTGCAGGCGCATCGCCCCGTCGGGATCGAGTCGGTGCGCCAGCGAGGTGAACGCGGCAAGGTCGGACAGGGCCTTCTCATCGGCGATCTCGAGGGTCGTCATCGGCGCAGGCTCCGCATCCGCGCGGGGGCGCGCACGACCGACTCGAGGGCGACGATCTCCTCCTCGCTCAGGCGCCGCGGACGACCGCTGGCCTGGTCGACGAAGGCGATGACGGTCTCGGAGACCGTGTAGACGAGGGAGCCGTCGGGCTCGACGATGACGTAGCTGATCGTCACCGAGGCGGGCCGCACCTCGCTGATGACGAGATCGACGGCGATCGGTCCGGGACGGTAGCTGATCGGGGCGCGGTATTCGATGGCGTGCGAGGCGACGAGGAGTTCGGTCGTCGCCGAGGCGGCCCCGAAGACCTCGGGCATCGGAAGACCGGAGACCACCTCGGCGGCGCCGTACTCCCCCGGCCCGACGGCGGCGTCGCGGCTCTGCGTCGGGGATCCCAGCGCCCGGACGCGGGCCTCTTCGAGGAGCCGGAGCTGGACGACGTTGTTGACGTGTCCGTAGGCGTCCATGTCACCCCATCTCAGTTCGAGGAGGACTCGGGTGAATTCGTCGAGAAGGGGGTTCGTGGCGCCTGAGTGCATGATCCCATGATGCCATCCCGCAGACCCCGGCCTGTGCCCGGGCGACTCATCCCGCCGCAGGTGGCTCACCGGACCGGATCACCCGCGTGCCCGCTCGAACTGCCCTGTTGCCGGCGGTCGTGCGATGCGTCTCCTCGCAGGTCGCACGGTGCCCGGGTAGGATCGAGACGATGTCCGACCCTGTCCTTCCGGAGGCCCATGTGAGCGAAACCGAACCGACCCTCGCCGAGGCGAATGTCGCCCGTCTGCACGAACTCCTCGAGTTGAGGAAGGTCGCCGTGGACGAGTCGAGGCGGGAGTCGGATCATTTCGTCGGGCCGAGCCAGTACAAGCCCGACGGCCGCGTCTTCGGCGGTCAGGTGCTCGCGCAGTGCATCGTCGCGGCCGCCGCGACCCTGCCCGCCGACCGCCTCATCCACTCGCTGCACGGCTATTTCCTGCGGGCCGCGACGTCGCCGAACCCATCGAGTTCGGGGTCGAACGCCTCCGCGACGGCCGGTCCTTCTCCGCTCGACGCGTCCACGCCTATCAGAAGGACGTGCCGATCCTCTCGCTCATCGCCTCGTTCCAGGACGAGCAGCCGGGATTCGAGCACTCCGAGCCGATGCCCACGGGAATCCCGGGCCCCGAGGACAGCCCCGATCTGCGGGAGCTGCTCGCCGCCGACGATTCCCTGCGCGTCACCGAATGGTTCAATCGGCGCCCCTTCGACATCCGTCCCGTCGAGCCCTTCGGGGTTCCCGGTGCCGGGGACATCGACACGGAGCTGCCCGAGCAGCACGTGTGGTTCCGCGCGAGCGCGCACTTCGGCGACGACCCCGTGCTCAATGCGGCGGCGCTGGCCTATGCCAGCGACTTCAACCTCCTCGAACCGGTGCTGCGCAAGCACGACCTCACTTGGGCCACCCCCGGCCTGCGGGTCGCGAGCCTCGACCATGCGATGTGGTGGCATCGGCGCGTCCACGTCGACGACTGGATGCTCTACGTCCAGGAATCGCCGGCGGCCCGCGGCGGTCGCGGTCTCGGCTACGGGCGGATCTTCTCCCGCGACGGCGAGCTCCTCGCCACCGTCGCGCAGGAGGGCATGGTCCGCGTCAAGGACATGCCGTGAGCGATGACAAGACCGCGATGATCGAGATCCTCGCCTCGATCCTCAGTCGCCTCGTCAACGTCGCCCTGTGCCTCGTGCTCACGTCGATCGCGCTGCTCATCCTCCGGGATCGCACGGATCTCCACATCGGACTCGTCGCGATCATCGCGCTCGTCCTCGGCATCCTCGCCACGTTCGTCGTCCGCTGGCTGCTCACGCTCTTCCACCGCCTGTGGCGGAAGCTCTTCGACCGCTTCGAACCCGGAGCCGGCCCGCGCTCATAGACCGCCGCCCGCGCACGAGGGCCCCGGCATGATGCCGGGGCCCTCGTGTTCTGAGTCCGTCAGTCGCGGGTGAGGCGACGATGGGTGACGCGGTGCGGGCGGGCCGCATCCTCGCCGAGGCGCTCGACCTTGTTCTTCTCGTACGCTTCGAAGTTGCCCTCGAACCAGTACCACTGAGCCGGGTCCTCGTCGTTGCCCTCCCACGCGAGGATGTGCGTGGCGACGCGGTCGAGGAACCAGCGGTCGTGGGAGACGACGACGGCGCAGCCGGGGAACTCGAGCAGGGCGTTCTCGAGCGATCCCAGGGTCTCGACGTCGAGGTCGTTCGTCGGCTCGTCGAGGAGGAGCAGGTTGCCGCCCTGCTTGAGCGTGAGCGCGAGGTTGAGGCGGTTGCGCTCACCACCGGAGAGCACTCCGGCCTTCTTCTGCTGGTCGGGGCCCTTGAAGCCGAACGCGGAGACGTAGGCGCGCGAGGGCATCTCGACGGCGCCGACCTGGATGAAGTCGAGTCCGTCGGAGACGACCTCCCACAGCGACTTCTCCGGATCGATGCCCCCGCGGGACTGGTCGACGTAGGAGATCTTCACGGTCTCGCCGACCTTGAGGTTGCCGTTGTCGAGCTCTTCGAGGCCGACGATCGTCTTGAACAGCGTCGACTTGCCGACGCCGTTGGGGCCGATGACGCCGACGATGCCGTTGCGCGGCAGCGAGAAGCTCAGTCCGTCGATGAGCAGGCGGCCGTCGAAGCCCTTCTCAAGATCCTTCGCTTCGATGACGATGTCGCCGAGGCGGGGGCCGGCCGGGATCTGGATCTCTTCGAAGTCGAGCTTCCGCGTCTTCTCGGCCTCAGCGGCCATCTCCTCGTAGCGGGCGAGGCGGGCCTTCGACTTCGTCTGCTTGGCCTTCGGGTTCGACCGCACCCATTCGAGTTCGTCCTTGAGGCGCTTGGCGAGCTTCGCGTCCTTCTTGCCCTGGACCTGCAGGCGCTCGCGCTTCTTCTCGAGGTAGGTCGAGTAGTTGCCCTCGTAGGGGTAGAGGTGACCGCGGTCGACCTCGGCGATCCATTCGGCGACGTGATCGAGGAAGTACCGGTCGTGGGTGATGGCGATGACGGCACCGGGGTAGGACTTGAGGTGCTGCTCGAGCCAGAGCACGGATTCGGCGTCGAGGTGGTTCGTCGGCTCGTCGAGGAGGAGCAGGTCGGGCTTCTCCAGCAGGAGCTTGCACAGCGCCACGCGGCGGCGCTCGCCGCCGGAGAGGACGCTGACGTCGGCGTCGGGCGGCGGGCAGCGCAACGCGTCCATGGCCTGTTCGAGCTGCGAGTCGAGGTCCCACGCATCGGCGGCGTCGATGGCCTCCTGCAGCTTGCCCATCTCCTCCATGAGGGCGTCGAAGTCCGCGTCGGGATTCGCCATCTCCTCGGAGATCTCGTTGTAGCGGTCGAGCTTCGCCTTGATCTCGGCGACGCCCTCTTCGACGTTGCCGAGCACGGTCTTGTTCTCGTTGAGCGGGGGCTCCTGCATGAGGATGCCCACCGTGTAGCCGGGGCTGAGCCGGGCTTCGCCGTTCGACGGCTGTTCGAGGCCGGCCATGATCTTGAGGATCGTCGACTTGCCGGCGCCGTTGGGGCCGACCATGCCGATCTTCGCCCCCGGGTAGAAGGACATCGACACGTCGTCGAGAATGACTTTGTCACCGTGCGCCTTGCGCGCCTTGTGCATGGTGTAAATGAATTCGGCCATAGTGGCCCCAGATTATCGGTTGGCGCGCCTCCGCGCCAAACGCATCAGCCTCCGCCCAGCGACGGTCCGTCCGAGCTCGACGAGCCCTCCGAACCGCTGCCGGAGCCCGACGACGACCCGCTCGAATCCGACGAGCCGCTCGAGGACGAACCGCTCGACGACGAGCCTCCGGAACCCGACGAACCCGAGGAGTCGCTCGAGCCCGACGAGCTGTCCGGGCTCGGGGTCTCCGCGTCGTCACCGGTGATGTTCTCACCCGGGAGGTGACCGGCACCGTTGTCGTCGCCGTCCTCATCGCGCATCTCCCCCTTGGGCGCCTCGACGCCTTCGGGTCGGTCGACCTCGCCGAGCAGGCACGCTCCGGTCGACTCCGAGGGGGGCATGAGCTCAGCGGTGGCCTTGCCGGCGCGGATCTCCCCGACGACGCAGCCCTTCTCCGTCTTCACCCCGAAGACCTTCGAGGGCACTTCGTTGCCCAACGGCGATTCGTCGAGGGTGGCCTCGAGCTGCTCGGGCTTGTATCCGGCGTCGATCATCGTGTCGAAGAACTTCTTCGTCGACGGCACGGTTTCGGAATCACCGGTCAGCGGTTCGACCGCCTTGATGACCTTGTCGACTTCGGCCTCGGGCTTCGCCGACGTCGTCGCCGGCGCCGTTCCGCATTGTCGTCGAGTCCGAGCAGGGAGCAGCCGGACAGGGCGATGGTCAGGGCTGCGACACCCAGGAGGGGAACGACACGCATGGATCACCTTGGGGAGGACGACGACGAACGTTCTCACTCTAGCCGATGACGCTGTCAGACCGCGCAGACGACGCCAGCCCTGCTCTCCAGCCGGCCCCGGACGGTCAGAACGGTGCCGCGGCGGCCGCCGTCGCCTCGGCGATCGCGGGATCCCTCCCCTGCCCGTCGCCTGCGCCGGTGTCGGTGTCCTCGCCGGTCTCATTGGATGCGGTCTCATCGGGGTCGGTCTCATCGGGTTCGGTGTCCTCGCTTCCCGCGTACCCGTCGGTCTCCGCGGCCTGTCCGTGCGCCGTGTCGGACGGCACCGCGGCAGGCGACCAGCCGCCGGCCCCGGCGGGCAGCCCCGCGAAGTCGGGTCCCTCCCCCTCGGCGTCGGGTCCGGATCCCTCCCCGCCGGCACCGGGGCCGGACGGGGTCGGCCGTCGCAGTGCGCGGGGCCTCGCCGGGTTCCGGGAGTCCACCCCATCCGGAAGTCGCCTGCGCGTCACCGGCCGGCTCGGCCGGCCGCGGTCGCGTCGTCGCCGACTTTCGATAGTGCGCCGTGCCGAAGCGCAGGTCGGGGCCGATGTGATCGGCGATGACCGTCGGTGCGATCCCGGACCGCTCTCCGCTGGCCCACTCGCGATTGCGCAGGTGTCCTTGGACGAGCACCGTCGTGCCCTGCTCCACCGACGTGCCGACGTTGCTGGCCAGGGTGCCGTAGCAGTCGACGCCGAACCAGGAGGTGCCGTCCTCGGCGAATTCGCCGGTCGACTTGTCGAGCTTCCAGTGGTTGACGGCGAGCCGGAACGACGCACAGGGGCGTCCGGTGGGCAGAGTCCTCAGATTCGGGACGGTCGCGACGGTGCCGCAGACGTTGATGGGGATGGTCGACATTGCTTCCTCGCTTCTCTTCGCACGGTCGGCGAGACGCGATCGGGGGTCTGCTGCCTCGTCGGCGCAGACACGCTCGATTCCCGCCGTGGGTGTTCCAGCGAAGCGCGCGCTGCCCCGTTCTGTCGAGAGTGCGACGATGCCCTGTGGACAGCGCGTGGCCGTCCACAGGGCATCTGCACGCGAGTCGTGCCGCCTGTGAGCTCGAGTCTCAGGCGAGTCTCTCGTACGCGTCGCGGTGCTCGGCGATGACCGCGTTCACCGGCTGCAGGTAGGAGCTCTGCGCGGCCTGGGCGACGGCGGTGCGCAGGTCCCGATCGACCGCTTCGGCGGCTTCGTCCGCCCCCTTGTTCCGCGCGTTGCGGGCGATCACCGAGGTGATGACCGAGCCGAGGATCCCGACGACGAGGAGACCGATGACGACGGCCCACGTCCACCCGGGAAGGGCTCCGGGAACGGCGAACGTCAGGGCCGCGACGACGATGAGGCCGAGGAGACCGATGACGGTGGCGACGAAGAAGACGATCTGGAGGAAGCCGGCGAACGACCACCAGCCGGGGGTGCGACGCTCGATGTCCACAGCCGTGACGGCCGAGTCGAGGGTGTCGGCGAGCTGGTTCGTGCTCTGCTTCTCCGCCTCGGCGGCGGCAGTCTGCCACGGACGCGGCAGCGTCGAGACGGATTCGGTGATGAGGTCGTGGGCCATGAGCCGGACCTGCGAGCTCTGCGTCTTGCTCGTCGCCGGCACCGAGGCGCGGATGAGCTCATCGCGGGTCAGCCCGTGCTTGGCCCCGAGCGGGTCGGGGGCGTTGCGCTGCATCCACGCGAGCAGCGGGTAACCGGTGCGCTTGTAGGCGCGGCGGATGTAGTCGTCGTGAACGGTCTGCGCGACGGCCTCGACACCGGCGGCCTCGGACATCGTCTCGACGAGATGGGAGGCACCCGGCAGCTCGTCCGGGGTGGCGACCGGGTCGCCGAGCTCCGCCTTGATCCGCCGGGCCATCGCCTGCATGTCGGCCAGCAGCCGTTCGGCCGCGGCCTGCTTCGAGTCGAGGGTGTCGGCGAGGATCGACCGCAGCTGCGGGATGCCCTCGCGGGTCACGGCCGAGGACAGCCGCACCTCGGTGTCGGTGAGCCCGTCCTCGGCGAGCAGCTGCCGGAGATGATCGGCGGCGGCCTTCTGCTCGTCGGGGCTGAGCTTGTCGACCTGGTTGAGCACGACGACCATGTTCGAACTGTTCTCCGCGAGCTTCGTCAGGTACTCCGAGTGGAGGGAGAAGTCCGCGTACTTCTGCGGGTCGACGACCCAGAACACGACGTCGACGAGCCCGACGAGGCGGTCGGATTCGACGCGGTGCTCGACGGCCGTCGAATCGTGGTCGGGCAGGTCGAGGAGGATGAGCCCGTGGAGGCGGCGCTGGTCGTCGCCGTCGAGCGCGGACTCACGCCACGTGCGGCTGCGCTCGGGCACCTTGAGCCAGTCGAGGATCTCCCGGCCGCCCTCTCCCCAGACGCACGCGGTGGGACGGGAGGTCGTGGGACGGCGGACGCCGACCCGGGCGATGTCGAGGCCGGCGACGGCGTTGAAGAGCGAGGACTTGCCCGACCCCGTCGAGCCGGCAAAGGCGACGACGGTGAAGTCCTCGCCGAGGTCGAGGCGATCGTCGGCGCGCTCGAGCAGGCTCTGGGCATCGGCGCGGACGTCGGGGCTGACCTTGTCGGGGTCGAGCGCGAGCGAGTGGCGGATGCCCTCGGCCAGCCGGCGGATCTCGGACTGTGCCGAATCGTTCACAATGCCTCCTCGAGGCGGGCACCGGCAGTTCGGAGGGCTCCGGACTGCCGCGTGGGCACCGCTGTCAGTCGTAGTGCGCTGTCGAATGGGACGCGGCAGTCGCCGACGATGCCGGCAGCCGCGGTGAGGAAGCGGTCCCTGATCGAGGCGATGAGGCTGACGGCCTCCTGTTCGCCGAAGATCGTTCCCGCAAGGTTGAGGGCGACCCCGGGACCGGCGGCCTGCGCGTCCGCGGCCCGGGCGTGCTGGGGGTCCCAGAAGGTCGCGTATTCGAGGACCGCGCACACGCCGTTGACGCCGAAGGAGAGGATCCTCGCCTTCGACTTCTTCCCCTGACCGATGTCGCGGACGAGGGTGTTGACCTCGTTCGACCAGCCGCTCACCGCCTCCTTGACCCGGTCCTCGAGTTCGCTCGTCGGGGCGCGCAGGCCCGGATCGGATTCGACGAGAGCGGCACCGGCCGGGGTGCGGCCCCAGTCGTCGACGACCCCGTCGACGACGTCGACGGCGGCTTCGCGCAGGGAGATCGCGGCACTGCGCAGGATCGCGATGTGCAGCGGCGAGGCGGCATCGTGCTTGCCCGTCACGGCGGCGGAGATCCGGTCGCGCATGCGGGCCATCGTCGGTTCGAGACCGCGGAAGAGCTGCCCGGTGCCGACGAAGTCCTGCCACCGGGCGTTGACCGCCCCCTGGAGGATCCGGCCGTCGGAGACGACCGTGGAAAGCCCGTCGTGGGCGGCGCGGAAGCGCTCGTCGACGATGCGGGCGAGCTCGGCGTGCGCCTCCTCCTGGGACTCGGCGCAGGAGGCGAGGGTGTCGACGCGGGCCGGGAGCGCGGCGATCGACCCGGTCAGGGTGCGCCGCCGGATCCGGTTCCGGGATTCGGCTTCGGAGCTCACCTCCTGGATCCACGAGCGGATCGGGTAGACGGCCGTGTGCGGGAGCAGCCCGTCCTCGAGCGGGAGCTCGGCGACGGAGAAGATCGGCGACTGGGCCAGTCCCGCCTCGGAGAGGAGATGGGAGAGGTGGTGGCGGACTTCGCGGTTGGCCTCCGGCGGCACCCGGTCGAGGACGATGGCCACCGAGGTGCTCCGCTGCGCGGCATCGCGCAGCAGGGTCCACGGCGCGGCGTCGGCGTAGCGGTTGGCGGTGGTGACGAAGAGCCAGAGGTCGGCGCACATGAGGATGCGGCGGGCGAGGTCCCGGTTCGCCTCGGCGATCGAGTCGATGTCGGGGCAGTCGAGGATCGCGGTGCCCGGCGCGATGTCGGCATCGGGGATGAGGACGAGCGCCGGGGTCGGCGAGGCCGGATCGGTGCTGCGCGGCAGGTCGGCGAGGAAGGTCTGGGCCTCGAAGTGCTTCGCGTCGGCGGGGTTGTGGATGACGATCGGGTTGGCCGTCGTCGGGCGTCGCACACCGGCGGGGCTGACCGCACGCCCGATGAGCGAGTTGACGAGTGTCGATTTGCCGGCCCCGGTGGACCCGCCGACGGCGATGAGGAACGGTGCGGGAGCGCGGTTGATCCGCGGGAGGATGAAGTCGGTCATCTCAGCCGAGAGCGATCCGAGCAGACGGCGGCCCTCGGCCGCGTCGTCGGTCTGCAGGGTGAAGCGGGTCTCGGAGATCCTCTTCGCGATATCGGCGAGAGCTCCGCCCACGGGTGGCGTCACGGCATTTCCGCTGTCTGTCATCACGCATCCACTTTCCACGTTTTCACAGCTGAGCTCCACCAGGCACGCCGTGACGAGCGACAATTGCCCTGGACTGTGCGCCCCCGGCGGGGCTCGAACCCGCGACCTACCGCTTAGAAGGCGGTTGCTCTATCCGACTGAGCTACGGAGGCCCACACATCGTAACCGATCGCCGCCGGGCAGACGAAAGCGGCCCCGCACTCCCCCGCCTGGTCAGATGACCGGGTGGAGGATGCGGGACCGCCGAGGTGTCGTCAGCTCAGTGGGTGCTGCCGGCCTTCTCGAGCGCCTTGCGCACCGTGACGAACGCCAGGATGACGACGCCGGTCAGGGCGAGGATGACGGCGAGGGCTTCGACGCCGAAGGCCACTTCGGCCGCGAGCGGAAAGAAGCCGGCGATCATGAACCCGAGCAGGGCGATCATGGTCAGAGCAGTGGCTGTGGTGAAATACGCGGATCCGTTTTTCATGGGTCATCCTCCTTCTTCCTGAATCCGACGATAGACCCGTTCGGCGCGCCTGTCACCGATTACTCGTCGGAAAGTTTCCTCCGCGCCTCGAGAGCGTCCTCAAGGCGGTCGACCTTGGCCTCGATCTCCCCGTCATGACCAGGGCGGATGTCGGCCTTGATGACCAGGGAGATGCGGGAGCCGAACGGTGCGACCGCCTCGGTGGCGCGCCTGACGACGTCGAAGACCTCGTCCCATTCGCCCTCGATCTCGGTGAACATGCTCGTCGTGCGGTTGGGCAGCCCGGAGGCGCGGACGACCTCGACGGCCGCCGCGACGGCCTCGTGGACGGAGCCGTCGCTGCGGCCGGTGCCCGAGGGGGCGACGGAGAATGCGAGAAGCATCGTGATGCCTTCCTGTTGTCGTGGCTGGTCTGCTGTCGTGTCAGGTGTCGTCAGTTCGGGGCCGAGGAAACGCTGCGGCGGTGCTCCGGTCAGCTCGCCGAGGTGGGTCAGACGGGCGCCAAGGCGTGGGGCTCGCCGTCCGGCAGCTCGACGGTCACCGCGTCCCCGGGTCGCACCGTGCCGCTGGTCGAGACGATGCCCATGACACCTGCCAGGCGCACGGTCTGGCCCTCGTCGTCGCGGAAGACGACCTGCCCCAGCAGTCCGGGGATCAGTCCGTCGATCTGCGCGCACGGATTGCGCAGACCGGTGAGCGTGACGACGGCGTCCCCGATGCCCAGGCGCGTGCCCACCGGCAGCGCGAGGAGATCGAGGCCGAGCGTCGTGATGTTCTCACCCAGCTGCCCGGGGCCGACGGCGAACCCGGCGGCGCCGAGGCGGTCGAAGAGCTCCGCGTGGAGAAGATGGACCTGACGGAGGTTCGGCGCCGAGGGCGTGCGGGTGAGGCGGGAGCGATGCTGGACGGTGACCCCGGCGTGCGCGTCACCGCGCACGCCGATGCCCTCGACGAGGTCGATCGCGTCGCGGACAGGCTTCGAGAACGCATGCTCCGCGTCGCTGCTGACACTCACCACCCGCGCCGCCGCCATCGGACCTCAGCTCTGGGCGGGAACGGAGATGATGAGCGAATCGCCCTGGCCGCCGCCGCCGCACAGCGCCGCGACACCGGTGCCGCCGCCTCGGCGCTGGAGTTCGAGGGCGAGCGTGAGGACGATGCGGGCCCCGGAGGCCCCGATCGGGTGGCCGAGCGCGATCGCACCGCCGTTGACGTTGACCTTCTCGGGATCGATGCCGAGGTCCTGCGTGCTCGCGAGTCCGACGGCGGCGAACGCCTCGTTGATCTCGTAGAGGTCGAACGAGTCGGGGGCGACGCCCTCCTTCTCGGCGGCCGCGCGGATCGCCTGCGAGGGCTGGTGCTGGAGCGTCGAGTCCGGACCGGCGGTCCATCCGTGCGCGCGGATCTCGGCGAGGATCGGCGCCCCGAGCTCCTCGGCCTTCTCCTTCGACATGACGACGACGGCGGCCGCACCGTCGGAGATCTGCGAGGCGTTGCCCGCGGTGATCGCCCCGTCCTTGCGGAAGGCCGGACGCAGCTTCGCCATCGACTCGGGCGTCGTGTCCGGGCGCACGCCCTCGTCGTCGGTCACCGTCGTCTCGCCCTTGCGGCTGGTGATCGTCACGGGCACGACCTCGTTCTCGAAGACGCCGGACTCCCATCCGGCCGCGGCACGCTGGTGCGATTGCGCGGCGAACGCGTCCTGCTGCTCACGACTGAACTCGGAATCGCCCTTGTTCGCCTCCTCGGTCAGCCCGCCCATCGCCTGGTCGGTGAACGCGTCCCAGAGGCCGTCGTAGTCCATATGGTCCTTGGCGACGACATCGCCGTACTTGTACCCGGCCCGCGACTTCTCGAGCAGGTGCGGGGCCAGCGTCATCGACTCCTGGCCACCGGCGACGACGACGTCGTACTCCCCGGCGCGGACGAGCTGCGCGGCCTGCGTGATCGCGTTGATGCCCGAGAGGCAGAGCTTGTTGATCGTGATCGCGGGCACGCTCATCGGGATGCCCGCCTGGGCCGCGGCCTGACGTGCCGGACCCTGACCGAGGCCGGCCTGGAGGACCTGTCCCATGATGACGTACTCGACCTCATCACCGGAGATGCCCGCACGGTCGAGGGCCCCCTTGATCGCGGCCGCCCCGAGGTCGACCGCGGTCTGCGATCCCAGGGCTCCCGAGAGCTTGCCGAACGGTGTGCGCGCGCCTGAGACGATCACTGCTTCAGTCATGTTTCCTCCTTGATCAAGGATGTCCTCGCCCCGGGCAGGTGCTGCACGGCGGTGAGCTGCTTGCTCCCAGGGTAACCGAGCCCTCTGTGGCACTGATCACTGGGGTGCCGCGGGGGCGTGCGACCCCGGATATCGCGCCCACCGAGCATCGTTCCTGTTCGCCGAGGCGGCCCCGCGGTCCACTCGCTGCAGCTGTTGTGCGCGGGGTCACCGCACCGGTGCACAGTCCCGTTCCGACCGCCGGATTCGGACACAACACTCATCTTGAGTCCGATAGAGTGGGGAGCGCGCAGGCACGACAACATCCCCTTGAGACGACAGGAGTCAGCT
Organism: Brevibacterium sp. LAARM2_SD2; assembly: GCF_057364785.1. NCBI lineage: Bacteria > Bacillati > Actinomycetota > Actinomycetes > Micrococcales > Brevibacteriaceae > Brevibacterium > Brevibacterium sp. LAARM2_SD2. The sequence continues at coordinate 19,116 of NZ_JBNFOM010000020.1, read as the reverse complement.
TCAGTGACGCCCACCGAAGAATTCCGCACAGCGATGCGCGGGTACGAGAAGAGCGAAGTCGATTCCCGACTGCAGCAGCTGCGCACGGAGATCGAATCCGTGCGAAAGGCGCTGTCGGATGCCCGCAGTCAGGTCATCAACGCCGATCGAGCGAAGCTCCAGATCGCCGGTGAGCTGTCCGAGGCGAAGGCACAGCTGAAGAAGGCGGCCAATGAGAACGCCGAGGCGGCCGGTCCTCCCGGATCCCGCATCGACCATCTCCTCAAGATCGCCGAATCCCAGGCCCGCGAGACGCTGGCCCAGGCGAACTCCGATGCCGAGACGATCCGCAACAAGGCCCGCGCCGAGGCGGCATCCGCGCGCGCGCGGATGCACACCGAGAGCAACGACACCCTCAGCAGCGCCCGTTCCGAGGCCGACGCGATCATCAGCTCCGCGGAGCTGCGCGCCGAGGAGGCCGTCAAGGCCGCGGAGAATCGCGCCGCCGAGCTCAAGGCCACCGCCGAGCGCGAGTCCCTCCAGTCCAAGGAGGCCAACGACGCCGCGTCGAAGGAGGCCCGCGAGAGCCTCGAGCACGAGATCGCCGAGCTCCGCGCCGCCGCGGAGAAGGAGGCCACCGACCTCCGCGCCGAGGCCAAGACCCAGGCCGATGAGACCATCGCCGCCGCACAGGCCCAGGCCGATGAGCTCCTCGCCGCCGCGAAGTCCCGCGACGAGGCGTCGAAGAAGGCTGCGAACGACCTCGAGGTCGAACTCGCCGCCAAGCGCAAGGACGCCGAGGCCGAGCGGAAGAAGCGCTACGACACCGCGCAGACGGAGAACAAGAAGCTCATCGAGGAGGCCCAGTCCCGCGCGGCCAAGGCCGACGCCGATGCGAAGACGGCGGCCGAGCGCGCCGAGACGACGCGCGCCGATGCCGTGAAGAAGGCCGACGAGATCATCGCCGACGGCAAGGCCCGGGCGCAGACGCTCATCTCCGAGGCTCGCGCCACGGCCGAGGCGACGATCGAGGAGTCGGCGGCCGAGGCCAAGCGCAACGTCGCCTCGGCGCAGTCGCAGGTCGATCTGCTCACGAAGCAGCGCAAGACGATCACCGCGCAGCTCGACCAGCTCCGCTCGCTCTTCGCGATGCCCGGTGTGATGGGCGGCGACGCCGTCGATCCGGCGAAGGCCGAAGCCGCGACGCACGCGACCGAGCAGATCGCCGACGGGGAGACGCTCGCCGATCTCCTCGCCGCCGATGCCGCTGAGGAGCGGGACGCCGCGAAGAAGGGCGCCGACGCCAAGGCAGGCTCCGCCAAGGGAGCCGCTGCGGCAGGTTCGGCGGACAAGGGCACGGCCGACAAGAGCCCCGCGGACAAGGGCTCGGCTGACAAGACCGCTGCCGATCAGAGCGGTGCGACAGCTGCCCAGAAGACGACCGTCGACGAGGCGACGACTGAATCGGTCGAGTCCGATGTCGACACCTCGGAACTGCCCAACGGCGCCACCGATGCCGAGACGATCGCCATCGACGCCCAGGTCTCCGGCACCACGCCCGGGACGCAGGGTTCGGGCGGGGCCGCCTCGGCGAACGACGGCGCGGGGCGGTCGAAGGCCGCGCGCACGCGCAACTCTCTGCGCTGAGCCTCCTGCTCACGCGCCTGAGTGAGACGAGGACACGCGAAAGGGGACCCACTGCAGTGGGTCCCCTTTCGCGTGTCCGGCGTGCTGCTATCAGCGGAACTTCTCGAAGCAGCGGGTGTGCCAGTGCCGGCGCGCGTCGACGCCGATGTCGATACCGTGAGGGGCGCTCTGCCGCCACGCGACGATGTGCGCTGTCGCCGCGGACACGCTCTGACCGCACCCGGGACAGACGTAGACCTTGCCGCTGGCATTGCCTGCGACCTGCTGGACCGACCACGTGCCGTCGGGCAGATCGCGGCTGCGACGCAGCCCGCCGACGGACTCCGAGAGGTCCCGGCCGGGAGTGCTCCACTTGTTCCGGCGACGCGAGGAGTTCGATCGTGGCATAAGCCGATTCTCTCACGTAGTGTGTGACGGGTGCGCCTCGTGATAGCTGAATGCTCTGTTGACTATGCCGGTCGTCTGACCGCCCATCTGCCCATGGCCACCCGCCTCATCATGCTCAAGGCCGATGGTTCGATCCTCATCCACTCCGACGGCGGATCGTACAAGCCGCTCAACTGGATGACTCCCCCGTGCTCGGTCCAGATCGCACCGGCGACCGAGGAACAGGCCGAGGCAGGACTGCGCGAAGTGTGGACGGTCGCGCAGGCGAAGACCGGGGACCGCCTCGTCATCTCCGTCGCCGAGGTCCTCTCGGATTCCAACCACGACCTCGGCGTCGATCCCGGTCTCGTCAAGGACGGCGTCGAGGCCCACCTCCAGGAGCTCCTCGCCGAGCACATCCACACCCTCGGCTCGGGCTACAGCCTGGTCCGCCGCGAGTACATGACGGCCATCGGGCCGGTCGACATCCTCGCGCGCGACGAGGCGCAGAAGTCCGTCGCCGTCGAGATCAAGCGCCGCGGCGACATCGACGGCGTCGAACAGCTCACCCGCTACCTCGAGCTGATGAACCGCGACCCGCTGCTCTCGCCGGTCACCGGCGTCTTCGCCGCGCAGGAGATCAAGCCGCAGGCGCGCACCCTCGCCGAGGACCGCGGCATCCGCTGCGTCGTCCTCGACTACGACGCCCTGCGCGGGATGGACGACCCGGAGACGCGCCTCTTCTGACCGCCTCGGCGCCCATTACCTATCGATCAAGCGGGAGTGCGAATGGCGGGCCGTGCACGCCCCGCTATCCGCGCTGCGGCTTGACCGACGACTGGATCGCCCTCACTGCGCGCCGTGAATCGGGCCTGCGAGTCGGTCTCGCGCGGCGATCTCCGTCTCGCGGATCCGCACCGCCTCTTTGATCCTGAGGAAGAGGTCTGCGCTGAAGAGATCGGCCCATCGAATGCGGAAGACCAACCACCCCTCGTTCCGCAGGGCGTACTCCCGCTTCCGTTCGCGTTCGAAGGCTCGGTGCGGATCACCGTCATCGATATAGTACTTGCCGGCGCCATCGAACTCGGCAATGACTTTGACCGCTTCGTTGCCGAAGTCGGACCGAGCGAGGAAGCGACCATCGGCGTCGCAGACGACGAGTTGCGGCTCGAACCCCGGTATCGAATACTCGACGAATCGAACGGCGCAGATCGACTCGGCCACCGTTTCACGCCGCCCGTCGATGTTCTCCAGCACCGCTGAGATCCGCGACTGGCGGGTCCGCACAGGATGCGCCAACTGGTGCGCTCGGAACTCCTCGAGAGACACCCGCCCCAAGCGCACCGCGGCATCCGCAACAGCCACGGCGAACGCCAACGGACAATCCCTGGCGAGATCGAGGAGCGTCTGCACCACCGTCGTCACCGGAATCCCGTCGACGATCTCGATGGTGTCGGGCTGCAGGGACCGTCGGCGGACCACGAGATCCCTCTGGCGGACCGAGCTGCGAGGGCTCGCGACTTCGACGTACACCTCACCCCTATCGACATACGGCACGGACAGGCCGTGGACGAGCAGCGCACTGCGATGGGAGAACACTGCGTCATGCGGCAGGTCGGGGACGAATGACCGGACGAGAATCCTCAGATCCTCTCCGCGCTTGAGCATCCCCGTGGTCTCATGGGGCAACGCGGTCTCCTCCGCCTCCGCGATCGCTGCGACGAAAGCGTGCGACGGATTGTCGCACGCACGCGTGACGACGTATCGTCCCCGCCGGAGTCGCCGCAGGCAGCAATCGACGGCAGATCTGATCTGATGGGTGTTCCAGTTCGCCGCCACCAGATCCGAAGTCTCCAAGCACGCATACATGCAATCGAGCATGGAACAGAACGCATCCGAACCGCAAGAGCATCAAAATGCCCTGTGGATAACTAATGAGCGGCGAACGCGCCTGTGGACAGTCAACCGGCACGAGTACGCCGGAGGTATCGGTCACGGCGTGGCGCGGATAGCCAGGCGTGCAACACCGGCGATCCGCGGTCAGCCTGGAGTGAGCGCCCGGGTGGTGCCGGTCACGGCGTAGCGCGGATAGCCAGGCGTGCAACACCGGCGATCCGCGGTCAGCCTGGAGTGAGCTCGCGGATGTGCGGGAAGTCTCGAAACGTGCTGGCGGGCTTGACCGACGGGCGGCTTGAGCGACGACCGATGAGTCGCCGCACCGTGCGAGAGGGAGCTTAGTCGAAGCTGAGGCGGTCGGCGCGGCTGACGCGGACGATGTCGGCGCCGAGCGCCTGGAGCTTCTGCACGAAGCCCTCGTAGCCGCGGTCGATGTGATCGACTCCGGAGACCTCGGTGATCCCGGCCGCCCGCAGACCGGCGAGGACGAGACCGGCACCGGCGCGGATGTCGGAGGCCTCCACCTCGGCGCCGGAGAGCTCGTCGACCCCGGTGATGAGGGCATGATTGCCGTCGACGCGGACCTTCGCACCGAGGCGGGCGACCTCCTGGACGAAGCGCCAGCGCGCCTCGAAGAGGTTCTCCGAGAGCAGCCCGACGCCGTCGGAGACCGAGTTGAGCGCAATGACGAAGGGCTGGAGATCGGTCGGGAAGCCCGGGAACGGCATCGTCGCGACGCGGATCGCGTGGGGACGCTCGGGACCGATGACGCGGAAGCCCTTGCCCTGCGTGCCGTCACCCAGGGTGATGTCGCCGAGGTCGTCGACCGTCGCGCCGGTGTCGCGGAGTTTGATCGCGACGTTGGGCATGATGTCGAGGCCGACCCCGCGCACCGTGACGTCTCCCCCGCTCAGCGCCGCGGCGAACGCGTAGGTGCCGGCGACGATGCGGTCGCCGACGGTGCGGTGCACGACCGGATGCAGGGCGTCGACGCCGGTGATCGTGAGATCGGCGGTGCCGATCCCCTCGATCCGGGCGCCCATCTCGACGAGCATGAGGCAGATGTCGACGATCTCCGGCTCCTTCGCCGCGTTCGCGATCGTCGTCACGCCCGAGGCCAGGGTCGCTGCCATGACGAGGTTCTCCGTGGCTCCCACGGAGGGGAAATCGAGGGCGATGTCCGTGCCGGTCAGGCCGCCGGGGGCCTCGGCGACGAAGTAGCCGTGTTCGAGCCGCACATGGGCGCCGAGGGCTTCGAGTCCGGCCTGGTGCATGTCGAGGCCGCGGGAGCCGATCGCATCGCCGCCGGGCAGCGCCACATGCGCCGAATGCATCCGCGCCGTCAACGGTCCGAGGACGGAGATCGAGGCCCGCATCGCGCGGACGAGTTCGTAGTCGGCTTGGATCCCCACCTCGGCGGGGACGTCGATGCTGACGATTCCGGCTTCGGCATCGTAGTCGACGGTGCATCCGAGGCGGCTGAGGAGCTCGACCATGATCCGCACGTCGAGGATCGCGGGAACGTTCGTGATCGTCGTCTTGCCGACGGCGAGCAGACTCGCCGCCATGAGCTTGAGGACGCTGTTCTTCGCACCGCGCACGTCGACGGTGCCGCGCAGCTGCGTGGGGCCGGTGAGGCGGAAGACTTCCATCAGGTGAACCGTCCCATCGTCGGATTGAAGCCGGGGGGCGAGGACTCGAGCCACGAGGCCATCGTCGACAGCGACTCGGTGTCCATCGCCAGGGAGACATTGCGCGGGCGCCCGTCGGCCTTGCCGTACGAGCAGTCGACGACGACCGCGTCGGGGAGCACCGAGTACTGCTCCCCCGAGGTGGGCTTGCGCCGCACGAGGATGTCGAGGTCGGCGCGCGGCAGACGCACTGCCGCGCGCCGGTTGAGAGCGAACACGGGATACCAGTCGAGCGAGCTGACGGCGAACACCGCGACGCCCAAACGCCAACGTGGGCGGGAACTGGATTCCTCGCCCACGTTGATCGAACAGTCAAAGGCACCCGACAACTTCGAGATCGACCTGCGCCGGATCGTCACGACGACGATGAGGGCAAGAGCCAGTCCCACCAGCGAAAGCAGAACGATGAGCAGGACGGAAGGGTTCACGGTTGCCAAGTGTAATTGACTGATCAGAGAAGTTCGGCCTGATCAGCCGCAATGATGACGCGATTGTTCTCGACCGAGAGGAATCCCCCGTCGGCCTGCACTCGGACGGTCTCGTCCGAGGTCGTGAGAATCCTCGCCTCACCATCGGCCACGACACCGAGAACGGGTTCGTGACCGGGCAGGATGCCGATCTCGCCGTCCAGGGTGCGGGCGATGACGCGCTTGGCCTCACCGACCCACACCTCCTGGTCGGCTGCGACGACGTTGACATCGAGGACTGCCATGGCTTACTTCTTCTGCAGTTCTTCGTAGTTGCGCATGACATCGTCCATGCCGCCGACGTTGAAGAAGCACTGCTCCGGGATGTAGTCGACCTCACCGGAGACGATCTTCGCGAAGCCCGCGACGGTGTCGGCCACGGGAACGGTCGAACCCGGAACACCCGTGAACTTCTCAGCGGTGTACGTGTTCTGTGAGAGGAACTGCTCGATGCGGCGGGCACGGTGGACGACGAGCTTGTCCTCTTCCGAGAGCTCGTCGACGCCGAGGATCGCGATGATGTCCTGCAGCTCCTTGTTCTTCTGCAGGATCGCCTTGACCTCGTTGGCCACGCGGTAGTGCTCCTCGCCGACGACCAGCGGGTCGAGGATGCGCGAGGACGAGGTCAGCGGGTCGATAGCGGGGTAGAGACCACGCGAGGCGATGTCGCGGTTGAGCTCGGTCGTCGCATCGAGGTGCGCGAACGTCGTCGCCGGAGCCGGGTCGGTGTAGTCGTCGGCCGGCACGTAGATCGCCTGCATCGAGGTGATCGAGTGACCGCGCGTCGAGGTGATGCGCTCCTGGAGCACACCCATCTCATCGGCGAGGTTGGGCTGGTAGCCCACAGCCGAGGGCATGCGGCCGAGCAGCGTCGAGACCTCGGAACCGGCCTGGGTGAAGCGGAAGATGTTGTCGATGAACAGGAGGACGTCCTGGTTCGCGACATCGCGGAAGTACTCCGCCATCGTCAGCCCGGCCAGGGCCACGCGCAGACGCGTGCCCGGCGGCTCGTCCATCTGACCGAAGACGAGGGCGGTGTCGCCGAAGACTCCGGCTTCGTCCATCTCGAAGATGAGGTCGTTGCCCTCACGGGTGCGCTCACCCACACCGGCGAACACCGAGGTGCCGTTGTGGTTGTGCGCGATGCGGTAGATCATCTCCTGGATGAGGACGGTCTTGCCCACACCCGCGCCGCCGAAGAGGCCGATCTTTCCACCCTGGACGTACGGGGTGAGCAGGTCGATGCTCTTGATGCCGGTCTCGAGGACCTCCTGCTTCGACTCGAGTTCGTCGAAGGCCGGAGCGGGACGGTGGATCGGCCAGCGCTCGGTGATGTCGAGCTCTTCGCCGGGGGCGAGGTTGAGGCAGTCACCGGTGGTGTTCCACACGTGGCCCTTGGTGACGTCGCCGACGGGCACCGAGATCGGCGCGCCGGTGTCGACGACTTCCTGGCCGCGGACGAGGCCGTCGGTCGGCTGCAGGGACACGGCGCGGACGATGCCGTTGCCGAGGTGGAGGCTGGTCTCGAAGGTGAGCTTGCGCGTGCCCTCCGAGAGCTCAACCGTCGTGGTCAGTGCGTTGTAGATCTCCGGCACGGAATCGAGCGGGAACTCGACGTCGACGACCGGGCCGATGACCCGGGAAATGCGACCGAGGGCTGTGCCCTGTGCCGGGGAGTTATCCGTAACTGTGGCAGTCATGGTCTCTTTCTTCTCTGCTCGTACCGGTCAGTCGCCGGCTGCCGATGCCGCAAGGGCGTCGGCCCCACCGACGATCTCGGTGAGTTCCTGGGTGATTTCCGCCTGACGGGCCGAGTTGGCCAGCCGGGTGTAGGTCTTGATGAGGTCGTCGGCGTTGTCCGTCGCCGTCTTCATCGCCGCCTGACGCGAGGCCTGTTCGGACGCCGAGGCGGACAGCAGTGCCGAGAGGATGCGCGAGTCGATGTACCGCGGCAGGAGGGCGTCGAGGACGGCCTCCGCGCTCGGTTCGAACTCGTAGAGCGGCATCGTGCCGGCATCCGACCCGCCGCCTCCGGTGCTGCCCGAGGTCGTCGCCTCGTCGGCGTCGACGACTTCGAGCGGCAGCAGGCGCCGGTACTCGGGATCGTGCTTGACCGAGGAGACGAATCGCGTGAAGACCATGTAGATCTCCTGGACCCCGCCGTCGCCGGCGTCGGTCTCGAAGGCCTTGAGCAGCGCCTCGCCGATCTTCCGGGCATCTTCGGCGGTCGGGTTCTCCGAGAACCCGGTCCACGCCTCGACGATCGGACGATCGCGGAACGTGTAGTAGCTCTCGGCCTTGCCGCCGACCGTGTAGAGCGCGACCTCCTTGCCCTCCTGCTTGAGCAGGCGGACGAGTTCCTCGGACTCCCGGATGAGGTTGGCGGAGTAGGCTCCGGCGAAGCCCCGGTCCGGACCGATGACGAGCACCGCGGCGCGGGTGACATGGTCCGGCTCCGAGGTCAGCACATGGTCGACGTTCGATTCGCTCGCGACGGCGGAGACAGCGCGGGTCAGGGCGTTGGCATACGGGCTGGCCGCCTGCGAACGCGCGATCGCCTTCTGAATCCGGGACGCGGCGATGAGCTCCATGGCCTTGAAGATCTTCCTCAAGGACTGAGTCGAGCGGATCTTCTGTTTGAAGACCCTCTGCTGGGCTCCCATCAGTTCTTCCTTTCGCCGTTACAGATCAGGTTCAACGCTTCTGCCGAACGATCTGCTCCTGCTCGACGTCATCGGAGGAGGCGACGGACGAGTCCTCAGCGCCGGCCTTGCTGCCGTCGTTCTCGTCAGCGACCCAGTTCTTGTTGAACTCGTCAAGCGCCTTCTCGAGCTGCTCGCGGACGTCGTCCTCGAGCTTCTGCGTCTCGCGGATGACGGTGAGGATCTCGGTCTTGCGCTCGACGGTGTCGAGCATCTCGGCTTCCCAGCGCAGCACGTCGGAGACGGCGACATCGTCGAGGTAGCCGTTGGTGCCGGCGAAGATCGACACGGTCTGCTTCTCGAACGGCATCGGGTCGAACTGCGGCTGCTTGAGCATCTCCATGAGGCGAGCACCGCGGGCGAGGTCGCGCTTGGTCGCATCGTCGAGGTCCGAGGCGAACATCGCGAAGGCCTCGAGCGACCGGTACTGCGCGAGCGAGAGCTTGAGCGTACCGGAGACGCTCTTGAGCGCCTTCGTCTGCGCGGCACCGCCGACTCGGGAGACCGAGACGCCGACGTCGACGGCAGGACGCTGACCGGAGTTGAACAGATCCGACTGGAGGAAGATCTGTCCGTCGGTGATCGAGATGACGTTCGTCGGGATGAACGCGCCGACGTCGTTGGCCTTGGTCTCGATGATCGGCAGACCGGTCATCGAGCCGGCGCCGAGGGCGTCGGAGAGCTTCGCGCAGCGCTCGAGGAGGCGCGAGTGGAGGTAGAAGACGTCACCCGGGTAGGCTTCGCGGCCCGGCGGGCGGCGGAGCAGAAGGGAGACGGCGCGGTAGGCCTCGGCCTGCTTCGAGAGGTCATCGAAGACGATGAGGACGTGCTTGCCGTTGTACATCCAGTGCTGGCCGATGGCCGAACCGGAGTAGGGCGCGAGGTACTTGAAGCCCGCGGGGTCGGAAGCAGGGGCCGAGACGATCGTCGTGTACTCGAGCGCACCGTTCTCTTCGAGCGAACGGCGCACGTTCGCCACGGTCGAGCCCTTCTGACCGACGGCGACGTAGATGCAGCGGACCTGCTGCTCGGGGTCACCGGTCGCCCAGGCGTCGCGCTGGTTGATGATCGTGTCGATCGCGAGAGCCGTCTTGCCGGTCTTGCGGTCGCCGATGATGAGCTGACGCTGGCCGCGGCCGACGGGGATCATCGCGTCGACGGCCTTGTAGCCGGTCTGCAGCGGCTGGCGCACTTCCTGGCGGTCCATGACGCCGGGGGCCTGGAGCTCGAGCTCGCGACGGCCGTCGGTCTCGACCTCGCCGAGGCCGTCGAGCGGGCGACCGAGCGGGTCGACGACGCGACCGAGGTAGCCGTCGCCGACGGGGATCGAGAGGACCTCACCGGTGCGGTAGACGTCCTGCTCCTCCGCGATGCCCGCGAAGTCGCCGAGGACGACGACGCCGATCTCGCGCTCGTCGAGGTTCTGGGCCAGGCCCAGGGTGCCGTCTTCGAAACGGAGGAGCTCGTTGGCCATGGTGCCCGGCAGACCTGAGACGTGGGCGATGCCGTCACCTGCGGTGACGACCTTTCCGACCTCAGTCTTCTCCGAGCTCTCGGGGTTGTACGACTCAACGAACTTCCCCAGAGCGTCCCGGATCTCCTCCGGGCGAATTGTCAGTTCCGCCATTGTGGTTTCCCTGCTTCCTTTTACTCAGAACGTGTGTCCGACGACCGGTGGGCCGCCTGTGCCGCCGGATCTGCCGGCGAGCGTGATCAGCTTGCGAGTTTGCGGTGGACCTCTGCCAGACGGTCCGCGACGGTCGAGTTCATGACCTCGTCGCCGACCTGCACCCGGACTCCCCCGAGGACCTCGGGATCGACCTGGACGTTGAGCACGAGCTCACGACCGTAGTTGGCAGCCAGCGCCGCAGCGAGGCGTTCGGTCTGCGCGGGCGTCAGCGGCTTGGCCACCGTGACATCGGCGACGGACCGCTGCTGGCGCGCGGCGAGGATGTCGCTGAAGTGGTCGAGGGCGATCGCCACGCGCAGCCCGCGCGGATGGACCGCAGCGTGCTCGACGAGCGTGATCGTGTCCGGCGAGGCCTTGCCTGCGAGCAGGTTCTCCACGAGTGCGCGCTTGGCGTCTGCCCCGGCATCGGAGTCGAGCGCCCGCGAGAGCTCATGATCGCTCTCGAGCAGTCGGGCGAAGCGGAAGATCTCCTCCTCCACCTGACCGAGCTGGCCGAGCTCTTGAGCCGCGGCCGCGATCGCCGTGACTCCGGCGACCTCGAGACTCGTGACGAAGTCCTGCGTGCGCGCCCACCGCTGGCCGACCGCCACCGAGGCGATCGTGAGAGCGGATTCGGGCACCTGGGCGCCGAAGACGGCGCGCAGCAGGCCCTGCTTCTTCTCCGCGGACTCCGAGGAGTCCGCGAGTGCCTTGCGCAGGCCGAGGTTGTCGGCGAGCACGCCGACGACGCCGAGCAGCGACTCGCCGATCTCGCGGGCGTTGCCGGTGGCGATCTCAGCGTTCGCGGCCTCGAGGACGGCCTGCAGGGACAGCCTGCTCGACTGGAGCATCACGCCCCCTTGACCGGCTGGCCGGACGACTGCGTTTCGAGATCGGCGATGAAGCGATCGACGACGCCGGCGGACCGGGTGTCATCGGTGAGCGATTCGCCGACGATGCGGGAGGCGAGATCGGTGGCGAGCGTGCCCACCTCACTGCGCAGCTGCACCATGGCGGACTGGCGTTCCGCGTCGATCTGGACCTGCGCCTGCGCGATGATGCGATCAGCCTCGGAGTGAGCCTGTGCCTTCATCTCGGCGATGATCTGAGCGCCCTCTTCCTGAGCCTCGGCGCGCAGTCGTGCGGCTTCCGCACGACCGTCGGCGAGCTGCTTCTGATATTCGGCCAGAGCCTGATCGGCTTCGGCCTGCACCTTCTCGGCCTTCTCGATGCCACCCTGGATGCGCTCAGCACGCTCGTCGAGTGTCTTGTTGAAGGCGGGGAGGACGTACTTCCAGACAACCAGGAAGACGATCAGCAGACAGACGGCACTCCAGACGATGTCATACAGCGCCGGGAGAAGCGGGTTCTCAGACGCTGCAACAATTTGTACCGGAGTCATCGTTTAGTCCTCTTCGGATCTTTTGGATCAGGGCAGGAAGAACGGGGTCGCGATGCCGATGAGGGCCAGCGCCTCGATCAGAGCGATACCGAGGAACATGTTTCCGCGGAGTGCACCGGCCATCTCGGGCTGGCGAGCGGTTCCCTCGATGGTCTTGCCGATGACGATGCCGACGCCGATACCGGGGCCGATCGCGGCGAGGCCGTATCCGACGGTGGCGATACTGCCGTTGACTTCAGCGAGCATATCCATTGAATGCTTTCCTTTCATATGTCGGCCGGGGGGTTGGCCCGGCCTTGCAACACGTGGTTACAGACTGTGGGAACGACTCAGTGGTCGTCCGAGATCGCGGCGTTGATGTAGACGCACGAGAGCAGAGCGAAGATGTAGGCCTGGAGGACGACGATCAGCATCTCGAGGAGGAAGACGAAGAAGCCGCCGGCGAAGGTGAGGATCGAGAAGAACTGGAAGCCGTTGCTGGCGTCGAAGAGGAAGAAGCTCGTCGCGGAGAAGCAGAGGACGAGGAGGAGGTGGCCGACCATCATGTTCGCGAAGAGTCGGATCGCGAGCGTGAACGGCTGCGTGATGAACTTCGTGATGAACTCGATGGGGATGAGAAGGATGTGCATCGGCCACGGCACGTTCGGCAGGATGAGCGCCGACTTGAGGTACCCGCCGAGTCCCTTCTGCGCGATGCCCGCCCAGTGGTAGGTGACGTAGACGGTCAGGGTGAGGACGATCGGCAGTCCGATGACGCCGGTGGCCGGCATGTTGAAGAACGGGATGAGCTTCGTGACGTTCCAGAAGAGGACGCCGAAGAAGATCGCCACGATGAGCGGCATGAACTTCTTCGCCTTCTCCTTGCCCATGGTGTCCTCGGCGATGCCGACGGTGACGAACTCCATGGCGAGCTCCATGGCCGACTGGAACCGGCCGGGAATGAGCTTCATCCGCTTCGCCCAGATGGCGAGGACGACGACGACGGCGATCGTGGCGATGATGCGGATGAGCATCACGCGGTTCATCTCGAACGGCGTGCCGATGAAAGCGAACGGTGCGGGAAAGAACTCCGCCATCGACGGGGCGTGATATCCGCCTTCAGCGGCTTGGATCAGTGTTTGCGCGGCGTTGAGTTTACCCACGTTTACGTTTCTCTCCCATGGTCATCGGCCGGAAATGGCCTGGCCTTCGGCCGCGCGAGGAGCGCGGGGATCAAGATCAGGAGCGACTTGGAGCGACACGGCTCCAGCACCGGAACTACTCTACCAACGGTAGAGAGCTGCCGACAAATCCTTGCGGCTTGGCTGAGCGAATCCTGGCAGCGGTGGATGCTCGGCATATGGACGGATCAGCGGGACCGTCCCGCTTCGGGATCGACGTAGGGCACCCGCGCCTTGACGACGGTGATCGCCTCGACGAGTGAGGAGCCGATGACGGCTGCGACGATCGTGAAGAAGGCCACCGTGCCGTCGAGCCACACGGCGTCCTTGAGCCGCCAGATGACGATCATGAAGATGAACGCCTTGAAGAGGAAGCCGAGCCCGAGGAACCCCGCGATCGCGGTGAGCCCGAGATTGCGTCCGAGGTACATGATGACGAGTGTGACGACGATGAAGACGGCGGCCAGTCCCCCGCCGATCGCCCCGCCGATGAGCCCGGCGCTGCCCGAGACGAGCCAGCCGATGCCCATGCCGGCGGCGGCGACGACGAGGACGAGGATCGCCCCGCGAATGAGCATCGTCCTCCACACGCGGGTCCAGGCGGCCTGGACGGCGGTCTCCGAGGTCGGCTGAGGGTCGGTCACGAGATTTCCTCTCTGGCATGGCGGCGGGCGCGCAGCGGGTAGAAGGTGAAGACGAGGGTGACGGCGAAGAGCAGGCCGACGACGATGACGACGGAGACGGCCGGGACGAGCAGGAGCATGACGGAGCCGAAGGCGATGAGCGCCGTCCACGTGTAGAGGATGAGGACGGCCCGGGCGTGGGAGTGCCCGAGGCGGAGCATCCGGTGGTGGAGGTGCTTAGCATCGGCGGAGAACGGCGACTGCCCGGCCATGAGCCGGCGGACGACGGCGAGCCCGAGGTCGAGCAGCGGCAGGAACATCACGGCGATGGGCAGGATGATCGGCAGGTACGTCGCGAAGACGCGCTCCTGTCCGATGAGGGCGGGATCGACCTGACCGGTGACCCGGATCGTCGAGGCGGCGAGCAGCAGACCGATGAGCATCGAGCCGGAGTCGCCCATGAAGATGCGGGCCGGGTTGAAGTTGTGCGGCAGGAAGCCGAGGCACGCCCCGACGAGGATCGCGATGATGAGCGAGGCGAGGTTCGCATACGAGTCCGGGGAGGCGTCGCGGGCGAGCCAGTACGAGTACATGAAGAAGGCGCTGCCGCCGATCGCGACGACCCCGGCGGCCAGCCCGTCGAGTCCGTCGACGAAGTTCACGGCGTTGATCGTCACGAGGACGACGAGGATCGTGACGATGATCGACATCCGCGGGCTGCCGATGATCACCCCGCCGAAGGGGATCGAGAGCAGGGCGACGCCGTTGATCGCCATGAAGCCCGCCGCCAGTGCCTGGCCGGCGAGCTTCGTGATCCAGTGGAGGTCCCAGATGTCGTCGATGATCCCGAGCAGACAGAGCAGTCCGGCGGCCCCGGCGATGCCGATGATCGGGCCCATCTCGACGAAGATCCGCTGGAGGAACGGCGTCTGGGAGGCGAAGAGGAGGCCGACGATGACGGCCCCGAACATCGCGACTCCGCCCAGCCTCGGCGTGGGCACGGAGTGGACGTCGCGTTCGCGCAGCGGGGAGAAGATGAGCCCGCGCTCGGCGACCCGCTTGACCATGGGCGTGAGCAGGTACGCCACCAGCGCGGAGACGACGAGGATGAAGAGGTAGGCGCGCACTCAGCCGTCCAGGTCGCGAAGGTCGGGCACGATCTCCCGCAGCTGCTCTGCGGTGATCGGCCCGTTGCGGACGATGCGGGGGACGTCGCCGGAGAGGTCGATGATCGTCGAGGACTGACCGGAGTCGCGCCCGCCGCCGTCGAGGTAGATCTCGACATCGGATCCGAGCATGTCCTGGGCCGCATCCGCCGAGGTGGCCGCCGGCTCTCCCGTGGTGTTCGCACTCGAGACGGCGAGCGGTCCCGTCCGGCCGAGCAGCGCGAGCGCGTACTCGTCGTCGGGCATCCGCACGGCCACGGTGCCGTGGGTGTCCCCGAGGTCCCAATCGAGGGAGGGCTGGGCATTCGCGATGATCGTCAGCGGTCCAGGCCAGAACTTCGCGGTGAGCGCGAGCACCGTCTCGTCGACGCCGTCGACGAGCCCGAAGACCGTCTCCGCGCGCGGGACGAGCACCGGCGGCGGCATGTTCCTCCCCCGGCCCTTGGCCGTGAGCAGGGCCGCGACGGCTGACGCGTTGAAGGCGTCGGCCGCGATGCCGTAGACCGTGTCGGTGGGAATGACGAGGAGGTTGCCCGCCTCGACGACGCGCGCGCACTCGTCGAGGACGAGATCGCGGATGTCGGCCTGCGTGACGTCGAATCGTCGGGACACTGAATCTCTTTTCCTGCTGTCAGCTCGTCGGGTGGGTGCGCGGAGCGGTCGCCGCGGCCACCGTGTAGCGGTCGCGTCCAGTGTAGTCCGGGAACGTGGTCGCAGCTGCCAGACCCGCCACACCGGCGATGATCTCGCGGACCCCGGCGCCCTGATCCTCGGCGTGCTCCATGATGACGAGTCCGCCGGGACGGAGCAGGAGCGCCGCCTGAGCGAGGATGAGGGCGGGGATCTCGAGTCCGGAGACGCCGCCGTAGAGCGCGGCGGCGGGATCGTGGTCGCGCACCTCGGGGTCCTTCGGCACGGCCGCATCGGGCACGTACGGCGGGTTCGTCACGACGACGTCGACGGTGCCGACGAGCTCCGGATGGTCGCTGGCCGCGGTCGTCGCATCGCCGGCGATGAGGTCGACGTCGGAGGCGCCGAGGTCGAGGCGGGCGAGGTTCGTCCGTGACCACCGCAGGGCCGCGGCTTCGCGTTCGATGCCGATGACGCGGGTGCCCGGGCGCTCGAGGGCGACCGACAGGGCGATCGCCCCCGAGCCCGAGCAGAGATCGAGCACGAGCGGGGCGGTGTCGCCTTCCCGGTGCGCGAGGTGATCGAGGACCTCGGTGACGAGGAGTTCGGTCTCGGGTCGGGGCACGAACACGCCGGGACCGACCGCGAGATCGAGACGGCGGAAGTGCGCGACACCGGTGAGGTGCTGGAGCGGCATGCGGCGGCTGCGCTCGTCGAGGAGGCGGGCGAACCGGTCGGCGACGGCGGCCGGGACCGCCTCGGCGAAGAGCCGGCGACGGGCCAGGGTCGATGCATCGATGTCCCATGCATGGGCCAGCAGAGCGGAGACGTCGGTCTCGGGAGAGGGCACCCCCGCCTCGGTGAGCACACGGGCACCGGCCCGCAGCAGAGTGGGGACGTCCATGGTGGTCGGGTCCAGCTCAGTCCCCCAGTGCCTCGAGGCGCGCCGCGCGGTCGGCGTCGCGGTTCGAGCCGATGACGGCGTCGAGGTCGCCGGCAAGCACCTGATCGAGGTTGTAGGCCTTGAACCCCGTGCGGTGGTCGGTGATCCGGTTCTCCGGGAAGTTGTACGTGCGGATCCGCTCCGAGCGATCGACGGTGCGCACCTGCGAACGGCGGATGTCGGCGGCTTCGGCGGCGGCCTCCTCGGCCTGTTTGGCGAGGATGCGGGCGCGGAGCATGCGCAGCGCCGCTTCCTTGTTCTGCAGCTGCGACTTCTCGTTCTGGCAGCTCGCGGTGATCCCGGTGGGCAGGTGCGTGATCCGCACCGCCGAGTCCGTCGTGTTGACCGACTGTCCGCCGGGGCCCGAGGACCGGTAGACGTCGATGCGCAGATCCTTGTCCTCGAGGTGGATCTCCTCGGGTTCGTCGACCTCCGGGAAGACGAGGACGCCGGCGGCCGAGGTGTGGATGCGGCCCTGGGATTCGGTGACCGGGACGCGCTGGACCCGGTGGACGCCGCCTTCGAACTTCAGCCAGCCGTACGCGCCGTCGGCACCGGCCTTGACGGCGATCGTCACGTCCTTGAAGCCGCCGAGGTCGGAATGCGTGGCGGTGAGCACCTGGGACGACCACCCGTGGGAGGCGATCCAGCGCTCGTACATGCGCAGGAGGTCACCGGCGAAGAGCGCCGACTCGTCGCCGCCCTCCCCCGCCTTGATCTCGACGATCGCATCCCGGGCGTCATCGGGATCGCGCGGGATGAGGAGGTCGCGGAGTTCGGCGTCGGCCGCCTCGAGCTCGGCGCTCAGGCGCGTCGCCTCGGCGGCGAACTCGGGATCGTCGTCGCCGAGCTCCTCGGCCGCTGCGAGATCGTCGCGCAGCTCGTCGACGCGACGGGCCGCGACGACGATGCGGTCGAGCTCGGCATAGCGGCGCGACAGCTTCCGAGCCCGGCCGGCATCAGCGTGCACGGCCGGGTCGGAGAGCTCCTCGGACAGCCTCGTGTGCTCGTCGACGAGCACGGCGAGGCCGGCCGTGAGGCTGTCACTGCTCATCTCAGTGGTCGTCGGTCGAGGACTTCGGCAGCGGCGTCGTCTTCTGCACCTGCATGAGGAACTCCGCGTTCGAGCCGGTCTCCTTGAGCTTCGACATGAGGAGTTCGACGGCCTGCTGCTGCTCGAGACCCGAGAGCAGGCGGCGCAGACGCCACATGACCTTCGTCTCCTCCGGCGTCATGAGCATCTCCTCACGACGCGTCGACGAGGCGTTGACGTCGACGGCCGGGAAGATGCGCTTGTCGGCGAGCTGGCGCGACAGGCGCAGCTCCATGTTGCCGGTGCCCTTGAACTCCTCGAAGATGACCTCGTCCATCTTGACCCCGTCTCGACGAGGGCGGTGGCGAGGATCGTCAGGGAGCCGCCGCCTTCGATGTTGCGGGCGGCGCCGAAGAACTTCTTCGGCGGGTAGAGCGCGTTCGCGTCGACACCACCGGAGAGGATCCGGCCCGAGGCCGGCTGCGCGATGTTGTAGGCGCGGCCGAGGCGGGTGATGTTGTCGAGGAGGACGACGACATCGGAGCCCATCTCCACGAGGCGCTTGGCGCGCTCGATCGCGAGTTCGGCGATCGTCGTGTGATCGTCGGCGGGACGGTCGAAGGTCGAGGCGATGACCTCTCCGGCGACCGCGCGCTGCATGTCCGTGACCTCTTCGGGACGTTCGTCGACGAGGACGACCATGAGGTGGACTTCGGGGTTGTTCTCCGTGATCGCGTTGGCGACCTGCTGCATGATCGTCGTCTTGCCGGCCTTCGGGGGCGCGACGATGAGTCCGCGCTGGCCCTTGCCGATCGGGGTGACGAGGTCGATGAGGCGGGTCGACTGCAGCTTCGAGGTGGTCTCGAGGCGCAGGCGCTCCTGCGGGTAGAGCGGGGTGAGCTTCGAGAACTCGACGCGGTTCTTCGCATCGTCGACGCTCAGCCCGTTGACGGAGTCGAGGCGGACGAGCGCGTCGAACTTCTCCCGCTTGCCGCCCCGCTCGCCCTCGCGCGGCTGACGGATCGCACCGGCGACGGCGTCGCCCTTGCGCAGACCGTTCTTGCGAACCATCGACGCCGAGACGTAGACGTCGTTGGGCCCGGGCAGGTAGCCCGAGGTGCGGAGGAACGCGTAGTTGTCGTGGACATCGAGGATGCCGCCGACGGGGATGAGGACGTCGTCGCTGCGCAGCTCCGGCTCGTCTCCCCCGCGTCCGCGACGCTTCCGGTCACGACCGCGACCGCGGCGGCCGCCGCGCTCGTCGTCGTCGGAGCCGTTGCGGTTCCGGCGGTCGTTGTCGCGGCGGTTGTCGTTGTCCCGGCGGTTGTCGTTGTCGCGACGGTTGTCGTCGCTGTCACCCTGGCGGTTGCGGCGATCGGACCGGCGGTCGTCACGGTCGGACTTGCGGTCGTTGCCACGCTCGTCACGGTCGGACTTGCGATCGTCGCGGCGGTCGTTGCCGCGGTCCTCGCGGTCGGACTTGCGATCCTCGCGGTCCTTGCGGTCGGACCGGCGCTCCTCGGCGTCGCCCTGACGGCTGCGACGGTTCGCGGCCTCGTCGCCGCCCTGATCGGTGTCGGCGTCACCACCGCGCGAACGCGAGCGGCCGCGGCGGTTGCGCTGGCGCTCCTGGCCGGCCTGCTCGTCACCGGCGGTCTCGGCGGCGGGTGCCGCAGCAGCCTCGGGAGCGGGAGTCTCGGCGGCGGAGGTCTCAGGCGCGCTGGTCTCGGCGTCCTCGCGGG
>NZ_JBNFOM010000019.1:0-76398 GCF_057364785.1 Brevibacterium sp. LAARM2_SD2 | reverse complement strand
CGAGACCGCCACCTGTAAGCGGCGGTCTCGACGCGAAGTGGCCGTTTCGATGCTTGGGTCCCGGGACTCCGAGGTCAGATCGTCGAGATGATCCCCCGCTCGGTCAGGCGCGAGGCGAGACCGGCGCCGTCGGGTGCATAGATCCACGGCACACCCTGCCCGCGGCCGTGGCGCTTCGAGCGACCACCGGCCCACACGGCCTCACCGACGGTGAGCTGGCGGATCGCGACGGCGGCGACGTTGTTCGGGTGGTTCTCGACGAACTCGCCGTAGAGCTCCTCGTCGTTCTGCCCGTCATCGCCGATGAGCAGCCACTTCATCCACGGGAAGTCGCGGGCCAGCCGCTCGAGGGTGTTGCGCTTGTGCTCCTTGCCCGAGCGGAAGACGCGGGTCGTCGTCGGCCCCCAGTCGGTGAGCAGCAGCGGCCCGATCGGATAGAGGTTGCGGGAGAGGAACCGCTTGAGCGTGATCGCCGAGTTCCATGCCCCCGTCGAGAGGTAGATGATCGGGGTGTTCGGCCGCATGTAGGTGATCCGGTCGTAGAGCACGGACATGCCCGCCACCGGCGAGCGCGCGTGCTCGCTGAGGACGAACGTGTTCCACGCGGCGAGGAAGGGTCGCGGCAGCGAGGTCACCATGACTGTGTCGTCGATGTCGGAGATGATGCCGAACGTCGAATCCTCACCGATGATGCGCACCGCGGCCGAGTCGACGAGCGACCCGTCGGTCCACAGCTCGATCTCCGTCTCCCCCGGGGTGAAGTCGCCGGGGATGACGGTGTCGATGATCCCGCCCCGGTCCGAGGTGACCATGTGCTCCTCGTCGTTGATCCGCACCCACGCCGTGTCGTTGGGCAGAGGGACGCTGACGAACGAGCGCCATCCGCGGACGCTGGCCTGCGCATCGGCCGAGGGGTGGCCGTCGGGGGTGAGCACGAGGCGGCCGAGGACCCGCACCCAGTCGGTGCCGCCGTACGTGTCGTAGGCGAGCACGGTCCGCTGGTAGCTGTGGTTGGTCGCTCGCGATTGGATCCACCCGTTGAAGCGGTCCTCGAGCCGGGCTGCGGTGTGCAGCATGTCCGGGGTCAGGTTGAGCGGTCCTTCTGCGGTCTTCTTCTTGGCCACGGCGGCTCCTCCACGCGCTCGGCGGGTACGTTGGGGTGGTCGTCGGGGTGTCCCGACGGCGGGTTCAGATGAAACCGACCTTGTCATAAACCTCGCGCAGTGTCACCTCGGCGATGGCGTTCGCCTTCTCCGCGCCGGCATCGAGGATCCGCTGCAGCTGGGCGCGGTCCTCGAGGAGCTCGAGCGTGCGCTCCCGCACCGGCGTCAGCGCCTCGACGGCCACCTCGGCGAGATCGACCTTGAGATGACCGTACATCTTCCCCTCGTAGTCGGCGACGATGTCGTCGACGGGCCGGTTCGTCAGCGACGAGTAGATCGTCAGCAGGTTCGAGACTCCGGGCTTGGCCGTCGGATCGAAGCGGATCTCCGTCTCATCGTCGGTGACGGCGGACTTGATCTTCTTCGTCAGGGCCTTCGGCTCGTCGAGGAGGTCGATGCGGCCGAGCGGACTCGGCAGGGACTTCGACATCTTCGCGTCCGGATTCTGGAGGTCGTAGATCTTCGCGGTGGCCTTGAGGATCTGCGCCTCGGGCACGACGAAGGTATCACCGAACCGGTGGTTGAACCGCTCGGCGAGGTTGCGGGTGAGTTCGAGGTGCTGGCGCTGGTCCTCCCCGACGGGCACCATCTGAGGGTTGTAGAGGAGGATGTCGGCGGCCATGAGGGCCGGATAGGTGAGCAGGCCGAGGGACACGTGACCCTGCTTCGCCGATTTGTCCTTGAACTGGGTCATCCGCGTCGCCTCGCCCATCGAGGTCGTGCACTCGAGCACCCAGCTCAGACGGGGGTGGGCGGGGACCTGCGACTGGACGAAGATCGTCGAGGCCTCCGGGTCGATGCCGGCGGCGATGAACTGCGCGGCCGTGCGCAGGGTCCGCTCCCGAAGCTCGGCCGGGTCCTGTTCGACGGTGATCGCGTGCATGTTGGCGATGAAGTAGAACGCGTCGTGGGACTGCTGATGGGTGACGAACTGCTGCAGGGCCCCGATGTAGTTGCCGAGATGGAGGGAATCGGAGGTCGCTTGGATTCCGGACACGGTGCGGGGCAGTGAAGTCGTCGTCATGGCTCCATTTTGCCATCTCGGCGCCCCGCCTCTCACGCCGCTGTCGAACACCCGCCGATGCCGGTCCTCCGGTTGCCGACGCCGCGTGACCCGCGGCACACCGCGGCGAGTATGATGTCATCCAGAACACATGATTCGCCAAGGCTCTTCACATGTTGAGGCTGGTGGGACGGGGTGCCGCACGACAAGGACCTCGACCGGCCGCAGCACGCGCAGGGACCGCCGGGCGGATCGTGGACGACCCAGCTCAATGAGGAGGACCGCGTGTCGGTTGAATACGTCAAGACCGAAGAGGGGCTGCCCCCGGTCGGTGTGGTGGAGAAGCCCCGGTGGACGCCGGGCAGGATCGTGCTCTGGGTGGCCATCGCCCTCATCGCCGGTGCGGGTTGGACGATGGTCGCCTTCGTCCGCGGGGAGAACCTCTCGGCGAGCTGGTTCGTCGCCGCCGCCGTCGGCAGCTACCTCATCGGATTCCGCTTCTACGCGAAATTCATCGAATGGAAGGTCTGCCGTCCGGACCCGCGGCGGGCGACTCCGGCGGAGATCAATGACAACGGCCGTGACTTCGCACCGACGGACCGTCGCGTCCTCTTCGGCCACCACTTCGCCGCGATCTCCGGAGCCGGACCGCTCGTCGGTCCGATCCTCGCCGCGCAGATGGGCTACCTGCCGGGCACTCTGTGGATCATCGTCGGCGTCATCCTCGCCGGCGGCGTCCAGGACTACATGGTCCTGTACTTCTCGGTGCGCCGCAACGGCCGCTCGCTCGGGCAGATGACCCGTGACGAACTCGGCAAGACCGGCGGTGTCATCGCCTCGCTCGGCATCATCCTCATCATGGTCATCCTCATCGCGGTCCTCGGCGTCGTCATCATCAACGCCCTCGCCGAGAGCCCCTGGGGCGTCTTCTCGATCGCGATGACCATTCCCATCGCCGTGTTCATGGGCGTCTACATGCGCTACCTGCGCCCGGGCAAGGTCATCGAGACCTCGGTCATCGGCGTCGTCCTCCTGCTCGCGGCGATCATCGCCGGCGGCTGGGTCAACAGCTCCCCCGTCTGGTCGGAGGTCTTCACCCTCGACAAGGTGACGCTCGCATGGTGCCTGATGATCTACGGCTTCCTCGCCGCTGTCCTGCCCGTGTGGGTGCTCCTCGCCCCGCGCGACTACCTCTCGACGTTCATGAAGATCGGCACGATCGTGCTGCTCGCCGTCGGCATCCTCATCGTCAACCCGACCGTGCAGATGCCCGCGTTCACCGAGTTCGCGTTCAACTCCGCCGGCCCCGCCTTCGCCGGTGCGCTCTTCCCGTTCCTCTTCATCACGATCGCGTGCGGTGCCCTCTCGGGCTTTCACGCGCTCATCGCCTCGGGCACGACCCCGAAGCTCATCGAGAAGGAGTCGCAGGCCCGGCTCATCGGCTACGGCGGCATGCTCATGGAGTCCTTCGTCGCGATCATGGCGCTCGTCGCCGCGATCTGCCTCGACAAGGGCCTCTACTTCGCGATGAACGCCGCCGAACCGCTGACCGGCGGCACCGCCCAGGGCGCCGCGGACTTCATCAACAACTCCCTCGGCATGTCGGGGGTCGAGACGACACCGCAGTTCCTCGAGCAGGCGGCGCGCGATGTCGGTGAGGAGAGCATCGTCTCCCGCACCGGCGGTGCACCGACCCTGGCCATGGGCATGGCGCAGATCCTCCACAGCGTCTTCGGCGGACCCGCCTGGATGTCGTTCTGGTACCACTTCGCCGTGATGTTCGAGGCGCTCTTCATCCTCACGACGATCGACGCCGGCACCCGTGTCGCCCGCTTCATGCTCAGCGACGCCCTCGGCAACTTCTCCAAGCGCTTCCGCGATCCCTCGTGGACGCCGGGCGCGTGGCTGACGACGGCGATCATGGTCGGTGCCTGGGGATCGATCCTGCTCATGGGAGTGACCGATCCGCTCGGCGGCATCAACACGCTCTTCCCGCTCTTCGGCATCTCCAATCAGCTGCTCGCCGCGATCGCCCTCGCAGTGATCTTCGCGATCGTGTGCAAGATGGGGCTCGCGCGCTACGCGTGGATCCCCGGCATCCCGCTGGCGTGGGATCTCATCGTGACGATGACGGCGTCGTGGCAGAAGATCTTCTCCTCCGATCCCAAGCTCGGCTACTGGGCTCAGCACTTCGCGTACCGGGATGCGCTGGCCGCGGGCGAGACCTCGCTCGGGGCGACCCAGGGAGTGGAGGCGATGAGCGCGGTCGTGCGCAACACCTTCGTCCAGGGCACGCTGTCGATCATCTTCGCCCTCCTCGTCGCCATGGTCGTCGTCATGGCGCTGTGGAAGTCGATCGAAGCCATCCGCAAGGGCTCCCTGCCGACGACGGAGGAGCCGTTCACCGAGACGAAGCTCTTCGCCCCGGCCGGCCTCATCGCCCGCCGGTCCGAACGCGAGGTCCAGGCCCAGTGGGACGAGCGGTCGGGCAGGAGTCGACCATGACCGAGACACCCTTGCTCACCCGAATGGCGAGGGATCCGTGGGGGTCCCTGCGCCGAGGCGGGGCCTGGCTGCTCTGGTACCTGAAAGAGATCATGGGTGAGAACGCCTACCTCCACTACCTCGAGTCCTATGAGCGCCGCCACGGCACTCGGGACGGCGCGATGGGAGAGCGGGAGTTCTGGCGCGATCACACCGATGAACAGGACCGCAACCCGAAGGCGCGCTGCTGCTGAGAGTGTCGATGCCCAGAGTGTGAACCGTCTGGACGGTTCACACTCTGGGCATCGTCGGTCTCACGTCGATAGACGGTCTTCCCCGAGGACGTGGTCATCGGGGAGGATGGACGGGTGCGAACGTGGGTGTTTCTGGCGGGAGCGATCCTCGCCGAGGTGACGGGGACGCTGTCGATGAAGGCGGCGATCGAGCATCCGGCCCTCTACATCCTCATGGCCCTCGGCTATGCCGCCGCGTTCGTCTTCCTCAGCCTCACACTGCGGTCGGGGCTGCCGCTCGGCATCGCCTACGGGATCTGGGGTGCCTCCGGTGTCGCACTCACGGCCGCAGCCTCGGCGCTGCTCTTCGCCGAGCCGATCACCGTCGTCATGGCGCTCGGCATCGTCGCCATCATGGCCGGGGTCATGCTCGTCGAAATCGGCCACCGCGGGCAGGACGTGCCGACGGTCGCCGCCACCGAGGCGGATTACCCGGCCGCGCCGCCCCGACCGGGGGCGGAGTCGCGGGCTTCGCGGGAGGCGGAATCGCCGCGGCGGGACGCCGAATTGCCGGCTCGGCGGCCAGCGGAATCGCAGGCTCGTCAGGAGGAGTCATGATCCTCGGCTGGGCGCTCCTCATCGGCGCGATCCTCCTCGAGGTCGCGGCGACCATCTGCCTGCGCGTGGCCTCGGTGGGCGGCTCGAAATGGTGGTACGCGGGTGTGGCCGGCGGCTACATCGTCTCCTTCAGCCTGCTCAGCCTCACCCTGCGCACCGGTTTCCCCCTCGGAGTTGCCTACGGGATCTGGGCGGCCACGGGTGTCGCGCTGACCGCGATCGCCGGACGCGTGCTCTTCCAGGAGCGCCTGACGAGACTCATGGTCGCCGGCATCGGCCTCATCATCGTCGGTGTCCTCCTCATCGAGGTCGGCTCCGCACTCTGATTTCAGCGGCTTCGGCCACGGCGGTTTCGATCCGCAGCCTCTGACCGTCGATCCGCGAAGCCGACGCTCGCCGCCGCCGCGGCACCACCTCGGCGCCGCGGCGGCTCACCTCACTGCGGGGCGGGCAGGTCGTAGTCGATGACGAGCGGGGCGTGATCCGACCAGCGCTCACCCCAGCTGTTCGCCCGGTCGACGGTGGCGACCGTCGCCGTTCCGGCCAGTCCCGGAGTGGCCATGTGATAGTCGATGCGCCACCCGGCGTCGTTGTCGAAGGCCTGCCCGCGCATCGACCACCAGGTGTAGGGGCCGTCGATGTCACCGGCGAGCTGCCGGTGGACGTCGACGAAGCCGACATCGCCGAAGAACCCGTCGAAGTACGCGCGCTCCTCGGGCAGGAAGCCGGCCTTCTTCCGGTTCGCCTTCCAGTTCTTGAGGTCCCGTTCGGTGTGGCAGACGTTGAGGTCACCGGTGACGAGCACGTGGTCGGCGGTCGCGGCGAGCTGCGGCATCCGCTCGGTCATCCGGTCGAGGAACCGGTACTTGTCGTCCTGCTTCGGGGTGCCTGCCTCACCGGAGTGGACGTAGGCGGAGACGAGGGTGAGCAGAGTGCCGTCGCCGAGGCGGTAGTCCGTCTCCAGCCATCGTCCGGCCCGATCGAAGTAGCCGTCGGATCCGATCCCCTCACGCGTCTCCACGGGGGCGGTCTTCGCCATGACGGCGACCCCCGCCCGGCCCTTCGCCTCGGCGTCGTGGCTGATCGTCGTGTACCCGCTCTCCTCGAGGACACCGAGGGCGATGTCGTTGGCCGCGCGGACCTCCTGGAGGGTGATGAAGTCCGGAGCGGAGACATCGACCCAGGCGGGCATCCCCTTCCGCCAGGCTGCTCGGACTCCGTTGACGTTGACTGAGGCAATGCGAATCATGTGCTCTATGATGACAGAGCGAACTACTCTTGCGCGCGCCGCGTTATAGGGTGGGATTTGAGAAACTGCCGACCTGAGGAGGCGCAATGGCCGAAGAGGAGACTTTCGACGCCGAGGAGCTGAGCATCAGCCCGCTCGACGAAGTCGACGCCAGAGAGATGCGGGAATTCCTGCTCAGCGCCCAAGAGAACTTCTGGGGAGACCGCGACCTGCGCGCCGATCACGACGCGTACTGGTTCCGTCAGTTCGTCGCCTCCGGGCTCGTCGCGCGCTACCGCAGTCAGATCGTCGGCTACCTCCTCGGAGTCATCCCGCAGGAGGGTCCCGGCTACATCCACCTCGTCGCCGCGCACAAGGACTTCCGGCATCACGGCATCGGTCGTGAGCTCTACAAGCGATTCATCGACCATTCCCGCAAACTGCGCGTCGACTCGGTGCAGGCGACGACGATGCCCGACTCGTCGGGAGCGATCTCCTTCCACTCGTCGATGGGCTTCAGCGGTGAACTCGTCGAGGACTACGCCGGCCCCGGCAATCCCCGCGTGTTCTTCGAACTCAAGCTCGACCAGGACTGAGTCTCCTCACAGCCTCGACGGCCCGGTCACCCGCAGCGCGGTGACCGGGCCGTCGTCTTGCCGCCTCCCGGACCGCGAGACGGTGGCGGCACCGGGAGAGTCACGGCACCGGGAGAGTCCGGCGACGCGGGTCACAGCCCGCTGAGCAGTCGGATCGCCAGTGCCGCGATGACGCTCGCGGAGACGACTCCCCCGACCCGGCGACCGGTCGGTGAGAGGAGGAGACGTCCGGCACCGCGACCGATGAGGACGAGGACACAGTGCCAGGACGCCGAGGCGATGACGATGCCGGCCAGCAGGGCTGCGGAGTCTGCAGCACCGGCGGAGGCGGGCAGTCCGCCCGAGAGCACTACGGAGACGAAGTAGAGCAGCGGCCAGGGGTTGAGCCCGGTGAGGGTGAAGAAGAGCAGCGCCTCACGCAGCGCTGAGCGCGGTTCGCCCCTCGCGGCCAGGCCGCGCCTCGCACCCGGTTCGTCTGCTGTGCGGGGAACACCCCCCCGCGGCAGGGTTCCTCCCCACGGCTGAGCCGTCGCTCGCGTCCGCATCGTCGTCCTCGCGCCGGAAGCCGTCGATGGCGGTCCGCCCGGCGAGGAAGAGGAGGAGACCCGCCCCGGCGACCGTCACCGGCACCTGCCACGGTGTGATCAGCCGGGCGGCCGCGGTCCCGCCGATCACCGCCGCAAGAGCGTAGAGCGCATCGGCGGTGACCGCTCCCGTCGCGGCGGCGAGACCGTGACGCAGCGAGGACGTCGCCGTGCGCTGGATGAGGAGCACGGCCACCGCGCCCACCGGGATCGCCAGTCCGAAGCCTGCCCAGAGTCCGAATCCGAAGGTTGCCCACATGCCTCCACCGTGCCCGGTGCGCATCGTGTGCGTCCATCGAATAATTCACGACGAACTGTACAGTGAATCACTATGATCGACCCGCGCCTCAAATCGCTCGCCGCCGTCCGCGACACCGGCACGGTCACCGCGGCCGCCGCTCTCCTCCACGTCACGCCGTCGACGATCTCCCAGCACCTGCGCGGACTCGCCCGCGTCGTCGGTGCCGATCTCGTCGAACCCGTCGGTCGCAATGTCAGGCTCACTCCCGCCGCCGAGGTGGTCCTCGCGCATGCGACGGCACTCAACGCCGAGTGGGAGCGCACTCTCGCCGACCTCGCAGCGCTGCGGGCAGCCGGCCGCGCCCGGCTGCGGATCTCCGCCGTCGCCTCGGCGATCGTCGCCCTCGTCTGTCCCGCGGTGGCCCGGCTGCCGGAGGTCGCGGTGGAGATCGGTGAGGACGCGGTGCGCGACCGGTTCCGCATGCTCGCCGAGTCCGAGACGGACATCGTCGTGACGCTGGACGCCACACCCCCGGACACCGCTCTCGCGACGTCGGCCGATACGGCCCGCACGGCGGCGCCGGCCGACGACGGCGGGGCCTGGGAGGTGCGCGAGCTGCTCACCGAGCCCCTCGACGTCATCGTCGGACCCGGGCATCGGCTCGCGGGCAGCGAGCGGGTCGGACTCTCCGCTCTCGCCGCGGAGACATGGATCGGCGCCGGTGACCTCATCGACCAGCAGGCCCTCTTCCTCCGCCTCTGCGCCCAGGCGGGATTCACCCCTCACCTGCGGCACGACGCCCTCGACTGGGGTGCGATCATCGCCCTCGTCGAATACGGGCACGGCATCGCCCTGCTCCCCCGCACGATCAGGATCGCCCCGGATGCCGGGGTCCGTCGTCTCGAGCTGGGCTGGCCGGACTCCCCCACCGTGCCGCACCGACGCCTGCGCGCCTACATCCGCGCCGGCAGCGCCACCCATCCGACGATCGCCGCCGGACTCGAGGCGCTCACCGCGGAGGGGCGGCGACTGACGGACACCGGCGCACGGTGACCGGCACAGTGTGAACAGCCCTGCCTGACCGGTCGCCAACCGGTCTGGGGTGAATGCGGAAACGGCCCGGATCATCCGGGCCGTTTCCACTCGACGGTCTACGCTGGGCAGTCGCTCGACACTCGGCGCTCGACGATCGAGGTTCAGTCACTCGGCGGAGCGTGCCGCCATGTCGACGACGTTCTGCAGCAGCAGGGCCCGGGTCATCGGACCGACGCCACCGGGGTTGGGCGAGATCCACCCGGCCACCTCGGCGACACCGGGATCGACGTCGCCGACGATCTTCGACTTCCCGGTCTCGGGGTCCTCCTCCCGGGAGACGCCGACGTCGAGGACGATCGCGCCGGGCTTGACGTCCTCGGGCTTGACGAGGCGCGGGGACCCGGCGGCGGCGACGATGATATCGGCCTGGGCGAGCAGCTCCGGCAGATTCGTCGTTCCCGTGTGGGTCAGGGTGACCGTCGCGTTGTACTCCCGGCGGGTGAGCAGGGAGCCGATCGACCGGCCGACGGTGACGCCGCGGCCGATGACGACGACGTGCTTGCCGGGCAGGTCGATCCCGTTGCGCACCATGAGTTCGATGACACCGCGCGGTGTGCACGGCAGCGGCGTCGTGATCTTCCGGCTGACGTTGAGCATGAGACGGCCGAGGTTCGTCGGGTGGAGTCCGTCGGCGTCCTTGGCCGGGTCGATGCGCTCGAGGACGGCATCGGTGTCGATGTGGTCCGGCAGCGGCAGCTGGACGATGTAGCCGGTGCAGGCGTCGTTGGCGTTGAGCTCGTCGATGACCGCGAAGAGCTCGTCCTGGGTGATCGTCTCGGGCAGGTCGCGGCGGATCGACTCGATGCCGATCTCGGCGCAGTCGCGGTGCTTGCCGGCGACGTACCACTTCGACCCGGGATCGTCGCCGACGAGGACGGTGCCGAGTCCGGGGACGATGCCCTGTGCGGCGAGACGGGCCACCTCGGCGCGCATCTCGTCCTTCATCTGCGCTGCGACGGCCTTGCCGTCGAGGATCTGCGCTGCCATCAGTACTGCTCCAGTCCTTCGTAGAGGGGGAAGTCGTCGCTGAGCTTCTTCACGCGGGCGGCGAGCGCCTCGACGTCGGCGCCGGGCTTGAGCGCCTCGGCGATGACGTCGGCGACCTCGGTGAACTCCTTGTCGCCGAAACCGCGGGTCGCGAGCGCCGGGGTGCCGATCCGCAGCCCCGAGGTGACCATCGGCGGACGCGGATCGAAGGGCACGGCGTTGCGGTTGACGGTGATGCCGACCTCGTGGAGGAGGTCCTCGGCCTGCTGGCCGTCGAGGGCGGAGTTGCGGAGGTCGACGAGGACGAGGTGGACGTCGGTGCCGCCGGTGAGCACGGTGGCACCCGCCTCGGCGACATCAGCGGCGAGGAGGCGATCGGCGAGGATCTGCGCGCCGCGGACGGTGCGCTCCTGCCGGTCGCGGAACTCCTCGGAGGCGGCGAGCTTGAAGGCCACGGCCTTCGCGGCGATGACATGCATGAGGGGTCCGCCCTGCTGGCCGGGGAAGACGGCCGAGTTGAGCTTCTTCGCGTACTCCTCCTTGCCGAGGATGAAGCCCGACCGGGGTCCGCCGATCGTCTTGTGCACCGTCGAGGAGACGACATCGGCGAAGGGCACCGGGTTGGGGTGGAGTCCGGCAGCGACGAGACCGGCGAAGTGGGCCATGTCCACCCACAGCTTCGCTCCGACCTCGTCGGCGATGTCGCGGAAGGCCTGGAAGTCGAGCTGGCGGGGGTACGCCGACCATCCGGCGACGATGACCTCGGGGCGGTGGTCGAGGGCCTTCTGCCGCACCTGGTCCATGTCGATGCGGTACGTGTCGGGGTCGACCTCGTACGACGCCACATCGTAGAGGCGACCGGAGAAGTTGATCTTCATGCCGTGGGTGAGGTGGCCGCCGTGGGCGAGCGAGAGGCCGAGCATCTTGTCGCCCTGACGGGCGAGCGCGTGCATGACAGCGGCATTGGCCGAGGCTCCGGAGTGCGGCTGGACGTTGGCGTACTCGGCGCCGAAGAGGCTCTTGGCGCGGTCGATCGCGAGGTCCTCGGCGATGTCGACGAACTCGCAGCCGCCGTAGTAGCGCTTGCCCGGGTACCCTTCCGCATACTTGTTCGTCAGCACCGACCCCTGCGCCTCGAGAACGGCGCGCGGCACGAAGTTCTCCGAGGCGATCATCTCAAGCGTCGACCGCTGTCGCCCCAGCTCGAGGTCGAGGACTTCGGCGATCTGCGGGTCGATGTCTGCAAGCGAAGCCTGCAGCGAGGATTCGGACATGGTTGCACTCCTGTGGCGTCGAGATTCGGCGGCGCGGTCTTCCCCCGCGCGCGTTCCGAGGCAATGCTAACAGCGAAGCCCCGGCCCCCGCCCGGCCGCCCGTCTGCCGGAAGCCCGGGATGGTGCGGGTCCAAGCGGCCCGCCCGGGTCGCCGCTGGGGTCGCCGCTGAGGCCGTCTGCGCGGTCGTCTGGACAGCAGGCCGACAGCCGCGTTGTCACTGCTGCCTGCGCTGCCGGATGTCGGACGGCTGACCGGGGACGATGTCGCACCCGATTAGACTCGCGGCTATGAGCGAAGAATGGATCCTGCGAGTCACCTGCCCCGATGCGACCGGAGTCGTCCACGCCGTGACCGGGGCGCTGGCCGGGCTCGGTGCGAACATCACCGAATCGCAGCAGTTCTCCTCCCCCGACTCCCACCAGTTCTTCCTCCGCGTCCACTTCACGACCCCGGCTCCCGTGAGTGAGGCGGACCTGGAGACGGCCCTCGCCGAGGCGGCCGCCCGGTTCTCGATGACGCTCGGTCTCCAGCCCGCACAGAAGCGCACCCGCACCCTCGTCCTCGTCTCGAAGGCCGCCCACTGCCTCAACACCCTCCTCTTCCAGCAGAGCGCGGGCCAGCTGCCCATCGACATCGTCGCCGTCGCCGGCAACCACGATGCGCTGCGCCCCCTCGCCGAGTTCCACGGCCACGACTTCCACCACATCCCCATCACCCCGGAGACGAAGGAGACCGCCGAGGCGCAGCTGCGTCGCCTCGTCACCGACCTCGACGTCGAACTCATCGTCCTCGCCCGCTACATGCAGATCCTCTCCCCCGACCTCTGCGCGGCGCTCGAGGGCCGGGTCATCAACATCCACCATTCGTTCCTGCCGAGCTTCAAGGGCGCCAAGCCCTATCATCAGGCGCACGCCCGCGGGGTGAAGATCATCGGAGCGACCGCCCACTACGTCACCCCCGACCTCGACGAGGGCCCGATCATCGAACAGGACGTCGCCCGCGTCGACCACAACCGCAACATCGCCGACTTCGTCGCCCGCGGCCAGGACGTCGAGGCGGCCGTGCTCGCCCGTGCGGTCCGCTGGCACGCGGAGGGCCGCGTCCTCATGGACGGTCATCGCACTGTCGTCTTCGACTGACCCCACGCCGCACCGCCTCGGCGGGCATCGTCACGGGCCACCGCCTCGGCGGGGAACGTCCCCACGGCCCACCGAGGCGAGGATCGTCCCCATGGCCCACCGAGGCGGGCATCACCGCTCGCTCACGGGGCGGTGCGGACCCAGCCCGCTCTCCGCCCTCCGCCGTCGACGCAACCGGCCCCGGTGGTGCGGTTCTGACACAATTGCGCCGCACACGGGTCCCGGGCGGTCAACCTGGGCTACCGTTCGACTATGAGTGAGACTCACCTGCGGCGCCTGCCGATCCCCCGCGGACCGATCAACCTCGCCCGCCAAGCCCTGCTGCGCACCGCGAACCTCGGCCTGACGGCCGCCTACGGCACGTACCGGCTCCACCCGGCGATCTGGCGCTTCACCGCCCGGCACTACTCGCCGAAGCTCGAGCCCTTCGCCCGGCTCAACGCGTGGATGATCTGCCAGCAGGCCTCCCTCGACGTGCCCGCCTACCAGGACTACCTCGCGCGCACCGGGTTCACGTTCACGTGGTGGGACCTCGAGGCCTACACTCCGACGTCGAAGGACGACTTCGTCCGCGTCTACAGCGAGGAGCACCGCTGCTGGGGCGGGCGGATCGAGCGGATCGGCACGGTCGTCGACGAGTCCTCGGGCTCCTCGGGCACGCCGTTCAACTGGATGCGGTCGAAGCGCGAGCTCGACACCGTCCACAAGAACGTCGCCGGGTATGTGACGATGCTCTTCGGGGATGCGGACCTCTTCTGCATCAACGCGTTCTCGATGGGCGCGTGGGCGACGGGGACGAACACGGGCCTGGCGATGGCGAAGGTCGCGATGGTGAAGAACACCGGACCCGACCTCGAGAAGATCCTCGACACGATGCGCCACTTCGGCCCCGGCCACACGTACCTCATCAGTGCCTATCCCCCGTTCCTCAAGCACCTCGTCGACCGCATGGACGCCGAGCCGGGAGTCTGGGACGAGTACCGGATCAACGGCTTCGTCGGCGGGGAGGCGATGACCGAGGGCCTGCGCGACTATCTCGAGCAGCGGTTCCACCGGGTCTACTCCGGGTACGGGGCCTCGGATCTCACGATCGGCATGGCCGGGGAGTCCGACCTCTCCGTCGTCATCCGCCGGGCCCTGGCCCATGACCTCGCCTTCCGCGCCGAGGTGCTCGGCCCCGAGGAGTCCCGCGTGCCCATGGTCTTCCAGTACAACCCCCTCGAGACCTACCTCGAGACGACGGCCGACGGGGAACTCGTCGCGACGATCAACTCGGCATCGGTGATGAGTCCCCGGCTGCGCTACAACATCGGCGACGAGGCAAAGCTCATCGACTTCCCGACGATGGTCGAGCTCACCCGCGCCCACCACGAGCTCGCCCGGCAGTGCTCACAGGCCTTCGCCGACAACGGAATGAAGCTGCCGTTCGTCCTCCTCTTCGGCCGGTCGGATTCGACGATCTCTTATATGGGTGCCAACATCTACCCGCTCGACATCGAGAACGGCCTCTACCGGGACAACCCACGCGCCCACCTCATCGAGTCCTTCCGCATCGAACTGCGCGAACTCGCCGACCACGAGCACCGCCCCGCCCTCCACATCCAACTCCGCGAGACGGCGCCGAAGGGAACGAGGAGCTGAGCGCCGGCGAGCGCGAGGAGCTCGCCGAGACCATCCGGGCCGGCGTGCTCGGCCATCTCGCCTCGGTGTCCAGGGACTTCGCGCAGAGCATGAAGGAGGATCCGACGACAGCAGAGCTCGAGATCGAGATCCACGACTTCGGCACCGGTCCCTTCGCCACCGCCTCGACGAAGATCAAGAACGTCTACCTCCAACCCAAGGAGAGCAATGCGATCGAATGACTTCTCCCTCGCCCCTCCGCAGGCGCGCGCCGAGTCGTTCTTCCTCGGGGCCAACCGGTACCGCAATCCGCTGAGCATGCTCGGCCAGGTGCGCCGCTGGCCGAAGCTCGCGAAGGCCCTGCGCCGCGCCCCCGGCTATCTGTGGCACCGCAGCTACTACGAGTTCCCCGACCGGATCGGCCTCCTCGTCGCCTTCGCGACCCGGGACGATCTCATGCGCTTCGCCCGCACCCCCGAACACGTCGAGATCATGCACTGGCTCGTCGGCGCCGGGGACAGCTCCCCGGCCCGCGGCGGTTTCATCCGCATCTTCGACGCCGAGGAGTGGGGGTACACGAACGGCGAATTCCGCGCCGAGGACGGCCGCCTGGGGATGATCGAGACCTTCACCCCGACGAGCGAGGAATGAGGGTGGGACCGGGATGACCGGATCTGCCGGGCACGGGACGAGCGTGCCCACTGGGACGGGGATGACCGCCCATCGCGTGGCCTCGCGGGCGGACCTTCGGACCTTCATCGACCTCGGCCCGCGGATCGCCGCGCTCCGCGGCGAGACCGAACGAGCGGTGCCGCTGTTCGCCGCCGACATCGCGGAGTGGCAGTCGGGCACGGGATGGTTCGCCGAGGCGGTCGAACTCTGGCTCGTCCGTGACAGCGCGGGCACCCCGGTCGGGCGCGTGATGTGCCACCGTTCGCGACTGCTCGCCGAGCGGATCAGCGACGGCCCTATCGCGGAGGCACCGGAGACGCTCTTCTTCGGAGCCCTCGAGGCCGCCGACGAGACCGCCCTGACCGCGATCATCGCGCTCATCGACGAGCGGGCGCACCACCTCGGCGCCGCCCGCGTCTTCGGTCCGGTCTCTCCGCTGCCCAACGTCACCGGCGGGCTCGTCACCGCCGGCCACGACCATCCCGGGTTCTTCGACACCGCGTGGAACCCGGCGTTCTTCGCTCCCGCGTTCCGGGCCGCGGGCTTCCGGGAGTGGGGGCCCGCCCAGACGTGGGAGGTCGCCGTCGGGGAGGTCCCGCACGCACGGGCGACCGCGACCGCGTGGGCCGCGCACGGGTTGCGCCGCCGTCCGGTGTCCCGGTGGGGCTTGCGCAGCTTCGCCGGGCGGATGCTGCCGGCGCTCAACGCGGCGTTCGCGGCTCTGCCGTACTACACGCCGATCTCCCCTGCCCAGCTGCGGTCGCAGATGGCGGGCATGGCCGCTCTCATGGATCCGTCCCTCATCGTTGACGTCGTCGGCGAGATGGAGGCCGACGACGCCCCCTCCCGCTGCTTCGCCCTCGTCATCCCCGACCCCGCGCCGGTGCTGCGCCGGCATGGCGGTCGCCTCGGTCCGGCGGCGATCGCGACCTGCTGCGGCACCGCTCCCGTCTCCGCGACGCCGTGCTCATCATCCAGGGCACCGATCCGCGCTTCCAGGGCACCGGCCTGCTCTCCCTCGTCCTCGGCGACGTCTACGCCGGACTCGCCGCCGGCGGCTACCGGCGCCTGCGGGTGACGTTCATCGCCGAGGACAATCCCGCCTCCGCGGCGGTCTTCGCCAAGGCCGGAGGCACGCCGCTGCACTCCCTGTGCTTCCTCGACCGGCACCGCGCAGCGAGCACCGCCGCGGATCCCGCCGTCGGGCCGGCCGTACCTGCGTCCGCGACTGCAGTCCCGGTGACCGCAGCTGCGACTGCAGCAACGGCGACCGTGGCAGTGACTTCCGCAGAGCCGATCCCCGCGGAGCCGACTTCCGCGGAACCGAGCACCCAGTCTGCGACTGTCGCACCTGCAACCCCGGCGGCGCGCATCGACGCCGCGCTCCTCACCGACCTCTTCGCGACGGCGGGACGCTCCCCCTCGGCGCACAACACGCAGCCGTGGGTGCCGAGAATCGTGCGGATCGCCGACGACGGAACATCGGCGGAGGTCGCACTCACCGTCGATCCCGCCCGCACCCTCCCGGTCGGCGACCCGCGGTCCGAGGATCTCCACCTCTCGATCGGGTGCTGGGTCGAGGCGCTGTCGATCGCCGCCGCCGAGGCGGGACTCGATACCGCGGTCACCTCCGTCGACGGTGGGGACCGAGTCTCGACGTCCGGCTGAGGGTCACCGTCAGCGCCGATCCCGGCGACGACGCGGGTTGCGGGACACGGCGAGCGGTGACGACCGTGAGGTGCCGGCCGGCGGCCACCGAGACTGGCCGTCCTTCACCACTGCCGATCTCCGTCACCGTCAGGTCGACCGCGGTCCGCTGTCCCGCGATGACACCGCGTTCGCCGAGGCGGTCGGCCACGCCGACGCGGCACTGGCGGGATCGGGGGCGCGCCTCGTCGAGATCCCCGACGACGAGTGGACCGCCCTGCTCACGCGCGCCACCCGACACTCCTTCGCCGACCCGGCTGTCTTCGCCGAAACCCTCACCTGGCTGCGCTTCGATCCTGCCGACCCCGCCTACCGACAGGACGGACTGAGCGCCGCCTGCCTGCGGATCCCCACCGCGGCCGCCCGACTCGCCGGGGTCCTCAACCGTCCCCGCCTCCGGCCGCTCGTCGCTAGGGGCCTCGCCACCGCCCTCGCCCCGGCCGGATGGGTCGACGGTCTCCGGGACCGTCTCCGCGGCCCGCGCCGTGGATCAGGTCTTCCTCTCGTCGGTCACGAGCCAGGAGACCCG
Source organism: Brevibacterium sp. LAARM2_SD2 (assembly GCF_057364785.1). Classification (NCBI taxonomy): domain Bacteria; kingdom Bacillati; phylum Actinomycetota; class Actinomycetes; order Micrococcales; family Brevibacteriaceae; genus Brevibacterium; species Brevibacterium sp. LAARM2_SD2. The sequence goes on along the minus strand of NZ_JBNFOM010000019.1, from coordinate 59,224 downwards.
GCGCCGATCGACGATTCGACGACCGCCGACGACCCGGCGACCTCCTCGGCGCGGACGGGAGCCCCGCACCACGTCGTCCTCGCGGTCACCGAGGATAAGGATGATGCGGCCCGCGAGATCGCACTCGGCCGAGATCTGCTGCGGACGTGGCTGCTCCTCGATCGGGCGGGCCTGCGCGTCGACGTCCACTCGGAGATCAAGGACTGCCCGGCGACGCACGCGAGACTGCGCGACCGCCTCGGCGACGGACCGACGACGCGACCGCTCGCCGCGTTCTCGATCGGCCGCTCGACGACCCCGGTGCCCCGGTCGGCTCGCCGCTGACCGGGAACGACGACGTGAGCGCACGTGTAGAGGCAGGAGCCGCGAAAATCCAGGGCTCTGATGTTACTCACACGTTATTCACACCACACGTCCGAGGTGATGTAGAGTCTCCGATGCTGAGACAAGGAGGCACATCATCATGTCGGAGCCGACATTCCGGACCATCGCCATCATCCTGTACTTCGCGGGCATGCTCGCGATCGGGTGGTTCGCGTACCGCAAGACCAAGGACAGCCTCGATGACTACATGCTCGCCGGCCGCGGTCTGCGCCCGTCGGTCGCGGCCCTCAGCGCCGGTGCCTCCGATATGTCCGGGTGGCTGCTCATGGGTCTGCCCGGCGCCATCTACCTCGCCGGCCTCGTCGAGGCGTGGATCGCGATCGGCCTGACCGTCGGCGCCTGGGTGAACTGGAAATTCGTCGCCCCGCGCCTGCGCGCCTTCACGGAGACCGCCGGTGACTCGATCACCATTCCGAGCTTCTTCGAAGAGCGGCTGCAGGACCGGACTCACCTCCTGCGGATCGTCTGCGGCCTCATCATCCTCGTGTTCTTCACGTTCTACGTCTCCTCCGGCATGGTCGCGGCGGGCAAGTTCTTCGAATCGAGCTTCGGCCTCAACTATCTCGCCGGCATGCTCATCGTCGCCGCGATCACGATGGTCTACACGCTCTTCGGCGGCTTCCTCGGTGCGACGCTCACCGACGTCGCCCAGGGGCTGCTGATGTTCGCGGCCCTCATCGCCGTGCCGATCGTCGCCGTCATCAACGCCGGCGGCCCCGCCGAGGTGATCGCCAACGTCCGTGCGATCGATCCGAGCCTGCTCAGCCTCTTCGGCTCCGGACCGTTCTGGGCCGGCGGCACCTACCTGGCCGTGATCTCCTCCCTGGCCTGGGGCCTCGGGTATTTCGGGCAGCCGCATATCATCGTCCGCTTCATGGCTCTGCGCACTCCCGCCGACGCCACCGTCGCCCGCCGGATCGGCGTGGGCTGGATGGCGATCTCCGCCGCAGGTGCCATCGCCACCGCGATCGTCGGCATCTCCTACTTCTCGCAGCATGCGGACCAGGCGCCGACGGACCCCGAGACCGTGTTCCTCGATCTCGCGCAGATCCTCTTCCACCCGTTCATCGCCGGTCTCGTGCTCGCCGCCGTCCTCGCGGCGATCATGTCGACGATCTCCTCGCAGCTCGTCGTCACCTCCTCGGCGCTCGTCGAGGACCTCTTCAAGATCGTCGCCGCGCGCGTCGGATCAGAGCGCACCCTGCAGGACAAGACGTATGTCCTCCTCGGTCGCCTCGGCATCCTCGTCGTCGCCGTCATCGCCGTGCTGCTCGCGATCTCGCCGTCGAACAGCATCCTCGACCTCGTCGCCTTCGCGTGGGCCGGATTCGGCGCCTCGTTCGGTCCGATCGTCCTCCTCACCCTGTTCTGGAAGAAGCTGACGAACTGGGGCGCGCTCTGCGGACTCATCGCAGGTGCCGTCGTCGCCTTCGTGTGGGGGCAGCTCAACACCCCGCTGACGGATGCGATCTACGAGATCATCCCGGGCTTCGCGATCAATCTCATCGTCGCCGTCGTCGTCAGCCTCGCCACCTACAAGCCGAACCCGGAGATCGAGCGCGAGTTCGATGAAGGAGTGGAGCTCTCGAAGGTGCAGTGAACGCCTTCGCCTGCACTGCGTGAGCACAACGGCCCGCCGGTCTACCAGGACCAGCGGGCCGTTCGCGTTCGGTGTCGTACAGGTTCGGTGTCATGCAGGTTCGCCGTCGCGCCCGTTCAACACTTCCCGCGAAAAAGTCGTCTCCCAAGACGCGATATTCACGCCAGCTGTTGAAGGAGGCGCACAGCACATACCCACTGCGCTCACTCAACACTTCCCGCGAAAAAGTCGTCCCCCAAGACGCGATATTCACGGCACCTGTTGAACGAGGGACCAGTGGCACGCACACGATGCGCCACTGCCACCGCAAAGTCCCCGTGAATGCACTTCAGGCGGGCACCCGCGCTGGGGTGCCCGCCTGAGGTGAACGGCGCGCAGAACGTGCGCCCGGCCTCACGCGGAGGCTGGGGTCACTTGTCCTTGCCGGCCTCCGGGTCGATGACCTCGACGGTCTCGTCGGTCTCGACGTTGCCCTCGGCATCCTCGGTGACCTTGACCTCGTCGACGACGACATCGCCGTCGGCATCCTCGGTGACGGTGACGTCGTCGGAGACGACCTCTTCGTCAGCGGGAGCGGCTGCGGCGGCGGTGGCCTGCTCGGCCTCCTTCACCGTCGCCTGCTTCGGCGAGTAGGGCTCGAGGACGAGCTCGATGACGGCCATCGGGGCGTTGTCGCCGTTGCGGGGGCCGATCTTCGTGATGCGGGTGTATCCACCCGGACGCTCGGCCATCGTCTCGGCGATCGAGGTGAAGAGCTCGTGGACGATCGACTTGTCGCCGATCTGCGCGAGCACGCGGCGACGAGCGGCGAGATCGCCCTTCTTCGCTGCGGTGATGAGGCGCTCGGCAACCGGGCGGAGGCGCTTGGCCTTCGTCACGGTCGTCGTGATGCGCTTGTGCTCAAAGAGCTGAGCTGCCAGGTTGTTGAGCATGAGGCGCTCGTGCGTGGGCGATCCGCCGAGGCGGGGGCCCTTCGTGGGGGTAGGCATAGTGAGAAACTCCTAGGTCTAGATCAGTACTGTTCGTCTTCGACGTAGGACTGGTCCTCTTCCGCGAGACCGGATTCGAACCCGGCAGGACTGTCCTTGAGGCTCAGACCCAGCTCGTTGAGCTTGGCCTTGACCTCGTCGATCGACTTCGAACCAAAGTTGCGGATATCCATGAGGTCGGCTTCGCTGCGAGCAACGAGCTCACCGACGGTGTGGATGCCCTCACGCTTGAGGCAGTTGTAGGAGCGCACGGTCAGGTCGAGGTCCTCGATCGCCAGGGCGAGGTCAGCGGCGAGTGCGGCGTCGACCGGCGACGGGCCGATCTCGATGCCTTCGGCTTCGACGTTGAGCTCACGGGCGAGTCCGAACAGCTCGACCAGGGTCTTGCCCGCAGACGCGATGGCGTCGCGCGGGGTCATCGACGGCTTGGTCTCGACATCGAGCACGAGGCGATCGAAGTCGGTGCGCTGCTCGACACGAGTGGCTTCCACCTTGTAGGTGACCTTGAGAACAGGCGAGTAGATCGAGTCGACCGGGATCCGGCCGATCTCGGCATCCGCGTTCTTATTCTGCGCGCTCGACACGTAGCCGCGTCCGCGTTCGATGGTGAGCTCCATGTCCAGACGGCCTTCGCCATTGAGCGTGGCGATGTGGAGGTCGGGGTTGTGGATCTCGACTCCGGCGGGAGCGGAGACATCGGCGGCGGTCACGGTGCCAGGGCCCTGCTTGCGCAGGTACGCAACGACAGGCTCGTCGAACTCAGACGACACGACCAGGGACTTGAGGTTGAGGATGAATTCGGTGACATCCTCCTTCACGCCTGGAACGGTGCTGAACTCGTGGAGCACTCCGTCGATCCGAATGGAGGTGACGGCGGCTCCCGGAATCGACGACAGCAGAGTGCGACGAAGCGAGTTGCCGAGAGTGTATCCGAAGCCCGGCTCGAGGGGCTCGATGGCGAACCGCGAGCGGTTATCGGAGACGACTTCTTCCGTGAGTGTTGGGCGCTGTGCAATGAGCACGTGGGCTTCCTTTCAGCGAACATCCGCTATATGACGTTCGCACTGCACGTCATGACCGCGTACGGGTCATGAAGAACGGTTCGGTTTTATGCAAAGAATCCGCATCGCCGCGGGTGGCGGGCCGGTCGGCCCGTCACCTGCGGTGAGTGTCACGGAAAGGGTCAGCCGCGGCGGCGCTTGGGCGGACGGCAGCCGTTGAACGGAACCGGGGTGACATCCTGGATGGTGCCCAGTTCCAGACCGGCGGCCTGGAGGGAGCGGATCGCGGTTTCGCGGCCCGAGCCCGGTCCCTTGACGAACACGTCGACCTTCTTCAGGCCGTGTTCCTGTGCGCGGCGGGCAGCGGACTCCGCAGCCATCTGAGCGGCGTAGGGAGTCGACTTGCGCGAGCCCTTGAAGCCGACCTCACCGGAGGAGGCCCAGGAGATGACAGCACCGGTCGGATCGGTGATCGACACGATGGTGTTGTTGAAGGTGGACTTGATGTGAGCCTGGCCGGCAACGATATTCTTCTTGATCTTGCGGCGAGGCTTGCGCGCTGAAGCGGCGCGTGACTTGGGAGGCATATGTTTTACTCCTGATCGAGGTGGTTGACGCCGGTCAACCGGGTGAGCATGTTACTTCTTCTTACCGGCCACGGTGCGCTTCGGTCCCTTGCGGGTGCGCGCATTCGTCTTGGTCCGCTGTCCGCGAACCGGGAGACCGCGGCGGTGGCGCAGGCCTTCGTAGCTGCCGATCTCGACCTTGCGGCGGATGTCGGCGGCAACCTCACGACGGAGGTCGCCCTCAACCTGGAACGTGCCCTCGATGTAGTCACGCAGCTGCACGAGCTCCGCGTCGGTCAGGTCCTTCACACGGGTGTCCGGGCTGATGCCGGTTTCCGTGAGGGTCTGGCGCGCACGGGTGCGGCCCACACCATAGATGTATGTCAGGGCGACTTCCACGCGCTTTTCACGCGGAATGTCGACTCCGGCAAGACGTGCCATAGGTTCTTACTCCTGTAATGATGTTTCGGAGGTGCTGATGCAGACCTGTCCTCGGGTTCTCACCTCAAGGTCCTCGGCCCCCGACCGAAGGTATCGTCCTGCTCGGCGCTCAGGCGCCGCGCAGGGGGCGAGGTCTGCGTGGGTGTGGTGCTGCGTGAAGTCCCTATGCGGGACTTCGTCTGCTCGAAGAGCTGCTCAGCCCTGACGCTGCTTGTGGCGCGGGTTGGAGCAGATCACCATGACTCGACCGTGACGGCGGGTCACCTGGCACTTCTCGCAGATCTTCTTGACGCTGGGCTTAACCTTCATCGTTTTTCCTTCTCTCGGCCGGTCTCCCCGGGTGAGGGAGTCCGGCGCGAATGATCGAAGATCCTTACTTGTAGCGGTAGACGATTCGTCCGCGCGAGAGATCGTAAGGAGAGAGCTCCACGATGACTCGGTCCTCGGGCAGGATGCGGATGTAGTGCTGACGCATCTTCCCTGAGATGTGTGCGAGCACCTTGTGCCCGTTGCTCAGCTCGACCCGGAACGATGCGTTCGGGAGAGCCTCGACGACGGTGCCCTCGATCTCAATGACCCCTTCTTTTTTGGCCATATCGTTCGCTAACCTCGTATTCCCGCGAATCCTTCGCGTTCGACGTAATCGTCGATCGCCGATGAACACCGGCGATCCCATCGGCCGATTCGGACCCGACTTTCCCACATGAAAAGTTGTGGATGGCGTGACGCCGCCCACAACCGGGAATGGGTGAGTTGAGTGAGAACAGACCAATCATCTACTCTACACGACGATGCGAAGATCTTCCAGGCGGTCCTGGATTCTGTGCGTGAGTTCCCCTACAATCCCGACCCCGGCACCGAGGCGACCGCTCGTTCCCAGCACAACCGCGGTGACCGCCCGGCTCAGGTGTGCGCGCGGGTGCCGTATCCGGTGCGCAGTCCGACGACGACGGCGACCATGAGGACGAGGGCGCCGAGCACGGTGATCCACGCGAATCCCCCGAGCGCGAGCAGCGGTCCGGCGCAGGCCGCAACGGCCGCGGCGCCGAGGTTCATCCCGGCGTCCGAGAGACCCTGGACCTCGATCCGGTGAGCCTCGTCGGTGTCCTGCGTGAGCAGCGTCGACCCGGCGATGAGACACGCCGACCAGCCGAGGCCGAGGACGAAGAGGGCGATCGAGATCCGAGTGAACGACGATTCTCCCGCGGCATCGATGAACCCGAGGACGAGGGCGAGCGCGAAGAGCGCCTGACCGAGCGCAATGACCCGTCCCGGCGAGAAGCGGTCGGTGAGGTAGCCGAAGACCGGGGAGAGACCGTACATCCCGAAGATGTGTCCGGCGATCGTCACCCCGATGACGCCGAGGCCGAATCCCTGATGGTCCATGTGCACCGGCGTCATCACCATCGTCGAGACCATGATCATGTGTCCGGTGACGACGGAGAGCAGGCCGAAGAGGGCACCCGGGGACCGGCGCACGGCACGCCAGGCCCCGCCTCGGCGGGATGCTTCCGTCACCGAGGCGGTCGTGCGGACATCGCCGACGGCCCCCTGCTCCACCGGGGTCTCCTCCGTGGCGGATTCGCCCACCGTCGCACCCGGCTGCGGGGACGCCACTGACGCGGGCACCTCCGCGGGTGCGTTCACCGCGGGGGTGCGGAGGAACATCACGCAGACGAAGGAGAGGAGATAGCCTGCGACGGCGATGAGGAAGGGTCCGGCGAAGGGGTCGATGCCGAGGGCCTCCCCCAGCCTGGCCCCGGGTTCGGCGAGGTTGGGTCCGACGACGGACCCCACGGTCGTCGCCCACACGACGAGCGACATCGCCCGCCCCTTGAGGTTCGCCGGTGCCGCATCGGTCGCGGCATACCGGCTCTGCAGCCCCGCGGCGGTGGCGGAGCCGAAGCAGCCCATGCCGACGAAGAAGAGGAGGGAGATGCCGGCGAGGATCGCAGCGACGATGAGCAGTGCCCCGATGAGGGCGAGTCCGTAGCCGACGCCGAGCGCCCACCGCCGATTCCGTGCGGCGGCGAGCCGGGCCAGGGGCAGGGCGAGGAGTCCGGCGCCGAGGATCGACGCCGTCTGCGCGAAGCCGGCGAGCTCCGTGCGCCCGGTCAGCCTCTCGGCGAGGATCCCGCCGACGGCGAAGCCCGTGGCCACGCCGATGCCGGCGAACAGCTGCGCGAGGCTGAGCGCCCACTGGTTGTGTCGGAATGTCCGTCCCGTCGTTCTCACCCTCTGACCTGCCTGTGCGCCGCGTCGTCGCAGCGCTTCCCCGGCCCCGCCGCATCGCCGGGCCGGGTGCGCCTGTGCTCTGCCTCGATGCTAGCCGACGCCGACGCGGCCGGGAGCGCACTCCCGGCCGCGTTCTTAGTCAGTGCCGTGGTTTCCGGACCTTCGCGGCCCGGTAGACGAGCCACCGGCGGTGAGCAGGGCGAGCGCTCCGGCGAGCAGCGCCCAGATGTCGGCACCGGTGCGCGGCAGACTGCCGCCGCCGTCACCGCCGCCGGCTGAGCCGCCTCCGGGGGCGTCACCGCCGCCCTTCGGGTCGTCCCCGTCGGCGCTGCCGCCGCCGTCGGAGCCGGAGCCGTCGGAGCCGGCACCGTCGCTGTCCTTGCCGTCGTCGTCGCCCTTGCCGTCGTCACCGGTCACGGTCAGCGTCGTGTTCGCCGTCGTCTTGCCGCCCTCATCGAGCAGCTGGACGACGTAGGTGCCCGGCTTCGCGTCCTGCGGCACGGTGATCCGGCCCACGGCGTTGCCGCCGTTGTCGGTCGTCAGCGTCCCGAGGCTGCCGCCGGTCTCGAAGGCGACGGTGTACGTCTCCTCCGAGGCCTGATGCTTCACGGTCGCCTCGAGGCTCTCCCCGGCCGACGCGGTGTCCTGCGACAAGGAGAAGTCCTCGGCGCGGAACGTGTCCATCCGGCACCGGTTGGGCAGAGTGATCGTCTCACCGCGGTCGTCGACGGCCGTGTCGGGTGTCGGCAGCTTAGGACCGAAGTCGCCGACCTCGGGCACCGTGCCCTGCGAGAGGAACGCGTTGACCGTCTCGTCCGTGCATGCCTTGTTCTCATCGCGTGACATGTACGAGGTGTGCGAGGCCCCGGAGACCGAGAGCAGGCTGCCGTCGATCGTGCGGGCGAGCTTGACTCCCGAGGCGTACGGGGTCGCCGAGTCGTGGGACGTGGAGACGACGAGGATGTTCGGCACGGCGGTGAGCTTCTCCGGCTTGGGCAGGGTGCCCTTGAACTTCCAGAAGTCGCAGTAGTCGTAGACGCCCGGGGACACCGAGGCGGCCTGGAACGGTCCGGCTTCGTCGTAGCGCTCCGCGAGGTCGCGCAGCGCCGCGAGGTCCGGCTTGTCACCGTAGCTGTTCTCGTCCGTGCAGCGGATGTTCGTGAACGCCTGGAGCATCGGATCGTAGTGGCCGGTCTCGTCGCGGGAGTTGTAGTCGTCGGCGAGTCGCATGAGCTCACCGGCGGACTCCCCTGCCTTGAGTTCGGTGAGACCGAGGGCGAGCCTCGACCACAGCGTCTCCGAGTAGAGGGCCTGGATGACGCCGGTGCGCGCATCGCCGAACGTCACCTCGCGGTCGTCGCCGTCGATGCCCGTCGGCAGCGGGTTGCCCTCGAGCGAGCGGAGCACTCCCTGCACGGCCGTCGTCAGTTCCTCCCGGTCGGTGATGCCGTCGCCGAGAGCGCACGTGAACGGCTGGTCCTTGAGCTCGGCCAGGCGGGCGGGGAACTCGAGGTCGGGGTAGGTCTCACCCCAGGTCCTGCCGTCCGTGCCCTTGGCCGAGCAGTCGAGGGCGAACTGCTCGAAGGTGCCCTGGAAGCCGGCGATCTGGTTGACGGAGTCGTCGGCGTCCTCCTCGGCGTCCTCCTTGGCCACGAGCTTGCCGCTGGCATCGAGGTACGCCTGCGGGTCGGCGTTGATGTCCTTGAGCGCCTTGTAGGCGGAGACGTTGCCGGGGTCGACGGCGCCGTCGAGGACGAGGCGGCCGACGCTGTCACCGAACTTCTGGGCGTAGACGTAGCCGAGGCGGGTGCCGTAGGAGAAGCCGATGAAGTCGAGCTTGTCGTCTCCGCTCGTCGAGCGGATGAGGTCGAGATCGCCCACGGCGTCCCACGTGCCCAGGTGCTTCATGAGATTCTCCTGGCCGCCCTCGCCGAGGTCGAAGAGCTTGCCGGTGTTCTCGATGCAGTCGTTGGCGAAGCGCTCGGCCTGATCGTTGAGGATGTCCTCGGCATTGTCGCGGTCACCCGACCAGGCGTCCTCGGCGCGGTCGGCGTCGATCTGCTCATCGGTCGAGCACTGGGAGAACGGCATGGAGCCGCCGGTGCCGCGCGGGTCGAAGCCGACGAGGTCGAAGTTCGCGGCGAGGTCGGGTTCGTAGAGGGCACCGGCCACGCCGAGCGTCATGCCCGAGCCGCCGGGTCCGCCGGGGTTCCACGCGACGGTGCCCTGGGACGTCGTCTTCTCGAACTTCCCGCCGACCATCCTGCCCGAGGGCACCTTCATCATCGCGATCGCGACATTGCCCGCGGCTGGGTCCTCCGCGTCGATCGGGGCGATGAGGTAACCGCACAGCGGTGCCCGCCCGATCCGCTCGGAGTAGTCGGGGTAGCCGAGCTTTCCGCAGTTCTCCGCGCTCAGGTCGACCTTCTGGTTGTAGTACTTCTCCAATCCGGCGGGAACGTTGCCGGCACCGGTGCCCCCGCCTTGCGGATCGGGGATGCGGTATGTGCCGTCGTCCTGCCCGAAGAGCTCCTTCGCCAGCTGCGGGTAGTACTTGTCGAGCTCCTCGGCGTTCGGGCTCGGCTCCTGCGTCGGTTCCTCCGTCGCTCCCGGCTCGGTCGGCGCCGGCTCGCTCGGTTCCGGCGCGGCGGGTGTCTCGGTGGGCTCGGCCGTGGGGTCGGCGATGACGGTGAAGTCGTCGCTCGTCTTCAGACTGTCCGCGGATTTGACGATGTAGGTGCCGGGGGTCAGCGGCGCACCGTCGATCTCGGTCTCGACGGTGCCGGTGCCGGCCTCGACCGTGGCCTCGGCCCCGTCGACGGGTCGTTGCCGGCTGCGCGGACGACGGTGAGCGTGGTCGGGCCGGACGGATCAGCGGCGACGGTGACGGGAATCGTGAGGTCCGGCGACGCGGTCACCTCGGCGTCGATGCCGAGTGTGATCTCGAGGTCGGTGTCGGTCGCCGAGTCTGCCGTCGGCGAGGTCTGCTGGGTGGACGCGGGTGACTCCGCGGTGCCTGCGGCGACGGCGGGCAGACTGCCCGCGAACAGCAGTGAAGCGCCGATGATCGACGCTCCCAGGACACGCGAAGACCCTCTCAATGTGATGTGGGTCATGGTCGCCATCGTAACGCACAGATAACGGTCAGCATTTTTTCATACTCTTCGTTATCGTTTCGTGACAATGATCGACCCCGCGACGTCGCTCTGCCTCTGCATCCGCCGATCCGCCCCGTGACCTCCCATGTCGTCGTCCCCGTGGGACCGGCCGCGGCGACTGCTAGCGTGAGCACAGTCATCGCCGCGCACAGGGAGGAGAGCACCATGGACGATCTCGACGCCATCACCGAGGAATCGCTCGTCGCGAAGGGGGGCCGCAAATGGTCGTCGTTCCCGGGCAGCCTCGGCGCCTTCATCGCCGAGATGGACTTCGGGGTCGCTCCCGTCATCCGGCAGGCGCTGACCGAGATCGACGCCCGCGACCTCTACGGCTACGCGCCGACGAGCCTCGTCTCCGATCTCCGCAGCGCCACCTCGGCGTTCTGCGCCGAACGCTACGGCTGGAAGTTCCCCGCCTCGCACGTCCACCTCGCCAGCGATGTCCTCGCGGCCTTCATCGGCGTGCTCGAGCACCTCACCCCGGCCGGCACGCCGATCGTCCTGCCGACCCCGGCGTACATGCCGTTCTTCGACGTCGCCGCGGTCACCGGCCGCGAGCTCATCGAGGTGCCGATGCTGCGGACGGAGACCGACTGGCAGGTCGACCTCGATGCCGTGGCCGAAGCGCTCACTCCGGGGGCCACCCTCGTCCTGTGCAACCCGCACAACCCGATCGGGAAGGTCTATTCGCCCGCGGAGCTGCAGGCGATCGCCGAGGTGGTCGAGGCCGCGGGCGCGCGGGTGTTCTCCGATGAGATCCACGCTCCCCTCGTCTACGATCCCGCCCACCATGTGCCGTATGCGAGCCTGAGCGAGGTGACCGCCGGACACACCGCCACGGCGACCGCGGCGTCGAAGGCCTTCAACATCCCCGGCCTCAAATGCGCCCAGCTCATCCTCACGAATCCCCACGACCGTGAGACCTGGGCCCGGAAGGGGCACTTCGTCTCCGGTGCGGCCGCGAACCCCGGCATCCTCGCCACGACCGCCGCCTACGCCCAGGGCGGCGACTGGCTCGCCGAGATCACCGCCTACCTCAAGGGCAACCGCGACGTCCTCACCGATCTGCTGACCTCCGAGCTGCCGAACGCGGCCTACATCCCGCCCGACGGCACCTACCTCGCATGGCTCGACCTGCGCGGCTACGGGTTCGATTCAGGGCTCTCGGCGCACTTCAACGAGGCGGCGAAGGTCGCAGTGACCGAGGGGCGCCTCTGCGGGAAGGTCGGCGCCGGCCATGTCCGGATCAACTTCGCCCTCCCCCGTCCCCTCCTCGAGGAGGCCGTGCGCAGGCTCGTCGCCGCGGTCCGGCGCGGACCGCACGACTGAGCACCCGGCCGGCAGGCCAGCGGTGTCGCAGCCTCAGCCCTCCGGCAGCCATTCGATGAGGTCGAAGGCCGCGTTCTCCGCCGCCGCCTCCCGCACCTGCTGGTCGTAGCGGAGATAGTACTCGAGGTTGCAGCGGTCCATGAACGTCCGGAAGCGCTGCGAGGGCTGCTCGGACCCGACGATCTCCGCCGGCAGCAGCGGGTTCTCCATGACCGCGCGCCCGACCCGGTAGTAGAGGTCGAAGAACCGGCCGATCGGCATCTCCGGCAATCCTGCCCCCGGTTTGTCGCGCGGCCCGCCGAGGCGGCTGATCTCGACCTCGAACTCCTCGATCTGCCGGCGGGCACCGGCGAGTTCGAAGGCGACCGCGGTCATCCGCTTCGCCGCGGCGAGGTCGGCGGGAACGATCTGCGTGCACTCGTACCAGCCGCCGTCGATGTCGCCCGGCAGCTGGGCGCGCAGCGCGTGGCTGCGATCGGCGAAGCCGATGAGGACCCCGGCGCGCAGCTGCCGGTACCCGAGCATGCGCGCGACGTACTGGAAGCGGTCCCGCAGGGGGCGGGAGGTCTCGGGGATCGAGTAGAGGGCGGCGTGGAAGCGGCCGGTGAACTCCGGCAGGTCGCGGTCGCCGCTGATGTCGCGGAACTGCGCGAGGATCCGCGGGCTGAGCCGGTACTGGGTGACGCGACCGCAGCGCTCGAGGGAGATGAGGTCGCGCTGGGCCATGCGGGTGAGCTGGTTGCGCACGCTCGAGGCCGAATAGCCGTGGTCGGCGAGGATGCGCACGATGATCGGACCGGGCACCCCGCTCGCCCGCAGACATCCGAAGACGGAGACGACGTCGAAGGCGATCCGGGTGAGCCGATAGCGATCGCCCACATCTCGCCTACGTTTCGTGGCAAGTTGGACGTCGCTCATGGCGCAATCCTACCGTGAGAGCCATCCCACCAGGGCTGATGAGAAGGGACGAATGACCATGGACAACGACAGGTTCGAGCGCAGGCAGCGGGTCTATTCGACGGCGAAGATCACGGGGCTGCTCGCGGGCTCAGCGGCCGCATTCATCGCCTTCTGCCTCTTCCAGATCTTCGGTGCCGAGATCCTCGAGACGGCCGTGTGGATGTTCGCCCTCGGGCTGATGACGTTCTCCGGGGTCTTCGTCGCCACGTACCTCGGGGTCGCGGCCTCGACGCGCGGGACCACGGTCGGCAGCTGAGGTCCCACTCCCCTCACCCGGATGCCGTCGCACCGCGACGGCACTGCGCTCACTGCCCCGGCGGCACCGGGGTGATCCCGAACTCGGCGAGTTCGGCGGCCCCGCCGTCGGGTGCGGTGAGCACCCACACTCCGCCGTCGTGCCGGGCGACACTGTGCTCCCAATGGCTCGCCCGAGAGCCGTCGGCGGTGACGACCGTCCAGTCGTCGGCGAGCGTCACCGTCTCCGGGCTGCCGGCCGTGAGCATCGGCTCGATCGCCAGACACATGCCCGGCCGGATCTTCGGACCGTTCGACTTCGCGCGGTAGTTGAGGACCTCCGGCGGCATGTGCATCGACGTGCCGATGCCATGACCGGTGAACTCTTCGACGAGACCGAGGTCGGGAGCCGCCTCGGTGACGTAGTCGTCGATGGCATCCCCGATGTCGCTGACCTTCGTGCCCGTCGCGAACGCCGCGATCCCGGCCCACATGGCCCGCTCGGTCGCGGCAGACAGGGCGCGGTCGGCCGCCGTGCCCGCGTCGTCCCCGCCGACGATCATCGTGAAGGCGGAATCCCCGTGGAATCCGTCGACGATCGCACCGCCGTCGATCGAGACGAGGTCGCCCGGCTCAAGCACGCGCTGCCCGGGGATGCCGTGGACGATCTCCTCGTTGACGGAGATGCAGAGGACGGCTGGGAAGCCCTGGTAGCCCTTGAAGTTCGACGTCGCCCCCGCCTCGGCGATGACCGCTTCCGCGGCGGCATCGACCTCAGCGGTCGTCGCCCCCGGCACCGCGGCGGCCCGGGCGGCGTCGAGCGCGGCCCGCGTGACCGCGCCGGCCTCCCGCATGCTCTGCAGCTGCGCGGGCGACTTCAGCTCGATCCGGGGACCGAAGATCATCGCAGGGAGTCGAGGATGCGATCGGTGATCGCGGAGACCTCACCGAGGCCGTCGACCTCTCGCAGCAGTCCGCGCTCGCGGTAGATGTCGGTGAGCGGCTGCGTCTGCTCGGCGTAGACGTCGAGGCGGTGGCGGATGACGTCCTCGCTGTCGTCGCTGCGGCCTTCCTTCTCCGCCCGGGCGAGCAGCCGGGCGACGACCTCGTCGACATCGGCGGTGAGCTCGACGACGGCGGAGAGCTCATGGCCGCGGGCCTCGAGCATCCGATCGAGTTCGGCGACCTGCGCGGCGGTGCGCGGGTAGCCGTCGAGGAGGAAGCCGGACGCGGCGTCGTCCTGCGCGAGACGATCGGCGACCATCTTGTTCGTCACCTCGTCGGGGACGTACTCACCGGCGTCCATGTAGCGCTTCGCGAGCGTGCCCAGCTCGGTCTCGCCCTTGACGTTGGCGCGGAAGATGTCCCCGGTCGAGATCGCGGGGATGTCGAGCGCCTCGGCGAGTCGTGCCGCCTGGGTGCCCTTGCCGGCGCCGGGCGCGCCGATGAGGATGATGCGTGAACTCATATCTGTCCTTCCGGAGAAATGCGCTGACCGTGGGGTCAGCGGAGCAGGCCCTCATAGTGGCGCTGCTGCATCTGCGCGTCGATCTGCTTGACCGTCTCGAGGCCGACACCCACGACGATGAGCAGCGAGGTGCCGCCGAAGGGGAAGTTCTGGTTCGCGTTGATGAGAACCAGGGCGATGAGCGGGATGAGCGCGACGAACGCGAGGTAGAGCGATCCGGGGAAGTTGATGCGGCTGAGCACGTAACTCAGGTACTCCGCGGTGGGACGTCCGGCCCGGATGCCGGGGATGAAGCCGCCGTACTTCTTCATGTTGTCCGCGACTTCCTCCGGGTTGAAGGTGATCGCGACGTAGAAGTACGAGAAGAAGATGACGAGCACCGCGTAGGCGGCGATGTAGATCGGGTGGTCACCGGTGGTGAAGTACGTGTTGATCCATTCGACCCAGTTCGTCTCGGGGTTGAAGAACTGAGCGATGAGGCTCGGCAGGTAGAGCACCGAGGAGGCGAAGATGACCGGGATGACGCCGGCCATGTTCACCTTGATCGGAATGTACGTCGAGGTGCCGCCGAACATCCGGCGCCCGACCATGCGCTTGGCGTACTGGACGGGGATGCGGCGCTGGGACTGCTCGACGAAGACGACGAGGGCGACGAGGACGAGGCCGACGGCGATGACGATGAGGAACACGTCGATGCCCTGTTCGCGGAGGATCGCGCCGAGCGAGGACGGGAAGGCCGCCGCCACCGAGGTGAAGATGAGGATCGACATGCCGTTGCCGACGCCGTGCTCGGTGATCTGCTCGCCGAGCCACATGATGAGACCGGTGCCGGCGGTGAGCGTGATGACGAGGACGGTGATGCCCCACCACGTGTCGTTGGTGATGAGGTTCGTGCAGCCTTCGATCTGACCGAACAGCGCACCGGAGCGCACGGTCGCGACGAGGGTCGTGGCGTTGAGGATCGCCAGGCCGATCGTGAGGTAGCGGGTGTACTGCGTGAGCTTGGCCTGACCGGAGGCGCCTTCCTTGTGGAGGGCCTCGAAGCGCGGGATGACGACGCGGAGCAGCTGGACGATGATGCTCGCCGTGATGTAGGGCATGATGCCGAGGGCGAAGATCGACAGCTGGAGCAGGGCGCCGCCGCTGAAGAGGTTGATCATCGCGAACCCGCCCTCATTGAGCTGCGGGGACGCCACGCACTGCTGGACCTGCGTGTAGTCGATGCCGGGCGAGGGGATGAAGGAGCCCAGGCGGAAGAGGACGATGATGCCCAGGGTGAAGAGGAGTTTGTTCCTCAAGTCGGGCGTGGAAAAGGCCCTCCGAATTGCGCCGATCAAGCGTCCTCCTCAGGGGGATGGAAGTCAGGGTCGCTGTCACGACCTGGCGAATGAGACAAATACCTGCAAAAGACTACCAGGGTGCGGGTCTCAGGCAGAAACCGAGCAAGCCCCTCTCCCCCGGTCTCGAGGCGGTCTCGGGTCCCATCGTGAGGAGGGTCTCGCCGAGGCGGCGCCCGGGTTCTCCTCAGGTGTGCCGGCTGCCCGGGTGCGGGGATGCCGGAAGGGGCGGTCACAGTGTGACCGCCCCTTCCGTCTCGGGGTCCTGATGCCGTGCCCGCGGGTGCGGGCCCGCACTCAGGCCTCGGTGGCGCTTCCGCCTGCAGCTGCGATCTTCTCGAGCGCCGAGCCCGAGAACTTGTCTGCAGTGATGTTGATCGCCACGGTGATCTCACCCGTGCCCAGAACCTTGACCGGCTGCTTCGGGCGCACAGCGCCCTTGGCGACCAGATCGGCGACGGTGACGTCGCCGCCTTCCGGGAACAGAGCCGACAGCTTGTCGAGGTTGACGACCTGGAAGGTCACCTTCGCGGGGTTCTTGAACCCACGCAGCTTGGGCAGACGCATGTGCATCGGCGTCTGTCCACCCTCGAAGCCGTGCGGAACCTGGTAGCGGGCCTTCGTGCCCTTGGTTCCGCGGCCGGCGGTCTTGCCCTTCGAGCCCTCACCGCGACCCACACGGGTCTTCGCGGTCTTGGCGCCGGGGGCCGGACGGAGATCGTGGATCTTCAGTGCGTCGTTGTTCGCCATTTCAGTCCACCTCTTCCACTGTCACCAGGTGACGCACGACGTTGATCATGCCCCGGATCTCCGGGCGATCGTCGTGCACCACGACGTCGTTGATCCGCTTGAGGCCGAGCGAACGCAGCGAGTCGCGCTGGTTCTGCTTGCCGCCGATCTCGGACTTCTTCTGAGTTACCTTGAGCTTCGCCATCAGGCCTTCGCCCCGCTTTCAGCAGCCGCACGCAGAAGCGCGTGCGGTGCGACCTCGTCGACGGGCAGTCCACGGCGAGCCGCGACTTCCTCGGGACGCTCGAGGCTCTGGAGAGCCTTGATCGCAGCGTGGACGATGTTGATCGCGTTCGACGAACCCAGCGACTTGGACAGGATGTCCTGGACGCCGGCAGCGTCGAGCACTGCACGGACCGGACCGCCGGCGATGACGCCGGTACCCGGAGCGGCGGGACGGAGCAGGACGACGCCTGCCGCTTCCTCACCCTGGACGGGGTGGGGAATCGTCTTCTGGATGCGGGGGACGCGGAAGAAGTTCTTCTTCGCCTCCTCGACACCCTTCGCGATGGCGGCGGGAACTTCCTTCGCCTTGCCGTAGCCCATGCCGACCATGCCGTCACCGTCACCGACGACGACGAGGGCGGTGAAGGAGAACCGACGTCCACCCTTGACGACCTTCGACACGCGGTTGATCGTGACGACGTGCTCGATGAACTGGCTCTTCTCTTCGCGGTCTCCGCGACCGCCGCGTCCGCGACCCTCGCCGCGTCCGCGACCCTGGCCGCGACCGCCGCGGTTGTCACCGCCGCGGTTGTCGGAACCGCGGTTCTCAGCAGTCTCCTGCGAGACGTTGTTCTCTTCGCTCATAGCGCCAATCCTCCTTCACGGGCACCTTCGGCGATGGCCTGCACACGGCCGTGGTAGGCGTTGCCTCCACGGTCGAACACGACGCCCCGACGCCGGCTTCCTTGGCGCGCTGGGCAACCAGCTCGCCGACCTTGCGTGCCTTGCCGGTCTTGTCTGCTTCGAGTGCGCGCAGATCGGCTTCCATGGTGGAGGCCGAGGCCAGGGTCTTGCCGACGGTGTCGTCGATGACCTGGACGAAGACGTGGCGCGTGGAACGGGTCACTGAGAGACGGGGACGCTCGGCCGTACCACTGACATGCTTGCGCAGACGAGTGTGACGGCGCTTGCGAGCAGCTGCCCTGCCCTTGCCGTAGCTTTCCTTCTTGCCAAAGGCCATCTCTACTTACCAGCCTTTCCGACCTTGCGACGGACATTCTCTCCGGCGTAGCGGACACCCTTGCCCTTGTAGGGTTCGGGCTTGCGCAGCTTCCGGATGTTCGCAGCGGTCTCGCCGACCAGCTGCTTGTCGATGCCGTGGACGGCCACCTTGTTCTGTCCTTCGACGGAGAACGAGATGCCCTCGGGCGGTTCGACGGTGATCGAGTGGCTGTAGCCGAGAGCGAACTCGAGGTTCGATCCCTTCGCCTGCACGCGGTAACCGGTGCCGACGATCTCGAGACCCTTCGTGTAGCCCTCGGTGACACCGATGATCATGTTGTTGATCAGGGTCCGGGACAGTCCGTGCAGCGACCGCGATTCGCGCTCGTCGTTCGGACGGGCCACGGTGACCGTGCCCTCATCGAGCGACACGGTGATCGGCTCGGCGATGGTCACGGACAGTTCGCCCTTGGGGCCCTTGACGGCCACATCCTGGCCGTCGATCTTGACCTCGACGCCAGACGGAACGGAGATCGGGTTCTTGCCGATGCGTGACATGCTCTTCTCCCCTTTCCTTACCAGACGTAGGCGAGGACTTCCCCACCCACACCCTTCTTGGCGGCCTGGCGATCCGTCAGGAGACCCGACGAGGTCGACAGGATGGCGATGCCGAGTCCACCGAGGACCTTCGGCAGGTTGGTCGACTTCGCGTAGACGCGCAGTCCCGGCTTCGACACACGGCGGAGGCCGGCGATCGAACGCTCACGGTTGGGACCGAACTTGAGATCGAGGCGCAGGGTCTTCCCGACGGTCGCGTCTTCGACGCTCCATCCGGTGATGTAGCCTTCGGCCTTGAGGATCTCGGCGATGTTCGACTTCAGCTTCGAGAACGGCATGCTGACGTCCTCGTGGTAAGCCGAGTTGGCGTTGCGCAGACGCGTGAGCATGTCTGCGACTGGATCAGTCATTGTCATGTGGGCTCGTGCCCTTCCTCGTTACGGTTTCCGCCCGCGGCGTGCGCGCTTGGACCTGCAACGTAGAGATTATTTTGTCTTGAACGGGAAGCCGAGGTGGCGGAGCAGGGCCCGTCCCTCATCGTCGGTCTTCGCCGTCGTCACAACGGTGATGTCCATACCGCGGACACGATCGATGCGATCCTGATCGATCTCGTGGAACATCGACTGCTCCGTGAGACCGAAGGTGTAGTTGCCGTTGCCGTCGAACTGGCGGTCCGAGAGTCCGCGGAAGTCGCGGATGCGCGGGAGTGCCAGCGAGATGACGCGGTCGACGAATTCCCACATCCGGGCTCCGCGCATGGTGACGTGGGCGCCGATGGGCTGGCCTTCGCGCAGCTTGAACTGAGCGATGGACTTCTTCGCCCGCGTCACGATCGGCTTCTGGCCGGTGATGAGGGTGAGGTCGTTGATCGCGCCCTCGATGAGCTTCGAGTCACGCGCTGCGTCACCCACACCCATGTTGACGACGACCTTCGTGAGGCCGGGAACCTGCATCGGGTTGGCGTAGTCGAACTCCTCCTGCAGCTTACCGACGATCTCATCGCGGTAGACCTGCTTGAGGCGCGGCGCCGGACGGTTCGTGCTTGTCTCCGTCATCAGATCTCCTCCCCGGTGCGACGCGAGTAGCGGACCCGCACGGTCTTGGTGCGACCGTTGCGCTCCACCTGCTCTTCGCGGTATCCGACGCGGGTCGGCTTGTTGTCCTTGGGATCAACGAGCGCCACGTTGGACACATGGATGGGGGCTTCGTGAGTCTCACGGCCGCCGGCGGTGCCGCCGGCCTGAGTCTGCGTTGCCTTCTTGTGCTTGATCACGCGGTTGACGCCCTCGACGAGGACGCGGTTGCGCTCGGGGTAGACGGCAAGGACCTTGCCCTGCTTCCCACGATCGCCGCCGCGCGACTGACGGGCACCTGCGATCACCTGGACGAGGTCGCCCTTCTTGATCTTGAGCTTGTTCGCCATGCTCACAACACCTCCGGTGCCAGGGAGACGATCTTCATGAACTTCTTGTCACGCAATTCGCGTCCCACGGGTCCGAAGATGCGGGTGCCGCGGGGTTCCCCATCAGCCTTGAGAATGACAGCTGCATTCTCGTCGAACTTGATGTAGGAGCCGTCCGGGCGGCGACGCTCCTTGGCCGTGCGAACGATGACGGCCTTGACGACGTCACCCTTCTTCACGTTGCCGCCGGGGATTGCGTCCTTGACGGTGGCCACGATGGTGTCACCGATCGAGGCGTAGCGCCGACCGGAACCGCCGAGGATCCTGATGGCCAGGATCTCCTTGGCTCCGGTGTTGTCGGCGACTTTGAGTCGCGACTCTTGCTGAATCACTGTTTTCTCCTGTCGTCGCGCTGGTTCTCACATCGCTGCGAGCCTTGCGGAACGGATTCATTGACATACTCGCCCCGTTCCCGGTAGCCGCCCATGGCCTGAAGGACTCAGGCCATGGGCGGGACCGGGAGGGAGGGGCGAACGCTGACTTACTTGGCGCGTTCGATGATCTCGACGAGCCGCCAGCGCTTCGCGGCCGAAACCGGACGCGTCTCAGCCACACGGACGAGGTCGCCGATACCGGCGGTGTTCTCCTCGTCGTGGGCCTTGAGCTTGACCGACTTGCGCATGACCTTGCCGTAGAGGCGGTGCTTCTTGCGCTCTTCGATCTCGACGACGATGGTCTTGTCCATCTTGTCGGAGACGACGTAGCCACGCGCAGTCTTGCGGGAGTTGCGGTCGACAGACGTCGCCTCGGTGTTGGTCGTGTCTGCCATCACTTGTCCTCTTCCTTGGCGTCAGCGGGGTTCGGACGGATGTCCAGCTCCCGCTCATTGAGCACGGTGTAGATACGAGCGATGTCGCGACGCACGGCCTTGAGGCGGCCGTGGTTCTCCAGCTGGCCGGTGGCCGACTGGAAGCGGAGGTTGAACAGCTCGGCCTTGGCCTTCTTGAGCTCTTCCGCCAGACGCTCGTTGTCGTAACCGTCAAGCGCGTCCATGGACAGGTTCTTCGAACCGATCGCCATGCTCACTCACCACCTTCGCGGGCCACGATGCGGGCCTTGAGCGGAAGCTTGTGGATCGCCAGGCGCAGCGCCTCACGAGCAACTTCCTCGGACACACCGGCGAGTTCGAACATGACCCGTCCCGGCTTGACATTGGCAACCCACCACTCGGGAGAGCCCTTGCCGGAACCCATGCGGGTCTCGGCGGGCTTCTTCGTCAGCGGTCGGTCGGGGTAGATGTTGATCCACACCTTGCCACCGCGCTTGATGTAGCGCGTCATGGCAATACGTGCGGCTTCGATCTGCCTGTTGGTGACGTAGGCCGGCTCGAGAGCCTGGATGCCGTAGTCACCGAAGGCCACCGTCGTGCCACCCTTGGCGGCGCCGCCCCGCTTGGGGTGGTGCTGCTTGCGGTACTTCACTCGACGAGGGATCAACATGTCTCAGCCCTCCGTTCCGGCCTCAGCCGCGGGGGCCTCAGCGTTGTTCTCAGTCGTGCGGGCCGAGTCGTTCCGGCGGGCTCCGCCTTCCTGACCCCGTCCACGACCGCCGCGGCCGCGACCGCGACCACGGGGGCCGCGCGCTGCCGGAGCCTTCGCCTGCTCGGCGGCAAGCTCCTTGTCGGTCATGTCGCCCTTGTAGATCCACACCTTGACGCCGATGCGTCCGAAGGTGGTGTGCGCCTCGTGGAATCCGTAGTCGATGTTCGCGCGCAGGGTGTGCAGGGGCACACGGCCTTCGCGGTAGAACTCCGACCGGCTCATCTCAGCACCGCCGAGGCGGCCCGAGCACTGCACGCGGATGCCCTTGGCACCGGCGCGCTGGGCGCTCTGGATCGCCTTGCGCATCGCGCGGCGGAAGGCCACGCGGCTGGCGAGCTGCTCGGCAACGCCCTGAGCGACGAGCTGAGCGTCGATCTCCGGGTTCTTCACCTCAAGGATGTTGAGCTGAATCTGCTTGCCGGTGAGCTTCTCGAGCTGACCGCGGATGCGGTCGGCCTCGGCACCGCGGCGTCCGATGACGATGCCCGGACGGGCGGTGTGGATGTCCACGCGGACACGGTCACGGGTGCGCTCGATGTTGACCTTCGAGATGCCGGCCCGCTCGAGGCCCTTGGTCATCATCTGGCGGATCTTGACATCTTCGAGCACGTAGTCGCTGTAGCGCTGTCCCGGCTTGGTCGAGTCAGCGAACCACTTCGACTTGTGGTCCGTGGTGATTCCGAGTCGGAATCCGTTCGGATTGATCTTCTGGCCCATCAGCGGTTCCCCTTCCGGCTCTTCTGCTGCGGCAGGTCGTCTCCGCTGGCCAGGACCACGGTGACGTGGCTGGTGCGCTTCTCAATGCGGAACGCACGTCCCTGAGCACGCGGGCGGAACCGCTTCATGGTCGGTCCCTCGTCGACGAACGCCTCCGAGATGACCAGGTCGTTCTCGTCGAACGCGAGACCTTCCTCGTCGGCCTTGACACGCGCATTCGCGATGCCCGAGGCGACGAGCTTGTAAATCGGGTCGGACGCCGACTGCTCGGCGAACTTCAACACTGCAAGTGCTTCGGTTGCCTGCTGACCACGAATGAGGTCAATGACGCGCCGAGCCTTGCGAGGCGTGACGCGCAGGTAACGCGCCTTAGCCTTGGCTTCCATCGCTTCCTTCTCTCCTGTCTGAGATCGCTGGTCCCCCGCCTCAGCGGCGGCGGCCCTTGCGATCGTCCTTTTCGTGGCCACGGAACGTCCGTGTGGGTGCGAACTCGCCGAGCTTGTGCCCGACCATCGCTTCAGTGATGAAGACCGGCACGTGCTTGCGTCCGTCGTGAACGGCGATGGTGTGTCCCAGGAAGTCCGGGATGATCATCGAGCGACGCGACCAGGTCTTGATTACGTTCTTGGTGTTCTTCTCGTTCTGACGAGCGACCTTCTGGTACAGGTGCTCATCGACGAAAGGACCCTTTTTGAGGCTACGAGGCATAAGTCAGTACTCCAATCAGCGCTTCTTGCCGGTCCGGCGACGGCGCACGATGTACTTGTCGCTCTCTTTCTTCGGCCGGCGAGTGCGGCCTTCTGGCTGACCCCACGGGCTGACCGGGTGACGACCACCCGAGGTCCGGCCCTCGCCACCGCCGTGCGGGTGGTCGATCGGGTTCATGACGACACCACGCACGGACGGGCGCTTGCCCTTCCAGCGCATGCGACCTGCCTTGCCCCAGTTGATGTTCGACTGCTCGGCGTTGCCGACCTCGCCGACCGTGGCACGGCAGCGGGCGTCGACGTTGCGGATCTCGCCCGAAGGCATCCGCAGCTGAGCGAAACGGCCGTACTTCGCGACGAGCTGCACGGACGAGCCGGCAGAACGGGCGATCTTGGCTCCGCCACCGGGGCGCAGCTCAACGGCGTGCACGACGGTGCCGACTGGGATGTTGCGCAGGGCGAGGTTGTTGCCCGGCTTGATGTCTGCACCCGGTCCGGCTTCCACCTGAGCGCCCTGCTTGAGGTTCTGCGGGGCGATGATGTAGCGCTTCTCACCGTCTGCGTAGTGCAGGAGGGCGATGCGCGCGGTGCGGTTCGGGTCGTACTCGATGTGTGCGACCTTCGCCGGGACACCATCTTTGTCGTGGCGGCGGAAGTCGATGACACGGTACTGGCGCTTGTGACCGCCGCCCTGATGGCGAGTGGTCACGCGTCCCTGGTTGTTGCGGCCGCCGCGCTTGGGCAGCGGGCGCAGAAGCGACTTCTCCGGCGTCGACCGGGTCACTTCGACGAAGTCGGCGACCGACGAGCCACGGCGGCCCGGGGTCGTCGGCTTGTGCTTGCGAATTCCCATGAGTCTTGTCCTTCTTATGCGAAGGATCGCTTAGAGCGATCCACCGAAGATGTCGATCGATCCGTCCTTGAGGGCGACAATGGCACGCTTGGTGTCCTTGCGCTTTCCCCAACCGGTGCGGGTGCGGCGGCGCTTGCCCTGACGGTTCAGGGTGTTCACCTTGGCGACCTGCACATCGAAGATCGATTCAATGGCGTTCTTGATCTCGGTCTTGTTCGAGCGCTGATCGACGATGAAGGTGTACTTCCCCTCGTCCATCAGGCTGTAGGTCTTTTCCGAGACGACCGGCGCGATGATGATGTCGCGCGGATCCTTGAAGTTGAGACTCATGATGCGTCCTCCGAATTGCGGTTTCCGCCCAGGAACGCGGCAAGAGCTGCCTCGGTGAACACGATGTCATCGGCGACCAGCACGTCGTACGTGTTGAGCTGGTCGGAGGTGAGCACGTGCACGTGCGGCAGGTTGCGAACGCTGAGGTAGGTGAGCTCGTCGTCACGGTCGAGCACCACGAGGGTGTTCTTGCGATCGGAGAGGCCGCCCAGAGCGAGCTTCGCCTGCTTGGTCGACGGGGCGTCGCCGGTGATGAGGTTCTTCACGACGAAGACCTGATCGAGGCGTGCGCGGTCGGAGAGGGCTCCGCGCAGAGCGGCGGCCTTCATCTTCTTCGGGGTCCGCTGCGAGTAGTCGCGCGGCACCGGACCGTGCACGATTCCACCGCCGTTGTACTGGGGAGCGCGGATCGAACCCTGACGGGCGTTGCCGGTTCCCTTCTGACGGTAGGGCTTGCGACCGCCGCCGCGAACTTCGGAGCGGGTCTTGGTCTTGTGCGTGCCCTGGCGGGCAGCTGCGAGCTGTGCGACGACGACCTGGTGGATGAGCGGCACGTTGGTCGCCACGCCGAAGACCTCGGCAGGCAGGTCAACGGAACCGGTCTTCGCACCGGTGGCATCGACGACGTCGACTGTCTTGACATCAGTCATGTCGTTCAGGCCTCCTTCGAAGCCGAGCGAACGAGAACGACGGCGCCCTTGGGGCCGGGAACGGCACCCTTGATGAGCAGGAAGTTGTTCTCGGTGTCCACGGCGTGGATCGTGAGGTTCTGGGTGGTGTGCTTGACGGCACCCATGCGGCCGGCCATGCGCATGCCCTTGAACACGCGACCAGGCGTAGCTGCTCCACCGATCGAACCCGGCTTGCGGTGATTGCGGTGAGCACCGTGCGAGGCGCCGACACCGGAGAAGCCGTGGCGCTTCATGACACCAGCGGTGCCCTTGCCCTTGGTCTTCGCGGTGACGTCGACCTTGACTCCGGCTTCGAACGTGTCGACACCGAGCTCCTGACCCAGCGAGTACTCGCCGGCGTCAGCGGTGCGCAGTTCGACGAGGTGACGGCGCGGGGTCACGCCGGCCTTCTCGAAGTGACCAGCGGTCGGCTTGTTGACCTTGCGCGGGTCGATCTCGCCGAAGGCGATCTGCACGGCCGGGTAGCCGTCGGTCTCTTCGTCGCGGATCTGGGTGACAACGTTGTTTCCGGTGGCCACAACGGTCACCGGCACGAGCTTGTTCTGCTCATCCCACACCTGGGTCATGCCCAGCTTGGTACCCAGAAGGCCCTTGACCTTGCGGGTGGTCGGGAGAGCTGAGGAACGAGTGTTCGCCATTTTTCCCTCCCTTAGAGCTTGATCTCGATGTTGACGTCGTCGGCGAGGTCGAGACGCATGAGCGAATCGACGGCCTTTGGCGTCGGATCGACGATGTCGATCAGACGCTTGTGCGTGCGCATCTCGAAATGCTCACGGCTGTCCTTGTACTTGTGCGGCGAACGGATGACGCAGTACACGTTCTTCTCCGTCGGCAACGGCACCGGGCCCACAACAGTCGCACCAGCGCGAGTGACGGTGTCCACGATCTTTCGCGCAGCACTGTCGATCACAGCGTGGTCGTACGACTTGAGCCGGATGCGGATCTTCTGTCCCGCCATGGCGTCGTCTCTTTCTTTTGTTCCTTCCGGCCATCAACCTCCCGCCGCGGATGCGACAGGGGTCTGTGCCGGCTGACCATGACCGACCCCCGAGGTCGGGCGTGTCGGCTGATCCTGGCGGACGAAGCTCTCGCTTCTCATCTGTCAGGGCCGACGGCGCTTCTACTCATTGGCTGCTCGGTCCGAACCCGCGGTGTCGCAGATTCATCGATCCGATAGTGTTCCGGGCTGTTCGCGGCCAGAAGGCCGCAGTGCAGGGGTCAACACCCAGAACGCAACCTGACTATCTTTTCACAGCCGCGTGCATCCGCGCAATTCCGGGGGTTGTGCTTGTGAGTGAAGTCTCAGACGCTGGCCGCCTGCTGTGACTTCGCCCGCTCGAGGGCCCGCTGGCGGGCGGCTTCGGACTCCGCGGCGAGGCGCTGCGCGTTCTCCGGGTCGCGGGTGAGGTTCTCTCCCGTCTCGGGATCGAAGACCATGACCTTGGCCGGGTCGAACCAGAGTTCCATGGTATCGCCCTCGCGCACCGAGGTGGACGGGTCGAGGACGGCGACGACCTGCGTGCGCGCGCCCTCGCCGTCGAGGTCGCGGTCGAGCTCCTCGAGTGCCTTCCTCACCGCCGGCTCCGCTTCGAAGGGGATGTAGGCGTAGACCTCGTTGCCGAGCCATTCGGTGACGTCGACCTCGGCGCTGAGGAGCGCTCCCCCGCCGCGCTTCGCCTCGTCGAGGGTCGCCGCATCATGGAAGTCCTCGGGCCGGATGCCGGCGACGAGGTACTGCGGGGCGCCGCGCAGCTTCTCCGCCTCGGCGGCCGGGAGGCTGAATTCCCCGAACGGCGAGCGGAGCCGACCGTCGACGTTCTCCACCGGCAGGAAGTTCATCGGCGGTGACCCGATGAAGCCGGCGACGAAGAGGTTGACGGGCTCGTCGTAGAGCTCCTGCGGGCTCGCGTACTGCTGGAGCACGCCCTTCTTCAGCACCGCGACCTTGTCGCCCAGGGTCATCGCCTCGGTCTGGTCGTGGGTGACGTAGACGGTGGTGACGCCGAGGTTGCGCTGCATCCGCGAGATCTCGGTCCGCATCTGGATGCGCAGCTTCGCGTCGAGGTTCGACAGCGGCTCGTCGAAGAGGAACGCCTTCGCGTCGCGGACGATCGCCCGGCCCATCGCCACCCGCTGGCGCTGCCCGCCGGAGAGGTTCGCGGGTTTGCGGTCGAGGTGGTCGCGGAGTTCGAGCAGCGTCGCCGCCCGGTTGACCCGCTCGTCGATCTCCTCCTTCGAGTACTGCCCCTTGGCGAGCATGAGCGGGAACGCGATGTTCTCGGCGACGGTCAGGTGCGGATAGAGGGCGTAGTTCTGGAACACCATGGCGAGGTCGCGTTCGCGGGGTGCGGAGTCGTTGACCCGCTCGTCGTCGATGCGCAGGTCGCCCTCGGTGATGTCCTCGAGGCCGACGATCATCCGCAGCAGGGTCGACTTGCCCGAGCCCGAGGGGCCGACGAGGATGACGAACTCGCCCTCGGCGATCCGCAGGCTGACATCGCTGATCGCGGGGTACCCGTCGCCGTAGCGCTTGATGATGTTCCGCAGTTCGATCTCGGACATGGTTCTCAACTCCGCTGGTGTGGGGTGGTGGGCGTGGGGCTCATCCCTTGACGGCTCCCGAGGTCAGACCGGAGACGATCTGGCGCTGGAAGAGCAGGACGATGATGATGATCGGGATCGTGACGATGATCGCCGCCGCGGAGATCGCGCCGGCGGGCTCTTCGAACTGGCTGGCGCCGGTGAAGAAGGACAGGGCCGCGGGCACCGGTCGGGCCGCCGAGGTCGAGGTCAGCGAGATCCCGTAGACGAAGTCGTTCCACGCGATGAAGAACGCGATGATCGCCGTGGTGAAGACGCCGGGGGCGGCCAGGGGCACGATGACCTTGCGGAAGGCCTGGAAGCTCGTCGCCCCATCGACCTGCGCGGCCTGCTCGAGCTCCCACGGGATCTGCCGGAAGAATGCGGCAAGCGTCCAGATCGAGATCGGCAGGGTGAGCGAGAGGTACGGGATGATGAGGCCCGCCCACGTGTCGTAGAGCCCGATCGCCGACCAGATCCGGAACAACGGGGTGACGAGCGAGATGACGGGGAAGATCGACACGGCCAGGGCCATCGTGAGGATGAGCTTCTTGCCCGGGAAGTCGAGACGGGCCACCGCGTAGGCCGTGAGCGTGGCGAGGACGACGGCGATGACGGTGGCGATGAGGCAGATCCCGATCGAGTTGACGAGCGCGGGGAGGAAGAGGTCCTTCGCGGCCCCGGTGAAGATCAGCTCGTAGTTCGACCAGTCGATCGCGGTGGGCCAGAACTGCTTGTTCGCGATGTCGCCGGGCGACTTCAGCGACAGGGAGACGATCCACACGACGGGGAAGAGCGCGTAGACGGCGACGACGAGGCTGATGACGATCCACCAGACGGTGTGCTTGCGGCCGGACATCGTCTCACTCACCTCTCGCCTGGGCCAGGTCGACCTTGAAGAACTTGATGAAGATGAAGCAGATGAGGGCGACGCTGAGGAAGAGCAGCACCGACAGCGCCGAGCCCATGCCCAGCTGCAGCTGGCCGATCGACTGGTTGTACGTGAGGAACGAGACCGTCGCGGTGTTCTGCGCGCCGGCGGTCATGACGAACACGGAGTCGAAGACGCGGAACGCGTCGAGGGTGCGGAAGAGCAGCGCCACCATGATGGCCGCCTTCATGTTCGGGATGATCACCTTCCACATCCGCTGCCACCAGGTCGCGCCGTCGACGGTCGCCGCCTCGAGCATGTCGCTGGGGATCTGCGCGAGACCGGAGAGGAGGAGCAGGGAGATGAACGGCGTCGTCTTCCAGATCTCCGCGGCGCAGATGACGATGAACGAGGACCAGAAGTCGCCGAACCAGTCGAAGGCCGGCATCGACAGCCACGTGCCGACGAAGCCGGTGCCGAGGTCGAAGGCGTACTTCCAGGAGAACGCCGCGACGACGGTGATGATGCCGTAGGGGATGAGGATGGCCGTGCGCACCCACGGCCGCACCGCTTTCAGCGCATTGAGCATGACGAGCGCGAGCGCGAACCCGAGGACGAGTTCGACGGCGACCGTGACGACCGTGAGCAGCAGGGTCACCCCGACCGTCTGCCACCACAGCGGATCGGTGAGGATGACGATGTAGTTCTGCCCCCAGTTGACGTAGCGGTTGTCCGGGTCGGTCATCCGGTAGTTGAAGAACGAGAAGTACACCGCCTGGAGGATGGGATAGCCGGTGACGGCGAGGAGGATGATGACCGCAGGGGCCGAGAGCATCCACCCGAGTCTCGTCTCACCGCGCTGCCGGTTCGACACCTTTGCTTTCACAGCAGCCTCTCCCCCTTGAGGATCTCGAGGATGAATTCCTGGGACCGCGCTGGCGTGGAGTCCGGACGGACGCCTCCGGCGGGTGCCAGGACTTCTGGATTCCGCCGGTCACCTCGTTGTAGTAGGGCGTCAGCGGCCGGGCGGCGGAGACCTGGAGCGATTCGGCGATGACCGGTGCGGCGGGGAACGCCTCCTGCACCTCCGGATCGTCGAAGGCGGCGAGGTTCGACGGGGCGTTGCCGTCGGTGAGGAAGTACGCGGACTGCTTCTCCGGTGAGCGGATGCAGTCGACGGCCTGGAAGGCGAGGTCCGGGTTCTCCGAGAAGGCACCGACGCCGAGGTTGATCCCGCCCAGCGGCGGCCGCGATTCCTGCCCCTCGTCGACGCGGGGGTAGAGAGTCCACCCGATGTCGTCGAGGACCGCCTGGTCGAGGCTGCCGTCCTCGACGGCGGCCTGCGAAGCCGAGTAGATGAAGGGCCAGTTGACCATGAAGCCGCCGTCGTCGCTCTGGAATTCGAGCATCGCCCCGTTCTCGTCGAGGTTCGACAGTGCGGGGCCGCCGACGCCGGTCTCGGCGATCCGCTCCATGATGCCCGCAGCACTCCGGCCGCCTCGGAGTCGAGGCCGAGGGTGACCTGGTCGGGCGAATCGGCGTCGGGGTTCTCGACGATCTGCCCGCCGGCGGATTCGACCATCGCATTGATCCACACCGTCAGCGACTCGGCCCTGATGCCCTGCACGCCGACGCGCTTGTCCTGACCTTCAGCGGCATCGATGATCTCGTCCCAGGTCACCGGTTGGGACATATCGAGCCCGGCCGCCTCGGCGACGGATTTGCGGTACCACAGCAGCTGGGTGTTGGCCCAGAAGGGGGCGGCGACGAGGACGTCCTGCCGGGTGGAGGATTCGACCGAGGAGGGAATGACCCCGTCGGTGAACTCCCCGATGTACTCTTCGGGGACGGGGGCGAGGTAGTCGGCATTGGCCATCTCGGCGACGTAGACCGGGTCGAGGCTCATGATGTCGATCGACGAGTCCGCCGAGGCGAGGCGGCGGATGAGCTGCTCGCGCTGGCTGGGGGCATCGTTGGGCAGCAGGCTCGTCGAGATCCGGTACGCCCCGTCGGCCTCAGCCGTGCACTGTTCGGCGATCGTCGCCTGGCCCCCGTTGTCGGGGTTGATGTACCACGTCAGGGTCGGTGTCGAGGTGTTCGCACTGCAGCCGGTGACTGCGACGAGACCGAGCAGCGCACCGCCGGCCAGCGCCAGTCGCCACGGTCGGTGCTTCCTTGCCTTCTCCGTCATTGCTCACCTGCCACTCTGCAGCGTTGCACATGTCATGGTCGTCTGTGAGCCACATTACCCCAAGTCAGGCGGAATGGAATCACTCGAGCGCGATCCACACGGCACTGTCCGCACTCAGCACTCCCTCCGACATTGCGTCAGGGTGACTTGCGGCGATGAGGTCCCCCGCCGGCAGCCCGGTCAGCGCCCGCGGCGCGGCGGTGAGGTTCGCGATCACGAGGATCGTGCCGGTGGCGGTCGCGCTCGTGAAGGCGAGGAGACCGGCGTCGGGATCGTCGAGCGCGTGCCACGCGAAGGCTCCGCGCCCGATCCCCCGGGCGCGTCGGAGGGCGATGAGCTCGGTGTAGAGGCGAAGCTGTGAGTCCGCGGCGGCGCGCTGGACGTCGCGGGCGAGGCCGCGGTGCGACTCGGGTTGGGGCAGCCACGTCTGAGCGTCGGCGCGGGTGCCGAAGCCGAGGTGGTCATCCGTGTCCCACCAGGGGTAGGGCGTGCGCGCCCCGTCCCGTCCGAGTTCGGTCCCCCTGCTGCGGGCGAACACCGGATCCCGTCGCTCATCGGCTGCCAGCTGGGTGTGCTCGGGCAGGCCGAGTTCGTCGCCCTGGTAGACGTAGGCGGAGCCGGGCAGGCCGAGTTCGACGAGGGCCATCGCGGCCGCGAGCCGTCGGCCCCGCGCCTCGTCCGGCTGCGGGTCCGCGGGCCCGATTCCGCGCTGATGCGGCGGCGGGGTGGGAAGTCCGAAGCGGCTGGCATGGCGGACGGTGTCGTGGTTCGACATCACCCACGTCGGCTCGCCCCAACCTCGCAGCTGCCGCGAAGGTCTCATCGACGGCGCGGTGGAGGTTCCCCGGGTCGACGCCGGCCATGAGGAAGGTGAAGTTGAAGGCCTGATCCATCTCGTCGTCGCGGACGTAGCGGAAGAGTCGCGAGAGCGGTTCGACCCAGGCTTCGGCGACGAGGATCCGCTCCCCCGGATAATCGTCGAGGACCCGCCGCCACGCCCGGTAGACATCGTGGACCCCGTCCTGGTCGAAGAACGGCGAGGCCGCGGTCGGTGACGCCGCCGGTCCCGCGTCGCCGTCACCGGCGGGCTGGTGATCGGGCAGGCCCTCGGCCTTGACGAGACCATGGGCGACATCGACGCGGAAGCCGTCGACGCCGCGGTCGAGCCAGAAACGCAGGACTCCCTCGAACGCCTCCCGCACTGCCGGGTTGTCCCAGTTGAGGTCGGGCTGCGTGGGATCGAAGAGATGGAGGTACCAGTCGTCGCTGCCGTCGACCCGGGTCCATGCAGGACCCCCGAAGACCGATGTCCAGTTGTTCGGCGGCGCCTCGCCGCGTCCCGACCGGTGCGGAAGATGTACATGTCACGAGCAGGGTCCCCCGCCTCGGCGCTCATGGCCTTCTGGAACCACGGATGGACGGCGGACGTGTGATTGGGGACGAGATCGACGATGACGCGCACGCCCGCAGCATGGGCACGGGCGATGAGCGCATCGAAGTCGGCGAGCGTGCCGAAGACGGGATCGACGTCCCGGTAGTCGCTGATGTCGTAGCCGGCGTCGTTGCCGGGCGAGGGGTAGAACGGGGAGAGCCAGATCGCGTCGACGCCGAGGTCGGTGAAGTGGTCGAAGCGCTCGAGGATCCCCGGCAGGTCGCCGATCCCATCGCCGTCGCCGTCGGCGAACGAGCGCGGATAGACCTGGTAGATGACGGCGTCGGCCGCCCAGCTCTGACCCTCTGCCATGCTCTGTCTCCTCACTGTGCGATGCGGCTGTGCGATGCGGCTGTGCGAAAGTCCAGCATAGACGCCACAGGGGCCGCAATCATGATGATTGCGGCCCCTGTGGGCTTCAGCGCTGAGCGGTGAGGCTCAGTGGAGAAGAGTCAGATCACTCGATGATCTTGGTGACTCGACCTGCACCGACGGTGCGGCCGCCTTCGCGGATGGCGAAGCGGAGGCCTTCCTCCATGGCGATCGGCTGGATGAGCTCGACCGACATGTCGGTGTTGTCGCCGGGCATGACCATCTCGGTGCCCTCGGGCAGCGTGATGACGCCGGTGACGTCGGTGGTCCGGAAGTAGAACTGCGGACGGTAGTTCGAGTAGAACGGGTTGTGACGGCCGCCCTCGTCCTTGCTCAGGATGTAGACCTGACCTTCGAACTTGGTGTGCGGGGTGATCGAACCCGGCTTGACGATGACCTGGCCGCGCTCGACGTCTTCGCGCTTGGTGCCGCGGAGAAGCAGACCGACGTTCTCACCTGCACGGGCATCCGGCAGGGTCTTGCGGAACATCTCGATGGCGGTGACGGTCGTCTTCGACGAGTTCGGCTTGATGCCGACGATCTCGATCTCCTCGTTGGGGAGGAGGACGCCGCGCTCGACACGACCGGTGACGACGGTTCCACGACCGGTGATCGTGAAGACGTCCTCGACGGGCATGAGGAAGGGCTTGTCGATGTCGCGCTCCGGCTCCGGAACGTACTCGTCGACCTGATCCATGAGGTCTTCGACGGTCTTGACCCACTTCTCGTCGCCTCGAGGCCTTGAGAGCGGAGACCTGGACGACGGGAGCGTTGTCGCCGTCGAACTCCTGGCTCGAGAGCAGGTCGCGGACCTCGAACTCGACGAGCTCGAGGAGCTCTTCGTCGTCGACCATGTCGGACTTGTTGAGAGCCACGACGATGTAGGGCACACCGACCTGACGCGCGAGCAGGACGTGCTCACGGGTCTGCGGCATCGGACCGTCGGTGGCGGCGACCACGAGGATCGCGCCGTCCATCTGAGCAGCACCGGTGATCATGTTCTTGATGTAGTCGGCGTGACCAGGGGCATCGACGTGAGCGTAGTGACGCTTCTCGGTCTGGTACTCAACGTGCGAGACGTTGATGGTGATGCCCCGCTCCTTCTCCTCAGGTGCGTTGTCCACCTGGTCGAAGGCGCGAGCCTCGTTGAGATCGGGGTACTTGTCCGCCAGGACCTTGGTGATCGCAGCGGTCAAGGTGGTCTTTCCGTGGTCAACGTGGCCGATGGTGCCGATGTTGACGTGCGGCTTAGTCCTATCGAAACTAGCCTTTGCCACTGGGTTCCTCCTCGTGGTTGGCAAAAGATATGCGGTTCATATCTTAGACCTTTGTTGGTTATCTTTCATTCCAGTGATGTTGTTCTACATCACCTTGGCGATGAGCTGTGGAGATTACTCTCCGCCACGCATCTTCTGGATGATCTCGTCGGCCACAGCCTTCGGGACCTCCGCATAGCTGGAGAACTGCATCGAGTACACCGCGCGGCCCTGGGTCTTCGACCGCAGGTCTCCGATGTAGCCGAACATCTCCGACAGCGGGACCACAGCCTTGACGACCTTCACGCCGGAAGCGTCGTCCATGGACTGGATCTGGCCACGCCGAGAGTTCAGGTCGCCGATGACGTCGCCCATGTACTCCTCAGGGGTGCGCACCTCGACTTCCATGACCGGCTCGAGCAGAACCGGGTTCGCCTTCTTCACGGCCTCCTTGAGGACCATCGAACCGGCGATCTTGAACGCCATCTCCGAGGAGTCGACGTCGTGGTAGGCACCGTCGACCAGAGTGGCCTTGATGCCGACCAGCGGGTAGCCGGCGAGGACGCCGAGCTGCATCGCATCCTGGATGCCGGCGTCGACGCTCGGGATGTACTCACGAGGCACGCGACCGCCGGTGATGGCGTTCTCGAACTCGTAGATCGTGTCGCCGTCGACCTCGAGAGGCTCGAAGGTCACCTGGACCTTGGCGAACTGTCCCGATCCACCCGTCTGCTTCTTGTGGGTGTAGTCGTACTTCTCGACGGCGCGACGGATCGTCTCGCGGTACGCGACCTGCGGCTTGCCGACGTTCGCCTCGACCTTGAACTCGCGACGCATGCGGTCGACGAGGATGTCGAGGTGGAGCTCGCCCATGCCGCGGATGACGGTCTGGCCGGTCTCCGGGTCGAGTTCGACCTGGTAGGTCGGATCCTCTTTGACGAACTTCTGGATGGCAGCCGAGAGCTTCTCCTGGTCGCCCTTCGTCTTGGGCTCGATGGCCACGGAGATGACGGGCTCGGGGAAGGTCATCGACTCGAGAGCGATCGGGTGTGCGGGATCGCACAGCGTGTCGCCCGTCGTCGTGTCCTTGAGACCGATGAACGCGTAGATGTGACCGGCGATCGCCTCTTCGACCGGGTTCTCCTTGTTGGAGTGCATCTGGAAGAGCTTTCCGACGCGCTCCTTCTTTCCGCTCGTGGCGTTGAGAACCTGCTCGCCCGACTTCACCTGTCCCGAGTACACGCGGACGTAGGTGAGCGCACCGAAGAACGGGTGCGTGGCCACCTTGAACGCGAGTGCCGAGAACGGCTCGTCGACGGAGGGCTTGCGGACGATCTCCTCTTCCTCGTTGCTCGGGTTGTGTCCGATCATCGGAGGCACGTCGAGCGGCGAGGGGAGGTAGTCGAGGACAGCGTTGAGCATGGGCTGGACGCCCTTGTTCTTGTACGCGGAACCGCACATCACCGGGAAGGCCTCGGACTCGATGACGAGAGCGCGGATGCCGGCCTTGAGCTCGGCGACCGAGATCTCCTCACCCTCGAGGTACTTCTCCATGAGCTCTTCCGAGCTCTCGGCGACGTCCTCGACGAGCTGGGCACGGTACTCTTCGGCCTTGTCCGCAAGATCCGCGGGGATCTCGATCTCGGTCATGTCCTGACCCTTCTTGGACTCGTCAGGCCAGATGTAGGCCTTCATCTCAAGAAGGTCGACGATGCCCTCGAAGTCGGACTCGGCGCCGATCGGCAGCTGGATGACGAGCGGCTTCGCACCGAGGCGGTCCTTGATGGTCTGCACGGTGAAGTAGAAGTCCGCACCGAGCTTGTCCATCTTGTTGACGAAGCACACACGCGGAACGTTGTACTTGTCAGCCTGACGCCACACGGTCTCGGACTGCGGCTCAACGCCTTCCTTGCCGTCGAACACGGCGACGGCGCCGTCGAGGACGCGGAGCGAGCGCTCCACCTCGACGGTGAAGTCGACGTGTCCCGGGGTGTCGATGATGTTGATCTGGTAATCGTGCCAGTAGCAGGTCGTCGCGGCCGACGTGATCGTGATGCCGCGCTCCTGCTCCTGCTCCATCCAGTCCATCGTCGAGGCACCGTCGTGGGTCTCGCCGATCTTGTAGTTCACACCGGTGTAGAACAGGATGCGTTCGGTCGTAGTGGTCTTACCGGCATCGATGTGGGCCATGATGCCGATATTGCGGACCTTGTTCAGGTCGGTGAGCACGTCAAGTGCCACGGTGTCTCTCTCTCAATCGATGACTTGACCGCAGACCCTTCCCTCCCGACCGGTCTGCGCAGCAGACCGATCGGGCGGCAAGGGCGACGATCACCAGCGGTAGTGGGCGAAGGCCTTGTTGGACTCGGCCATCTTGTGGGTGTCCTCACGGCGCTTGACAGCGGCACCGAGGCCGTTGCCCGCGTCGAGGATCTCATTCATGAGGCGCTCGGTCATCGTCTTCTCACGGCGCTGGCGGGCGTAGCCCACGAGCCAGCGCAGTGCCAGGGTCGTCGAACGAGCAGGACGGACGTCGACCGGCACCTGGTAGGTCGCACCGCCGACGCGGCGGGAGCGGACCTCGAGGGACGGGCGAATGTTGTCGAGAGCCTTCTTGAGGTTGGCAACCGGGTCGTTGCCGTTCTTCTCGCGGGTGCCTCGAGGCACCGTAGACGATGCGCTCGGCGGTCGAGCGCTTGCCGTCGAGCAGGATCTTGTTGATCAGCTGCGTGACGAGCGGCGAGTTGAAGACCGGGTCGACGACGATCGGTCGCTTCGGTGCAGGACCTTTGCGCGGCATTACTTCTTCTCCCTCTTCGCTCCGTACTTGCTGCGGGCCTGCTGACGGCCCTTGACACCCTGGGTGTCGAGCGAACCGCGCACGATCCGGTAGCGCACACCCGGAAGGTCCTTGACACGGCCACCGCGCACGAGCACGATCGAGTGCTCCTGCAGGTTGTGTCCCTCACCGGGGATGTACGCGGTCACTTCGATCTGGCTCGAGAGCTTGACACGAGCGACCTTGCGAAGAGCCGAGTTCGGCTTCTTGGGGGTCGTGGTGTACACACGGGTGCACACGCCGCGACGCTGGGGGCTGCCCTTCAGGGCAGGGGCGTCGGACCCTGCGGACTTGTTATGCCGTCCTTTGCGGACGAGCTGCTGGATTGTCGGCACTAAGCGTTCTCCATTGCTTCTCGATGAACCTAATTCCCACATCGGCCGCGACGCAGGTCGCGTTTGTGAACCGTGGGACATATCCGACTGAACACCGGGTGAAGCTTGACTCCCGATGCCAGTAACCACGCGGCCTCACGCACCCTGCGCTCGGGAGTGTCGCAAGGACACGCGCGCGCAGGGTTCTGCTCGGTCGGGCGGCCTGCGCCGGTCGCACTCACACGGGGTCCAGGCCTCACAACACACCTGGCATGATCGTCCGACGACGCAGATAACACAATCAGTCGCCTCCCAGAATATCGCGTGCGCGAGCCTCCGGTCAAAATCGCCGGAAGCGGCGTATCCTGCTCCGCCCGGCCGCCCTCGGGCGGAGAGACACGGGTCACGATATAGCAGGGTCGCTTCCTTGACTCATTCAAGAAAACCATGCAAGGGTGAAGGGGTGACAGAGGAACAACAGGCGCCGACGGGGAACTATTCCGCGATCCTGCGGACCAGCTCCCTGCGCGTGACGAAGCAGAGAGTCGCGGTGCTGGCAGCGGTGGACTCCCATCCCCACGCCGACACCGAGACCGTCATCCGCGCGGTCAGACAGGACCTCCCCGAGGTCTCCCATCAGGCCGTCTACGACTCACTCCACACCCTCACCGAGGCGGGTCTCCTCCGCTGCATCCAACCGTCCGGGTCCGTCTCCCGGTACGAGCGGCGCATCGGCGACAACCACCACCATCTCGTGTGCCGGGAGTGCAGCCGGATCGTCGACATCGACTGCACGGTCGGTCAGGCCCCGTGCCTGACCCCATCACACGATCACGGCTTCGTCATCGACGAGGCCGAGGTGACGTTCTGGGGTCTGTGCCCGGACTGCGCCCGTCGCAGTGCGGCTCCGGAGCCCGAACTCGAACTGCCCTCTGTCGTCTGAGCCGGGAGGCGCTCTCGCTGCGCCCTTCCGTCGCCATCAGCTGAGCCCGCCCGGGGCTCGACACCGAAAGGAACACCATGACCGACACCTCCACTGCAGGCGGCTGCCCAGTCGTCCACACGTCTTCGGGTGCCAACCCGACGTCCGAACCCGGATCGCTGACCACTCCCCTGCAGGGCGACGCCAACGCCCAGTGGTGGCCCAACCGTCTCAACCTCAAGATCCTCGCGAAGAACCAGCCCGCCCGCGACCCGATGGACGCCGACTTCGACTACGCGGCGGAGTTCTCCACCCTCGACTACGACGGGCTCAAGGCGGACCTCGCCGCGCTGATGACGACGAGCGAGGACTGGTGGCCGGCCGACTTCGGCAACTACGGTCCGTTCATGATCCGCATGGCCTGGCACTCCGCCGGCACCTACCGCGTCCAGGACGGCCGCGGCGGCGGCGGTGAGGGCCAGCAGCGCTTCGCGCCGCTCAACTCATGGCCGGACAATGTCGGACTCGACAAGGCCCGCCGCCTCCTGTGGCCGGTGAAGAAGAAGTACGGCAAGAAGATCTCGTGGGCCGACCTCTTCATCCTCGCGGGCAATGTCGCCCTCGAGCAGATGGGATTCAAGACCTTCGGCTTCGCCGGCGGTCGTGCCGACGTGTGGGAGCCCGACAACGACGTCTACTGGGGTTCGGAGACCGAATGGCTGGGCACCGACAAGCGCTACGCGGGCAACCGTGAGCTGCAGAAGCCGCTCGCGGCGACGACGATGGGCCTCATCTACGTCAACCCCGAGGGCCCCGAGGGCGAACCCGACCCGGTCAAGGCCGCCGCTGACATCCGCGAGACCTTCGGCCGGATGGCGATGAACGACGAGGAGACCGTCGCCCTCATCGCCGGCGGCCACACCTTCGGCAAGACCCACGGCGCCGGCCCCGAGAGCCACAAGGGTGCGGATCCGGAAGCCGGTGCCCTCGAGGAGCAGGGGCTCGGCTGGAAGTCCGACTTCGGCACCGGTTCGGGCAACGACGCGATCGGCAGCGGCATCGAGGTCACGTGGACCTACCACCCGACCCGCTGGGACAACGAGTTCTTCCACATCCTCTTCGCGTACGAGTGGGAGAAGTTCGAGAACGAGGGCGGCCACATCCAGTGGCGTCCGGTCGACGGCGGCGGCGACGACATGGTGCCGATGGCCCAGGGTGAGGGACGCCGTGAGCCCCGCATGCTCACGACCGACCTCTCGCTGCGCTTCGACCCCGCCTACGAGAAGATCTCGCGTCGCTTCAAGGACGATCAGAAGGCCTTCGAGGACGCGTTCGCCCGTGCGTGGTTCAAGCTCACGCACCGCGACATGGGACCCGCGACCCGCTACCTCGGACCCGAGGTGCCGAACGAGGACCTCATCTGGCAGGATCCGATCCCAGCGGGCACCCCGCTCAACAACGGCGAGGTCGAACTCGTCAAGGCGGCCGTGCGCAACTCGGGCCTCAGCGTCTCCCAGCTCGTGTCGACGACGTGGGCCGCCGCGTCCTCGCACCGCGTCTCCGACATGCGCGGCGGCGTCAACGGCGGTCGCCTGCGGCTGGAACCACAGCGGAACTGGACGGCCAATGAGCCGGCCAAGCTCGCCGAGGTGATCGGCGTGCTCGAGCGCATCGCCGCCGAGACCGGCGCCTCCTTCGCCGATGTCGTCGCGATCGCCGGGGCCGTCGGCGTCGAGACCGCCGCCGCGGCTGCGGGCTTCGACGTCACCGTGCCCGTGTCGACCGGACGCGGGGACGCCTCGCAGGAGCAGACGGACGTCGAGTCCTTCTCCTACCTCGAGCCGACCCACGACGGCTTCCGGAACTACCTCACCCCGGGCCTGCCGCTGGCCGCCGAGTATCTCCTCCTCGACCAGGCGAGCCTGCTCGGGCTCACCACCTCCGAGCTCACGGTGCTCATCGGCGGACTCCGCGTCCTCGGCGCGAACTACGAGGACTCCGAGCTCGGTGTGTTCACCGACCGCAAGGGCGAGCTGACGAACGACTTCTTCGTCAACCTCCTCGAGCTCGGCAACACGTGGAAGGCCGTCGGCGATTCGGCGACGACCAACCTCTACGAGTCCTACTCCCCGGCCGGTGAGAAGCTGTGGTCGGGCAGCCGTGTCGACCTGCTCTTCGGGTCGAACTCCGAGCTGCGCGCGATCGCCGAGGTCTACGCCTCCGACGATGCACAGGAGAAGTTCGTCAACGACTTCGTCAATGCCTGGTCGAAGGTCGTCGAGGCCGACCGCTACGACCTCAAGCGCTGAGGTCAGTCTCTCCTCGCCGTGGTGGGCCGCCTCGGCGAGGATGACCTGCCCTGTGAGGAGAGGTGAGAAGGCGGTGTCCCGTTATCGGGGCACCGCCTTCGTCGTGTCCCGCCTCGTCGGTGAATCGTCCGACACCGGAGAGTGTGTCCGCCGCTACACTGGGGGTCATGCCCGACGAACAGCTCGAACCACCGTCCCGCCCGAGGATCCGGGCCTCCGACGCCGACCGCGACGCCGTCCTCGCCGTCATCACCGAGGCGGTGAGCAGCGGTCGCCTCGACCCCGATGAGACCGCCGAGCGGCAGGACGAGGCGATCCGGGCGAAGTACCTCGACGAGCTCGCTCCGCTCATCGTCGACCTGCCCGAAGGACGCGAACTCCACCACCGCCTCGAGCAGCAGACGGGCGGAACGACCCCGGGTGCCCAGATCGTGCCGCGCAATGCACCCGCGCCGCTCTCGCCGACTGCCCCGCCGGGCTCGGCGAGCCCCGTGAACTCGGTGGCGATCATGTCCGGGCGGGAGATCGACGTGCCCGCCGGCACCGCCGAGGTGACGACGTACGCGCTCATGGGCGGGGACAACATCGACCTCACCGAGGTCATGGGTCCCGGCGTCACCGTCGAACTCGTGGCGTATTCGATGTGGGCCGGCAACGACATCTACGTGCCGCCGGGCGTGCAGATCAAGGACGAGACGATCAACATCATGGCCGGCAACGAGATCCGGCAGTCGGCCAGAGGCGACGGCTCGAACGGCACCGTCGTGCTCAAGGGGTTCTCGCTCATGGCCGGCCACGACGTGCACTTGGCCAAAGGCTACCGAGGAAAGGACCAGGGACAGCTGACATGAGAATCGGAATCCTCACCTCCGGCGGCGACAGCCCCGGCCTCAACGCCGTCATCCGCGGCATCGTCCGCAAGGGCATCCGCTCGCACGGTTCGTCGTTCGTCGGCATCCGCGACGGCTGGCGGGGTCTGCTCGAGGACGACATGTTCGAGATGTCGATGCTCGACGTCCGCGGCCTCTCCGGACGCGGCGGCACGATCCTCGGCACTTCCCGCACCCACCCCTACGAGGACGGGGGTCCCGCGCGGATGCGGGAGGTGCTCGCCGCGCACGACATCGACGCGATCGTCGCGATCGGCGGTGAGGGGACGCTCTCGGGGGCCTCCCGCCTCGTCGAGGAGGAGGGGATCAACATCGTCGGCGTGCCGAAGACGATCGACAACGACCTCGACAACACCGACTACACGTTCGGCTTCGACACCGCCCAGTCGATTGCCACCGAGGCGATCGACCGTCTGCGCACCACCGCGGAGTCCCACCACCGGTGCATGGTCATCGAGGTGATGGGCCGCAACGTCGGCTGGATCGCCCTCCACTCGGGCATGGCCGGCGGGGCGCACGCGATCCTCATGCCGGAGTTCCCCGTGTCGATGGAGCAGATCGGGCAGTGGGTGACCTCGGCGCGGGATCGCGGTCGCGCCCCGATCGTCGTCGTCGCCGAGGGCTTCGTGCCCGAGGGCCTCGACGAGCAGATCGCCGACCGCGGAGTCGACTCCCGGGGCCGGGCCCGCCTCGGCGGCATCGCCAACTACCTCGCGCCGCTCATCGAGGAGCAGACGGGCATCGAGACCCGCGCGACGATCCTCGGTCACCTGCAGCGGGGCGGCTCCCCCACCGCCTACGACCGGGTTCTCTCGACGCGTCTGGGCATGGCCGCGGCCGACCTCGCCCACGGTGAGCAGTGGGGCAAGATGGCGAGCCTCAAGGGCACCGACATCGTCGCCGTCGAGATGGCCTCGGCCGTCGACAGCCTCAAGACCGTGCCGCTCGACCGGTGGGAAGAGGCGCAGGTCCTCTTCGGCTGAGAGTCTGCGGTGCAGCTGCGGGCGGGAAGCGTGTCCGCGCTGGAAGCGGTTGCGCTGGGCAGAAGTGTTTCTGCCGGCGAGAAGTTTGCGACACGCACGTTGCGCCTGCGAAAAGTCGTTCTGCCCATCGACTGGTTGCCCGCAGAACGACTTTTGGCCGACAGTCACAATCGGCACAAGCGTGTCGCGGGCGAGTGCCCGCAAGAAGCGCGTACGCCGGCCAGAAGTGTGTCTGCCTGCTGGAAGAGTGTGCGCCGGCTGGAAGTGAGTCAGCCTGCTGGAAGTGTGTCCGCGCCGGAAGCGGTTGCGCTGGGCAAAAGTGGTTCTGCCGGCGAGAAGTTTGCGACACGCACGCTGTGTCGGCGAAAAGTCGTTCTGCCCATCGACTGGTTGCCCGCAGAACGACTTTTGGCCGACAGTCACAATCGGCACAAGCATGTCGCGGGCATGCAGAAGGGGCACCCACCGAATCGGTGGGTGCCCCTTGCGTGCACTCGGAGGCGGCCGAGTCGCCTCAGCCGGTCAGCGGACCGGACTGCGGCAGCTCAATGCCGACTCAGCTGAAGGCGCCGTAGTCGTAGTCCTCGAGCGGGATGGCGGAGCCGGAATCGGATCCGATGCCCGCGTAGAAGTCACCGTAGCTGTTGGTGAACATCTCCGCCTTCGCCTCCTCCGTCGGCTCCACAACGATGTTGCGGTGCGTCTGGAGACCGGTGCCGGCCGGGATGAGCTTACCGAGGATGACGTTCTCCTTCAGACCCATGAGCGTGTCCGACTTGCCTTCCATCGCGGCCTCGGTGAGGACGCGCGTCGTCTCCTGGAAGGACGCAGCCGAGAGCCACGACTCGGTCGCCAGCGAGGCCTTCGTGATGCCCATGAGCTCATCACGCGCCGAGGCGGGCTGACCGCCTTCGGCGACCACGCGACGGTTCTCCGCCTGGTAGCGCCCACGGTCGACGAGCTCGCCGGGCAGCAGGTTCGTGTCGCCCGACTCGATGACGGTGACGCGACGCAGCATCTGGCGCACGATGACCTCGATGTGCTTGTCGTGGATGCCCACGCCCTGCGAGCGGTACACCTTCTGCACCTGCTCGACGAGGAAGCGCTCGGCCTCACGACGACCGCGGATGCGCAGCAC
This sequence comes from Brevibacterium sp. LAARM2_SD2, assembly GCF_057364785.1. Classification (NCBI taxonomy): domain Bacteria; kingdom Bacillati; phylum Actinomycetota; class Actinomycetes; order Micrococcales; family Brevibacteriaceae; genus Brevibacterium; species Brevibacterium sp. LAARM2_SD2. Next base: position 16,609 of record NZ_JBNFOM010000019.1, on the reverse strand, counting down.
CTGCTTCGGGTCGACCGCGCCGACGACGAGCTGCTCGCCCGCCTTGACGTGCTGACCGTCCTCGACGAGGAGGCGGGCACGCTTGGAGACTGCGTGCTCGATCTCGTCGCTGCCGTCATCGGGGGTGATGACAACGAAGCGGGTCTTGCGGCTGTCGTCGATCTTCGCACGACCGGTCGCCTCGGCGATCGGGGCGAAGCCCTTCGGGGTGCGAGCCTCGAAGAGCTCGGTGACACGGGGCAGACCCTGGGTGATGTCACCCGAGGACGCCGCCACACCACCGGTGTGGAAGGTGCGCATCGTCAGCTGGGTGCCGGGCTCGCCGATCGACTGAGCCGCGACGGTGCCGATCGCCTCGCCGATGTCGACGAGCTTGCCGGTGGCCATCGACCGACCGTAGTGCATCGCCGAGATCTGCGTGTCCGAATCCGCGGTGAGCACGGAGTAGACCTTGAGCTCTTCGACGCCGGCGGCCACGAGGGTGTCGATGACATCCGCCGTGACGTCGGTCTTCGCCGGAACGATGACGTTGCCGTCGGCGTCCGTGACATCGGAGACGGTGAGGCGGCCGTAGAGGCTCGTCTCGACGTACTCGTGGGGCACGAGGTTGCCCTCGTGGTCACGCTCGGCCACGGGCAGGGTGATGCCCTTGGTCGAATCCGTGTCCTGGGTGCGGATGATGACGTCCTGCGACACGTCGACGAGGCGACGGGTCAGGTAGCCGGAGTCAGCGGTACGCAGCGCCGTGTCCGCGAGGCCCTTGCGGGCGCCGTGGGAGGCGATGAAGTACTCGAGCACCGACAGGCCCTCGCGGTAGTTCGAGGTGATCGGACGTGGGATGATCTCACCCTTCGGGTTCGTCACCAGACCGCGCATACCGGCGAGCTGACGGACCTGCATCCAGTTACCGGATGCACCGGACTCGACGAGGCGGAGCACCGAGTTCTCTTCCGGGAAGTTCGTCCGCATAACCTGGTCGACCTTCTCGGTGGTCTCGGTCCACAGCTTGACGAGCTCATTGCGACGCTCGTCATCGGTGAGCGCACCGAGTTCGTACTGCTGCTGCACCTTCGTGTCGAGCGCCTCGGCGTTTTCGAGGATCTCCGTCTTCGCCTCAGGCGAGACGACATCGGACATCGCCACGGTGATGCCCGAGCGCGTCGCCCAGTGGAAGCCGCCGGACTTGAAGTTGTCGAGCGTGTGCGCGACCTCGACCTTCGGGTACTCCTCCGCGAGGTGGTTGACGATCCGGCTCAGCGCCTTCTTGTCGATCGTCGAGTTCACGTAGGTGTAGTCCGCGGGCAGGTAGTCGTTGAACAGCGCGCGGCCCAGCGTGGTCTCCACGTCGAGCGGCGTGCCCGGCTCCCAGCCCTCGGGAACATCGAGATCGGTTCCGGGAACGACGTTCTCGAGACGGATCGTCACAGCCGAACCGAGGTCGAGCTCGCCGTGGTCGAAGGCCATGATGGCTTCGCCGAGGCTGGAGAACGACCGGCCTTCACCGGCGAGTCCCCTGCGCTCCGAGGTGAGGTGGTACAGACCGATGATCATGTCCTGGGAGGGCATGGTCACGGGCTTGCCGTCGGAGGGCTTGAGGATGTTGTTGGCCGAGAGCATGAGGATGCGGGCCTCGGCCTGCGCCTCGGGGCTCAGCGGCAGGTGGACGGCCATCTGGTCACCGTCGAAGTCGGCGTTGAACGCCGAGCACACGAGCGGGTGCAGCTGGATGGCCTTGCCCTCGATGAGCTGCGGTTCGAACGCCTGGATGCCCAGACGGTGCAGGGTCGGTGCGCGGTTGAGGAGCACCGGGTGTTCGGTGATGACCTCTTCGAGCACGTCCCACACCTGCGGGTGCTGACGCTCGACCATGCGCTTGGCCGACTTGATGTTCTGCGCGTGGTTGAGATCGACCAGGCGCTTCATGACGAACGGCTTGAACAGCTCGAGCGCCATCGTCTTCGGCAGACCCGCCTGGTGGAGGCTGAGCTGCGGACCGACGACGATGACCGAACGGCCCGAGTAGTCGACGCGCTTGCCGAGCAGGTTCTGGCGGAACCGGCCCTGCTTGCCCTTGAGCATGTCCGACAGCGACTTGAGCGGGCGGTTGCCCGGTCCGGTCACGGGACGACCGCGACGACCGTTGTCGAACAGCGAGTCGACGGCTTCCTGGAGCATCCGCTTCTCGTTGTTGACGATGATCTCGGGAGCACCGAGGTCGAGCAGGCGCTTGAGGCGGTTGTTGCGGTTGATGACGCGACGGTAGAGATCGTTGAGATCCGAGGTCGCGAAGCGACCACCGTCGAGCTGGACCATCGGACGCAGCTCCGGCGGGATCACCGGGACGACGTCGAGGACCATGCCCTCGGGGTTGTTGTCCGTGGTGAGGAACGCGTTGACGACCTTGAGGCGCTTGAGCGCGCGGGTCTTGCGCTGTCCCTTGCCGGTGTTGATGAGCTCGCGCAGCTTCTCGGACTCGGCTTCGAGGTCGAAGTCGAGCAGGCGCTTCTGGATCGCCTCGGCGCCCATGGCACCCGTGAAGTAGAGGCCGAAGCGGGCGAACATCTCGCGGTAGAGGCTCTCGTCGCCCTCGAGGTCGTTGACCTTGAGGTTCTTGAACCGGTCCCACACCTGCTCAAGACGGTCGATCTCGCGATCGGCGTTCTTGCGCAGCTTGTCCATCTCCTTGTCGGCGACGTCGCGCAGCTTCTTCTTGGCCTGCGCGGTTCCGCCGTCGGCTTCGAGGGCCGCGAGGTCCTCTTCGAGCTTCTTGGCACGACGGTCGATGTCGGCGTCACGGCGGTCGCCGATCTGCTGCTTCTCGACGTCGATCTTGTTCTGCAGGCTCGGCAGATCCCGGTGCCGGGACTCCTCGTCGACAGAGGTGATCATGTATGCGGCGAAGTAGATGACCTTCTCGAGGTCCTTCGGCGCGAGATCGAGCAGGTAGCCCAAGCGCGAGGGAACGCCCTTGAAGTACCAGATGTGGGTGACGGGAGCGGCGAGCTCGATGTGGCCCATGCGCTCACGGCGCACCTTGGCACGGGTCACCTCGACGCCGCAGCGCTCGCAGATGATCCCCTTGAAGCGCACGCGCTTGTACTTGCCGCAGGCGCACTCCCAGTCACGGGTGGGGCCGAAGATCTTCTCGCAGAAGAGTCCGTCCTTCTCCGGCTTCAGGGTGCGGTAGTTGATGGTCTCCGGCTTCTTGACCTCACCGTGCGACCAACCGCGGATGTCATCGGCGGTGGCGAGACCGATCCGCAGCTCATCGAAGTAATTGACGTCAGGCACGTAAATCCTCTTTCCTGGTGATGAGCTCAGGGCTCATCGAAAATCTGTGTCGGTTGAAGTGGAAGTGCTCAGACTTCTTCTACGGTCTGGGCTTCGCGGTAGGACAGGTCGATGCCGAGCTCCTCAGCTGCCCGGTAGACCTCGTCCTCCGAGTCGCGCATCTCGACCTGGCCGCCGTCGGACGACAGGACTTCGACGTTGAGGCACAGCGACTGCATCTCCTTGATGAGGACCTTGAACGACTCGGGGATTCCCGGATCGGGCAGGTTCTCACCCTTGACGATGGCTTCGTAGACCTTGACACGGCCCGGGATGTCATCGGACTTGATCGTCAGCAGCTCCTGCAGCGTGTACGCCGCACCGTAGGCCTCGAGGGCCCACACTTCCATCTCACCGAAGCGCTGACCGCCGAACTGCGCCTTACCGCCCAGCGGCTGCTGGGTGATCATCGAGTACGGACCGGTCGAGCGCGCGTGGATCTTGTCGTCGACGAGGTGGTGGAGCTTGAGCATGTACATGTATCCGACGGAGATCGGGTACGGGAACGGCTCGCCGGAGCGGCCGTCAAACAGCTGGGCCTTGCCCGAGGAGTCGATGAGTCGATCACCGTCGCGGTTCGGGGTCGTCGCGTCGAGCAGTCCGCGCAGCTCCTGCTCGTGCGCACCGTCGAAGACCGGGGTGGCCAGGTTGGTGCCCGGCTCGGCTTCGCGGGCGAGCTGCGGAAGCTCCTCGGCCCACTCGGGGCTGCCCTCGATCTTCCATCCCTGCTTGGAGATCCATCCGAGGTGGATCTCGAAGACCTGTCCGATGTTCATACGACGCGGAACACCGTGCGGGTTGAGGATGACGTCGACGGGGGTTCCGTCGGCGAGGAACGGCATGTCCTCGACCGGCAGGATCGTCGAGATGACGCCCTTGTTGCCGTGGCGGCCGGCCATCTTGTCGCCGATCGTGATCTTGCGTCGCTGGGCGACGTAGACGCGGACCATCTGGTTGACGCCGGGCGAGAGCTCGTCGTCGTCCTCACGGTCGAAGACCCGCACACCGATGACGGTGCCGATCTCGCCGTGGGGCACGCGCAGCGAGGTGTCGCGGACCTCACGGGACTTCTCACCGAAGATCGCCCGGAGCAGACGCTCCTCCGGGGTCAGCTCGGTCTCACCCTTCGGGGTGACCTTGCCGACGAGGATGTCGCCGTCGGTGACCTCGGCGCCGATACGGATGATGCCGCGATCGTCGAGGTCGGCGAGGGCGTCGGGCGAGATGTTCGGGATGTCCCGGGTGATCTCCTCGGCACCGAGCTTGGTGTCGCGGGCGTCGACCTCGTGCTCCTCGATGTGGATCGAGGAGAGGACGTCGTCCTGGACCAGGCGCTGCGAGAGGATGATCGCATCCTCGAAGTTGTAGCCCTCCCACGACATGAACGCGACGAGGAGGTTCTTGCCGAGAGCCATCTCGCCGCCCTCGGTCGAGGGTCCGTCGGCGAGCACCGCACCGACCTCGACGCGGTCTCCCTCGTCGACGATGATGCGCTGGTTGTACGACGTGCCGTGGTTCGAGCGCTTGAACTTCGAGGCCCGGTAGGTCTGCTGGGTGCCGTCGTCGGCGAGGACGGTGACGAAGTCAGCCGACACCTCGGTGACCACACCCGACTTCTCGGCGACGATGACGTCACCGGCGTCGACCGCGGCGCGGTACTCCATGCCGGTGCCCACGACGGGGGCCTCGGACATGACCAGCGGCACGGCCTGACGCTGCATGTTCGCACCCATGAGGGCGCGGTTGGCGTCGTCGTGCTCGAGGAACGGGATGAGCGCCGAGGCGACCGACACCATCTGACGCGCGGAGACGTCCATGAAGTCGATCTGGTCGCGGAGCACGAGCTCGGCTTCGCCGCCGCCGCCCTTCGGACGGGCGAGGACTTCCTCTTCCGCGAAGCGCTGATCGTCGGTCAGCGGAGCGTTCGCCTGCGCGATGTTGTAGTCGAGCTCGTCATCGGCGGTGAGGTACTCGGTCTCGTCGGTGACGACACCGTCGACGACCTTGCGGTACGGGGTCTCGATGAAGCCGAACGGGTTGATCCGCGCGTACGAGGCGAGCGAACCGATGAGACCGATGTTCGGACCCTCGGGGGTCTCGATCGGGCACATGCGGCCGTAGTGCGACGGGTGGACGTCACGGACCTCCATGGCGGCGCGGTCGCGGGAGAGACCACCGGGGCCCAGCGCAGACAGGCGACGCTTGTGGGTCAGACCCGCGAGCGGGTTGTTCTGATCCATGAACTGCGACAGCTGCGAGGTTCCGAAGAACTCCTTGATCGCGGCCACGACGGGACGGATGTTGATGAGCGTCTGCGGCGTGATCGCCTCGACGTCCTGGGTCGTCATGCGCTCGCGCACGACGCGCTCCATGCGGGACAGACCCGTGCGGACCTGGTTCTCGATGAGCTCGCCGACCGCGCGGATGCGGCGGTTGCCGAAGTGGTCGATGTCGTCGAGCTTGACGCGCAGCTCGATCTCCTCGCCGTCGCGCACACCCTTCGTCTCTCGACTCCGGCATGGAGCGAGACGAGGTAGCGGATGGTGGCGACGACGTCGTCGACGGACAGCACGGAGTCCGACAGCGGAGCGTCGACGCCGAGCTTGCGGTTGACCTTGTAGCGGCCGACCTTGGCCAGGTCGTAGCGCTTCGGGTTGAAGTAGAGGTTGTTGAGCAGGTTGCGGGCGGCCTCGGCGGTCGCCGGCTCTGCCGGACGCAGCTTCTTGTAGATGTCGAGCAGGGCCTCTTCCTGCGTCGAGACGGTGTCCTTGGCGAGGGTCTCGCGGATCGACTCGAACTCGCCGAACTCCTCGAGGATCTTCGACTCGGTCCAGCCGAGGGCCTTGAGCAGGACGGTGACCGACTGCTTGCGCTTGCGGTCGAGGCGGACGCCGACCTGGTCGCGCTTGTCGACCTCGAACTCGAGCCAGGCACCGCGGGAGGGGATGATCTTCGCGGAGAAGATGTCCTTGTCCGTGGTCTTGTCGACGCTCGACTCGAAGTAGGCGCCGGGCGAGCGGACGAGCTGCGAGACGACGACGCGCTCGGTGCCGTTGACGATGAACGTGCCCTTGTCGGTCATGAGCGGGAAGTCGCCCATGAAGACGGTCTGGCTCTTGATCTCGCCGGTGTTGTTGTTCATGAACTCAGCGGTCACGTAGAGCGGCGCCGAGTAGGTCATGTCGCGTTCCTTGCACTCGTCGATCGAGTACTTGGGAGCTTCGAACCTGTGCTCACGGAACGACAGCGACATCGATCCACCGAAGTCCTCGATCGGTGAGATCTCTTCGAAGATGTCCTCGAGACCGGACGTGGTCGCGACGGAGTCGTCTCCGATTTCGATGGCTTCGGCGACGCGGTCCTGCCACGCTTCCGATCCGATGAGCCAGTCGAAGCTGTCGGTCTGGAGTCCGAGCAGGTCGGGAACCTCAAGCGGTTCGCGGATCTTCGCGAATGAGATTCTCTTGGGGGGATTAGCGGTCCTGGTGTTATCGTTGGCGGCGGCCAATGGGATCCTTCCGAGTGCTTCACCAATTGATACGTCGCTACCCCACTCGCTCACCGGCTGCCGATCCCCGGGTGTGTCGATTTCGACACCGGGCGACAACGTGGTTCACTGGAGTGGAACTGACCTGCCCCCCGCTATATGAAGGCACGCCACAGGCACAGCAACGCAAATATCAAGCTTATAGCATTCGGTCAAGTCACGCAAGCATGCTTTTCGCGTGGTTCCTCTCCCCCGCCGAGGCGGTCGTCGGCAGCTCCTTCTTCCACACTCCGGTCCACGCGAACGTCTCGAAGCCGGCCCGGACATTGATCGCGAGCATCCAGGCGTTCTCCACCGCATTCCACGTGTAGACGCGCTCGACCGGACTCGACCGCAGCAGCTGTCCATGGTTGGCCCGCTTGAGCCTCGCCCCGAGTCCATGCCCGCGGTGGTCGCGCAGCACAAGCGTCCCACCCTGGAAGGCGACGGCAGGGCGGTCGTCGAAGTGAGCCGCCTCGGTGTAGCCTGCGACCTCGAACTCCGGGGACTCCCCGTGGTCGGTGGGGCCGCCGTCGTGCCGGCTGGGACGTCGCACAGCGAGTGCGGTGTGCATCCGCTCGCCCGCGTCCGCGCGCTGCCGATCGAGTGCACGGACGCGCTCGGCGTCCCAGAACTCCTCCTCTTCGAGGTCGGCCGCCCCCGGAGTGTCCGTCGACATCGCCCGATGGACGACGGCGAGCGCATCGAGGTGCTCCTCGGGCACCGGCCCCGACCAGGTGAGGATCTCATAGCCGTCGCCGAATTCGCAACGTCATGTTCCGGTAGCCGGAGTCGGGCGATCGCGCACCTCTCGATCTGCCGCAGCGAGTACCCGTGACCGCGGGCGAAGGCGACATCGGCCAGGTCCGCCGGAAGCGCTCCGGCCCCGGAGGCCGCGGCGATCCGCGCGCCCCGAAGGTCCGCTGCGACTACGGTCGCGGGAACCTCGTTGAAGCTCGTCAGCCGGGTCCGCCCGTCCGAGCGCAGATCCCCCTCGACGACGGCGAGGAGTTCGCCGCCGAGTCCCCGCCGCCGGTGCTCGGGGTGGACGGAGACATGGATCTCCGCGCCGTTGAGGTTGTCCTTGAGATCGAGATAGGCGATGCCCTTCGCGACGATCCACCCGCCGAGGCGGCCGAGCCAGAACTCGTTCGTCGTGTAGTCGGTTGGCTGGGTCAGTCGCTTCCGCACCTCGGCGGGCAGCGGATCGAAATCCTCGCCCATCCCGGAGTCGGCGTTGATGATCCGGTCGAAGGCGACCACCTCGGCGACGGTCGCGTCGATCCGCTCAGCGGGCAGGGTTCCTGCGAGGATGCGGGTGATCTCCATCGATCTCCTTGTCCGTAGTCGGTGAGCGGGGACGCCGCCCCGCATCAGCGATCCTATTCCACCGCCTCCCGTCCGCGGCGGCCGAGCGGTCCTAGACTGTGCCCATGACGACCATCACCGTGCTCACTTTCGACCCGGCCGCCGTCAACTGCGGGATCATCACCGGCGCCGATCGCAGTCTCATCGTCGACGCCGGCCCCGGCCCCACTGCGGCAGGTGCGCTTGCCGCGCGTGCGGCCGAGATCAGCCGCGAGGCCAACGGCGTCGCCAATCCCATCGACCTCGTCATCACCCACGATCACTGGGACCACTACCTCGGTGCGGCGGCCCTCGTCGACGCCGGCATCGACCGGGTCTTCGCCTCCCCCGCGTTCGCCGCGGACCAGGCCGCGAGCACGTGGATCGCCCTCGACGCGCTGCGGTCGAATCCCGACACCGCCGCGTTCGCCCGGGAGCTGCCCGAGGATCCCGGCGACCTCCTCGTCGAGGTCACCCCCATCGCCGAGGCGGGTGAGGCGCCCACGACGATCGACCTCGGCGGTGTCCCCGTCGAACTCTCCGTGCTCGGCGGACACTCCACGGCCGACGTCGTCGTCAGCCTCCCCGAATCAGGCGTCGTCTTCACCGGCGACCTCATCGAGGAGGGCGCTCCCCCGCAGGCCGGCAGCGACGCGTCGCTGAGCCACTGGGTCGAGAGCCTCCACGCCCTCCTCGCGTTCCCGCAGGCGACGGTCTTCGTCCCCGGACACGGGGTTCCGGTCGACCGGGCGTTCGTCGAGCGGCAGGTCGCCGACCTCGACGGCTTCCGGCTCGCGTCGGTGCCGAATCAGAGCCCGGGGTCGGATCTCGGCGGTGAGCCGGCCGAGGGTGCCGATCTGGCGACCGGAGGCTTCGGCGCCGACGATGAGGACGCCTGGGATGAGGCGCAGCACGGACCCGACGCCGAGGTGACCCTGCCCTCCCGTGCGATGCCCGGTGACCATGACCGCACGATCCCCAGGGAGATCACGCTCCCCCAGCCCTGAGGCGGGCTGCGCCGTGCGTCGCTCGGCGAAGCTGCGGGGCCACAGCGATTTCCGGACGCAGAGTGTCGATGTTGCTCGCTCGATTCGACACTCCGCGTCCGGAACTTCTGCGTGAGGGCCCCTTGAGGGGTGGCGGCCTCTCCGTCAGCGGTCGGTGCGGACGAAACGGCGCCTGCGCACCAGTGCGACGAGTCCCGCTCCGAGGGCGATGAGTCCACCGCCGATCGCAGCGCCCGTGCCGACGGACGCGCCGGTCGTCGGCAGCCGGTCGCCCGCGGCGTCGGCCTGCTCGTTGTCACCGCCGGATCCCGCGGTGTTCGCATCCGTGTCTGCGGCGGCGCCTGCCTCGGCGGAAGCCGAGTCCACGGCAGCATCGGCGCGGGCATCGCTCACTCCGGTCCCGTCTGCTTCGGCTTCCGCTCGGACACCTGCGGCGGAAGCCGAGTCCGTTCCGTCGGCATTGCTGTCCTGCTCGTCGCCGTTGTCTCCCGACGCGTCGACGTCCTGCTCCGCTGACGTGGACGCACCGACGTCGGTCTCAGCCGCAGAGGCTGTGGTGTCGGCATCGGAGCGGGGACCCGGCACATCGCTGTCGGCATCGGCCGCAACCTCGCTCACTGCGTCAGCCTCCGAACCGGACTGCGCCCCTGCGCCGGAATCGGATTCGGACGCGGTGGTTCCCTCAGCCGCTGTGTCTGCACCGGATTCAGACCCGGACTCAGACGCTCCTGCAGACGCTGCGTCGGAGGTCGAGCCTGCAGCGGCCTCGGCGGTGGCATCGGCAGCCGACTCAGACGCGGACGCTCCCTGGCTCGCCGCGTCGGGTTCCGTCCCGGACGCTCCCCCAGCCCCTGCGCCGGCATCGGCTTCGGCTTCGGCTTCGGCTTCGGACCCGGACGTTCCCTGGCTCGCCGCATCGGATTTCGATCCGGATTCAGACGCTGCGTCGGAGGTGGAATTTGCAGCCGCCTCGGCGTTGGCATCGGCGGTCGTGTCCGTCTCCGCACCGTCTCCGGGTTCCTCGCCCGAATCATCGGGGCGGCATTCGAGCCCCTCCCCACCGATCCACGGATAGGCGTGGTTCTCATTGCCGTCACCGGTCATGACGATGGTGCCTCCGGCGAGAAGTCGCCCGTTCGTGCTCGCGGAGACGGTGAGATCGGCTGCCGGAGCGAGGAACGACCCGATGAACTGCCCGCCGCCGTCCAAATTCACCGCGGTCGCCGCCGGGAGATTCCACAGGATCCGGGACGCCGCAGTGCCGAGGGTGGGACCGTAGGCGTCCGCCCGCTCGCCGTTGTACGAGACGTACGTCGATTCGAGGCTCACGGTTCCGCCGCCCGTGACGGTGACGACCACCGGAGCTCCGTCGGGAATCCCGGTGAAGTGGAACTCGCGGGCTCCGTCGAGCTCAGCGGCGCTGATCGCGAAGACCTGGGTCTCGGCGTCATTGCTCCCGGTGAAGGTCACCTGGCCTCCGGAGACCGCGGTGTCTCCGGTCGGAGTCCTCGCCGCGAGCCGCGCGGAATCGCGCCCCAGTGCGGCAGCGTGTCCCTCATAGTCTCCGAGCGCACTCGATTTCCCGACCCCGTCGGTCCGCGAGCCCCCGTTCGTCTCGAGCGCGCCGGTCAGCGACCCGCCGACGACGACTGCGCCACCACCGTCGACCTGTGCCCCGACTTCGACCCGGGTGGGATCGACGATGGTGAGATCGCCGCCGACCCGGACCATGACGTCGCCACCCGCCGGAGAGATCCCCGACCCGACGCCGACGGAGCCGATGCCGTAGGTGAAGTCCCCGCGGTCGAACACCGCATCGCCGTCGACGACGAGGAGACCTTCTGTCTCGGCGGCGAATTCGTCGACGGAGAAATCGCCGCCTGCGTACACGTTGACGTTCGAGTCGACGAAGCTCGGTCCGTCGTTGTCGACGGGCGGCATCGCGCCGGCGTCGGGACAGTCGCTCGAGCTCGGGGCCGCCTGCGCCGCACCGGTGGGGGCAAGCGAGAGTCCGGAACCGACGATGACCGCGACCGTCGCGGTGATCCCGAGCGCGCGTGTGTAGATGTGCTGCACCATTCAATCCTCACTGTTCTCATGGTGGAGTGATTCCACGGAATGGCACACGGTATCAACACCACAGGCCAATCATCGGCCCGATTCGACGCCCATAGTCATAATCGCACATCAAACAGTATTATTACTGGAAAGTAACTCAGTTTTGGGCAGAAGGCCTCGCCGATCGTCAACGGCGACAGCCGAGCTTCGGGGACCCTAGCTCCCGTCGAGGTCGGGGCGCTCGCGGTGGAGGGCGGTGACGAGATCGCCGCCGATCGCACCGAAGAGCGTGCGCGCCCACACGCTGTTTCCCTCGACGTAGGGTGTGTCTCCGTCGAAGATCCAGCGGAGTTCGCGGCCGGCGCGCAGGTCGTCACCGCACGCCCGGCACACGGGAACCCGCACGCTCTGCCCGTCGGCGTCGACGCGCGACGTCGTCTGCGCTTCGCCGTGGAGCGGATTGATCGTGCACAGGCTCTGCGGCACGGTCGACCTGCGGGCCCCGCGCTTCCTCGGACTGCGACCCGCCTCGGCGATCTCATGTCCGGCCTGCCGGATGAGGACCATCGCACCGGCGAGGTCGAGACGCGTCGCAGCCTCGTCATCGACGATGCGGCGGGCCATCTGATAAGCGTCGAGGGCCCGCTCGACCCGGTCGGCACCGGCAGCATCGAGGTCGGCGGTCTGCAGGCGGCCGAGCGACTCGGCGAGCTCAGCCGTCTCGCCGCTGATGGAGTCCCGCAGCGAGCTGCGCTGGAGGGAATCGACGCGGTTGAGGAGCCGGGACGGAAGCGTGAAGGCATGCTCCCGCTCACGGTCCTGCTTGCGCTCCCGCGCCGACTTCGCCAGCCACACACCGGCGATGACGAGCGCGAGGACGAGGATCGCCGCGCCGAGGAAGAGCGGCGCGAACGACCCGGATCCGCTGTCGTCGACGACCTCGGTGCCGGGCACCTCCTGCCCGGTGACCGCCTCGGTGTCGGTGCGCTCCTGCGGATCGGCATAGTAGCCGAGGAGGATGTTGAGCTTCGTCGTCGACGGGGTGGAGACGTTCCAGTCGTCGGAGGCGTTGAGGTTCTGATCCATGACCTCGAGCTTCTCGTCCGTGTCGGCGAACGTCTCGTCGACGGCGAGGTCCTCGGCGCCGTTGATCATGACGTATGCGCCTTCACCGCCGTGGAACACCTTGATCTGCTCGAGCACCTCACGATCGACGCGGTCGGCATCGACGGCGATGACGTAGACGGGGAAGTCGAGTCCGTCGACGGTCGTCTTCGCCTTGTCGATGAGCGTCGGGTTGAGGGTGTCGGCGAGGGCCGGATCGATCCAGAACGGATCGGCTTTGAGCGCCTCGGCGATCTGCTGGGGTGTCGTGCTCATCGCCTGTTCCCCTCCTTCGCTCGCGACCGGTTGCCGTCGCGTTTCGTCGTCACCGTCGACGGCCGCCCTTCCCTGCGCTGACGGATCCAGACGATGAGCGGCACGGCGACGGCGGCCACGCCAGCGCCGAGGACCAGACCGATGGTCGCTCCGGCGATCGCGGATCCTGGGTGGTAGGCGAGGTCACGGGGGTCCTGTTCGTTCCCGGGGTCGGCGACGTATTCCGTATCGGTGTACGGCTCCTCGGGGGTGACGGTCTTGAGCTCGCGCACCCAGGCGAGCGCGGCGCCGGAGACGGTCTCATCGGAGGTGATGTCCGGCCGGTGCCAGAAGGCCTCCCGGTCGATGCCTTTCTCCGCGCTGCCCTCGAGGATACTGTCGAAGGTGAGCACCGTTCCCGTCTCCGTCGGCAGCTCGCGGCTGATCCTGGCGGCGGCGAGGTCGAGGTCGCCGTCGGTGGCGTCGAGGTCGGAGGTCGTGAGGAACGCGACGAAGATCGGATCGTCGAGACCCTCGACCTCGAAGCGGATCGCCTCGAGGTCCGCATCGGCGACCGACCAGGCAGCGTAGTCGTCGACATAGACGGGATCCTCGGCGAATCCGGAGGCGATCTGCTGGTAAGGGGTGCGATCGTAGTCGGCGTCGAGACCGCTGGCGATGCGGTCGGAATAGACGGAGTCGACTCTGATCTCCCCACTGTCTTCGACGGCGATGCGCTCCTGCTTGGCATCGTCGAAGAGGGAGGCGCTGACAAGTGCGGCGCCGACGGTCACGGCGGCGAAGACGACGATCGCCGCCGCGAGCCGCACGACGAAGGGCGTCCAGTTCTTCGTCCGAGAGAGGTTCCGGGGTGCGCTCGTCGCCGTCATGACCTCTCCTCCGACGGCACCCGCTTCGCAGCCCCGGGCACCCCGTAGTCGAGGATCGCGACCTCGAGGTCGACGAAGCTGCCGAATCCGGAGGTTGCGTAGGCGTCGTCACGCTGGAAATACGGAACTGCGCGGGACCGCGGTGACTTCGGATCCTTCGGCACCATGAGGCAGACGGGGTCGTGTCCGGCCTCGAGGTCGGCGATGCAGGTCGCGCACGCATTGACCGTGAGCACGGTGCCTGCCTGCTTCATCGCATAGCTGCTCACCGGTTTGGCATGGGCCGGGAAGAAGTAACAGGACTTCCTCTCGTCAGCTTCTCCTGGGTCCGGCAGCGTGGAGCGACCGAGCATCGAACGCACCCACTTGTCCGAGCGGGTGAGGGCGAAGATCGCCTGCCGATGGGAATGGTCGGGGTGCGCAGCCCAGTCGGGATGCGCGGCGACGATCGCCGCGATCGCCTCCTGAATGCGGAGCCCGCGATCGCGCAGGGCCCAGACCTCATCGCCGGTGCTCTGCGGGACGGGGAGTTCCGCCTGCGACTTCTCGACGGCGGGGACGAGACGATGCCTGCGCACGAGTTCGGGGTCGGTCGTCAGCTGCGATCTCCACGCATACTTCTGCCGTCGCGACAGCACCCACGCGGTCAGCCCCAGGGCGGCGAGACCCGAAGCGGCGAGGACCAGAGTGTCGGGACTGGCATCGTCGAGTCCCGTGGCCTCGATGTAGTCGCGGCTGCCGCCTTCACCGGCGTCAGCTGGATCGAAGTCGAGAGGCGATGGCGGGGGTGCGCCGGTGGCCGCAGCGACGAGGATCTCGAGGTGATACGGCACCGCAAGTTCGAGGGGCAGGAAATCGTCGGTGGCCGAGCGGGGCAGCTCGTCGAGGCCGGGTGGGACGGCCGGGCCGTTGTCGTCGACGAGGTAGGACAGCAGCCGCGCCCCACCGTCGGTCTCCGCGAAGACGACGATGGCCTGCTCCGCGTTCGAACTCTCGAACATCGAGAACGCGAGATCGGCGGTGAAGCGCGACCAGGCCTCCTCTGCTCCGAGCCAGGTCGGAGGAGAGACGGCGACGTAGACCGGGATGCCCGACTCCTCGGCGGTGGCGACGGCTGCTTCGAGGGATGCGCGCTGGCGGGCAGTGAGGCCGGGAACGACGATGGGGTCGATGAACAGCGGACCGGCTTCCCAGGCTGTGCGGATCCGGTCGCGCAGCTGCGTTGCAAGGCGGTCGGTCGTCGTCATGGTCTCAACTCTATGGTCTGGCCGACCGCAATGGGCCGGTCGGGATGTAGCGGATCGGCACCATCGCCTCGGTGCTGGTGTCGGGCCGGGCGGCGTGCTGGGCGTCGTGCAGGGCCGGGCGGGCGCTGGGCTGGCACAGATCTGGCGTGCAGGCCCGACGCGCAGGCCCGGCCGGGCGACTTCCGGTCGCAGAGTGTCGATTTGCGCGCTCGACATCGACACTCTGCGTCCGCGACTTCGGTGCGGCGGGCGTGCGCGACGGCGAGTGCGCGCGACGGCGGGCGGACCCGACGGCCGGGTAGACGCGAAGAACCCCGCAGCCGTTGCCGGTTGCGGGGTTCTGCGATCCGCGGTCAGTCAGACTGCCGCGAGAGAAGTCACTTGATGGTGACGGTGGCGCCGGCAGCCTCGAGGACTTCCTTGGCCTTGTCGGCATCTTCCTTCGAAGCGCCTTCGAGGACAGCCTTGGGAGCGCTGTCGACGAGGTCCTTGGCTTCCTTCAGTCCGAGGGAGGTGATCCCGCGAACTTCCTTGATGACGGGGACCTTCTTCTCGCCGGCCGATTCGAGGATGACGTCGAATTCGGTCTTCTCTTCAGCAGCGGCTTCTCCGCCACCGGCTGCCGGAGCGGCAACGGCGACAGCGGCCGGGGCAGCAGCCTCGACGTCGAATTCCTCTTCGAACTTCTTGACGAAGTCGGAGAGCTCGATGAGGGTGAGCTCCTTGAAAGCTTCGATGAGCTCGTCTGCGGTGAGCTTAGCCATGGTGGCCAATCCTTCCTGTGGTGGTCACCTGCGGTGACCGGGTTTGTGGGGTGGTGCTCAGGCGTCTTCGGCAGGAGCGGAGTCCTGCTTCTCGCGGAGAGCATCGACGGTGCGCGCGGCCTTGACCAGCGGAGCGGTGAAGAGGTAAGCCGCCTGGTGGAGGCTTGCCTTCATGGCACCGGCTGCCTTTGCAAGCAGCACTTCGCGGGATTCGAGGTCGGCGAGCTGGTTGACATTCTCAGCGGTCAGGGCGGCACCGTCGAAGTAGCCACCCTTGATGACGAGCTGAGAATTCGCCTTGGCAAAGTTACGCAGAGCCTTGGCAGCCTCAGGCGGTTCGCCGTTGACGAACGCGATCGCGGTGGGCCCGTTGAGGAGCTCATCGAGACCGGCGATGCCGGCTTCCTTGGCTGCAATCTTGGTCAGCGTATTCTTTACCACGGCGTAGCTGACGTTCTCACCAAGAGAGACGCGCAGTTCTTTCATCTGCGCGACGGTGAGACCGCGGTACTCGGTCAGCAATACAGCGTCGGAGTTCTCAAACTGCTGCTTGAGCTCCTCGACTGCGGCTGCCTTGTCTGGCCTCGCCATGGTATTCCTTTCGTACAGGCGCCGGTCTGGTCCTGACAACGAAAAAAGCGCTCCACGCAGATAGGCGCGAAACGCTTCGAGGCTGAGAACGGGGTTCTCACTTCAGAAGGATCTCTGGCTCACCTGCGAGGGTCACTCCTTGCGGAGTCTTCGTCTGCGAGCACAATCATCCGATGGCGGATTCTTGATTTCCCACAGAGACCGACGGTCTTCGGTGGTTCCAGCTTACCGAGGTCGACCGCGCCCCGTCCAATCGAGATCGTTCGCCACCGCGGAGAGCCTGGTCACAGTTCCGCTCCCTCCCCTGCACCGAGCGCCCCTCGCCCGTGAACCGGCTCACCCTGGGCCGGAGGGCTCAGTTCACTACCTGAGCCCTGGATACCGAAGTGAGCCCAACCCGTGGCAGGCACCGCGCACCGATCAGACTGACCAGTGGTTTGCGCCAGTCGGGTCTGAGATGGCCAAGGCTGCCTAGGCCATCTCAGACCCG